>DASZOO010000235.1:0-1528 GCA_035550775.1 Actinomycetota bacterium | reverse complement strand
CGTGCCACGACGAGTCCGGCCCGCCAACCCGGTGCTCGGCCACCGGGTGGTGGCCGGAGGGGATCGGTGTCCACGCCCGCACGCGCGAGCAGCCACGAGATCAACGAGTTGGAGTTCCACATGTCACCGGTCCGCTGCTCGTCCCTGCCCCAGACGGGGGTGGGGACCTCGGGAACGAGATCGAGGACCCGCCGCGCTCGGACCAGGTCGCTCGTCACCCGGATCGGACCGTCGACCGCCTCGCTCGCATCGGGGATGGACCCGGCACGCCATCGGCGCACCTCGTAGCGGAACAGCCGGAACCGCGCCGCCCATCTCGTGCCGACCGCGCCCTCGGCGACGACACCACGTTCGCGCCCGCGCTCGTCCCGGATCGGCGCGGACTCGATCACGAACCGGCCGTCGGGGACCGCGATCTCCAGGGCTGTGTGGAAGAGCGCGAACCGAGGGCGATGCTCGAAGAACGCGGCGATCGCCTCGTAGGCCTTCCCGCTCAGACGGACGACGTGGGCTCCCGCTCCCAGGGGGATCCAGTAGAGGTCGATGGCCGCGCGCCGACCCGTCGACTCGACGCCGAGCGGATCGGCCCCCGTCACCGGATCGGCCGCAGGTCCAGACGAAGGACGACTTCCTCGTCGTGCATCTCGCCCGTGCGCTGGAACCCGTAGCGCTCGTAGAACGGGATCGGCGATCCGGCGCCCTCGACCGCGCTCGTCGTGATCGAGTCGACACCGGGACGATCGAGGAAGTAGCGAACGACGAGGTCAAGCGTCGCCGTTCCCAATCCCTGGCGCTGATACCGTTCGTCGATCAGCAGCTTCCACAGGTAGTGGGCGATGTACGGCTCCTCGACCTCGTCGGCGATCATCACGAACCCGACCGGCATCTCGTCCCGATAGACGGCCCACGTGATCGGCCGCGCGCCGGGCTCTTCCTCCGCCTCGGCCAGGGACTCCGGGACCGTGCTCACGAACCTGCGTTGGCCCGGCGCGAGGCGTAAGGCCAGCACGGCGTCGAGGTCGGAGTCCTCGAGGTCCCGCAACGTGATCATGGGACGCCGGTATCGTCGCCCGGCTGCGCCGGGTCGAATCGCAACGGCTGGTGGTGATGCGCGGTCCTGATCACATCGCCCGTCGTCACTGAGGGCTGTCGTCTGGGTCGCCGAGGGTCTCGCCCTGCTCGTGGTCGTCCATCAGGTGCTTCGACAGCTCCTCCTGGGTCGGGAATGTTCGCCCACAGATGTGGCACGTGCCGAGCTCGTCGTCGCCGCCCTGCGTCTCTCTCTCGCTCATCGAGCAGGCTCCTTTCACGAGGCATCGAGATCCGACGAACGGAAGCTAGCACTCGAGCTCCTGGGGATGATCCGGATCCTCGAGCCGCGGCCCCCGCTGCCCGGCATCCACCCCGGCCCCGACGTCGGGGATCGGCCGAGCTCAGACAGACGAACCCGAGGCCTCGTCCGCGAGCGACCCCTCCGCCGACACGAGCCTCCGGATGCCGTCGAGGTCGAGGGAGAACCCCTGCTCGT
>DASZOO010000234.1:0-3202 GCA_035550775.1 Actinomycetota bacterium | reverse complement strand
CGTCGCGCCGGTGCTCGTGTACAACTTCCTCGGCTTCGAGCTTCCCTCAGCGGCGAGCGAAGAGATGCGGGACCCGCAGCGCGACGTGCCGGCCGCGATCGGCCGGGCCGGGGTGCTCACGTTCGTCCTCTACTGCGTTCCTGTGCTCGCGATCGTGCTCGTGATGCCCGCGGAGGAGATCTCCGGGCTGACGGGGTTCATCGACGCCATCTCGAGCGTCTTCACGGTGTACGGAAGCGCCGCCGAACCGGTGGGCGCGGCGGTCGGCTCGGCCTTCGTGCTCGTGCTGCTCGTGAACGGCATGACCTGGATGGCCGGCTCCTGCCGAGCCCAGGCGGCTGCCGGCCTCGACGGCGTGGGGCCGAGGTTCCTGGGACGGATCTCCGGTCGGACCGGGACGCCGGTGCGGGCGACGGCCGTCGCGGGTGCCGCCGCGGCCCTCACGACATGCACGGCGTTCGCCGTGGCGGGCAACGACGACGAGAAGTACTTCAGCGTCGTCCTTGCCCTCTCGATCGCGCTGCTGGCGCTCGGCAACCTCGCGGTCTTCCCGGCGCTCGTGCGCCTTCGACGGTCGCACCCGGGCGTGCCGCGAACGTTCCGTGTTCCCGGAGGCGCCGTGGGCGCGTGGGCGGTGAGCGGGCTCGCCACCGCGTGGACAGCGCTCGCGCTCGTGGCCGTGCTCTGGCCGGGGCTGGGAACCCCGAACCCCGATGCGCACCTGCCTGAGGGGTTCATGGGGGACCGGCTCGGGTTCGTCCTCGTCGAGCTCGTGCCACTCACCGTGGTCGTCGGGGTGGCGGCCCTGTTCGCCCGTCGGGGACGGAAGGACGACCGGTCATCGGAGCGAGCTCTCTCCCGCCTGTTCCTGCGAGGTGAGCCACGCCTGGCCGGCGTCGCAGAACGAGCGGAAGTCGCAGTGCGTGCACCAACGGCCGGGGGTCGGATCGAACGCGCCGTCGCCGATCGCGGTCAGTGAGGCTTCCACACGCTCACGAACGACCGCCGGGTCGTCCATCGGCTTGGTGACCTCGTCGCCGCTCGCGAGGTACAGGTAGGTGAGCGAAAGGTCTTCGGGGGCCTTCCTCCAGATCTCGACCGCAGCCAGCCCGTAGACATCGAGCTGCAGACCCAGCGTGGGATCGTCGGCGGCCGGCGTCCGGCCCGTCTTCCAGTCGACGATCTCCCAGGGACCCTCGGGATCCCCGAAGATCGCGTCGATGCGTCCGCCGACCGTGAACTCCCCGAGGCGCAGCAGGAAGGCTCGCTCGGCGTAGAGCGGGGGCACACCGGCGAACCGGCTTCCCAGGAACGACTCGCGCAGGCGCTCGATGCGCCCGGGGTCGCCGGCGAGCTCCTCATCGGTCAGGTCGGGCCGGTCCTCGAGCTCCAGCAGCTGACCCTGGCCTCGAGCCCGGCGCTCGATCCAGGCGTGGATCTCGGTGCCGATGCGCGCGGCCGGTCCGCTGAACCGCGGCAGCGGGCGCACCCTCGACCAGTAGAAGCGCTTCGGGCACTGCACGTAGGTGATCAGGTCGCTCGCGCCCACGCTCTGCGGGGCGCGCTCGAGGCCGGGGCCGCCCTCGACGGCTTCACGCTCGCGCAGGTGGGCGGCGAGCTGGCGCCGGTCGGCGGTCAGGCGCTCGAACGCCGCGCGGTCGTCGGCGTCGAGGGAGTCGAGGAGCGCGGTCTGCACGGCGCCGGCCTCGATCGCGGCGACAGCCGTGCGCCGCCATCCGTCGGGGAACGTGCCGTCGGCGTCGTCGGGCCGAGCCGGACCGGGCCAGTCGCGCACGAGCGACTCGCGGTAGCCGAGCATCGGGTTCTGCTCGGGGGGTTCGTCGTCGTCCCTCGAAGGCCGGCCGGTGGTCTCGATCGTCACGTCGGCCTCTCCAGAGGCCGTTCCCCACTCGGCGAGCTCGGCGAAGAACTCGCTCGGACCCTTCGCGCGCACGTTCTCGCCGTACCAATTCGAGGCGCTCACGTGGAGCGACCGGCGGGCCCGGGTGAGCGCCACGTACATCGTGCGGCGTTCCTCGATCACCTCCTGGGCCTGCAGGTCGCGCTTGAAGTGCGAGAGCACGCCGTCGAAGGCGGGCAGGATCGCCGCGTCGCCCCGCAGCTCGAAGTCGAGCGAGTAGCCGCGTTCTGCCGGATTCTGCTGGATGCGCTTGGACGGCATCAGCCCGGCCGCCACGCCGGGCACGAAGACATGGTCGAACTCGAGCCCCTTGGCCTGATGGATCGTCATCACCTTGACCGAATCGGACTCGCTGGGCTGCACGGGCTCCCACTCTTCCTTCTCGAGAGCCTCGACCGAGTCGACGTAGTCCAGGAACGCCCGCAGGGTCAGCTCGCCCTCGACGGGTTCGAACGCGTGCACCTGGTCGAGGAACGCCGCGAGGTTCCGCGACCGCTGCGCGGCGACGGCGCGGTCGACATCGGCCTCGAGCTCGTCGACGATGCCGATGCGTCGCATCACCTCGCCGAGGAACTCGGGCACCGGCCGGCGCGCCTCGACGCGGAGCACCGAGAGCTCGGCGCGGAACTCCTCGAGGCGGGCCCGTCCGTCGTCGGAGAGTCCTTCGACCTCGTCGAGATGTTCGAGCGCCTCGGCGAACAGGAACGGCGTCTCCTCGTCGTCGCCGCCGTCCTCGCGCCACGCGTAGTTCTTGCCCTTGGCCCAGCCGGCGACGAGCGCGAGGTCCTTGAACCCGACGCGGTAACGAGGACCCATCAAGATGCGAGCGAGCGCCACGCTGGCCATCGCGTCGTTGGCCGCCCGCGCGTACGCCATGACCTCGACGACCTCGGGCGTGCGCAGCAGCCCGGCGAGCCCGACGATCTCGGCCGGGATCTCGCGCTCCGCGAACGTCTGCTGCAGCAGGAAGAACAGCCGCGACGTGCGGCACAGCACCGCGATCTCCGACCACGGAGAGCCGGCCTCGTGCAGTGCCACCACACGATCGGCGATCGCGCGGGCCTCGGTGAGCTCGTCGCGGTGCGACGTGACCGTGACCTCGCCCTCACCGTTCGGTGCGAACGGCACGAGCCGCTTGTGGGGGTCGGGACGCTGGTTCGCCGGCAGCGGCGAGATGATCGTGTCGGCGGCGTGCAGGATGCGCGCTCCCGACCGGAAGTTCGTGAACAGGGGGAGCCGTTCGGCCGGCGACCCGTCTTCGGCCGGGAAGTCGGTCGGGAA
>DASZOO010000233.1:0-3795 GCA_035550775.1 Actinomycetota bacterium | reverse complement strand
CGCGATCACATGACGCGCGCGATCCTGGAGGGAAGCGCCTTCGCCCTGCGCGACATCCTCGACGCGATGCATGATGCCGGCCTCGACGTGCGGCGCCTGACGATCGTGGGCGGCGGCGCGAAGGGCCCGCTGTGGCGTCAGATCAAGGCCGACGTGACCGGGCTACCGGTCAGGGTTCCGGAGTCGGTCGAGACGACGGCGACCGGCGCGGCGATCCTCGCAGCGGTCGGAGCGGGTGTGCACGAGCACGTCAGCGACGCCGTGGCCGCGTTCGTGCGGTTCCGCCCCGACGTACACGAGCCCGACCCGTCCGCGCGTGAGGCGTACGACGAGTCGTACGGCCGGTACCGCGCCGTGTACGACGCGCTCCGCCCCGTGTTCGGCACCTGAGGGCTTCCGGGGTCAGTCCTCCGGGGTGACGTAGGCGGCCGTGATACCACCGTCGACGATCAGGCTCGAGCCCGTCATGAAGCTCGAGTCGTCGCTCGCGAGGAACAGCGCCGCCTTCGCGAGCTCGTCCGCCTGGCCGAGCCGCCCCATGGGGATGTGCACGAAGCGCCGTTGCCGCCGCTCCGGATCGGACAGCAGCTCGGACAGCAGCGGCGTGTCGATCGGGCCGGGGCAGAGCGCGTTGCAGCGGATGCCACGGCGCGCGTACTCGACCGCGATCTCCCGCGTCATCGAGAGCACGGCTCCCTTCGACGCCGTGTAGGCCGTCTGCGAGGTCGCCGCCCCCATCCACGCGACGAAGGAGGCCACGTTGATGATCGACCCACCCCCGGACTCGATCATCGCCGGGATGCCGTACATGCAGCCGAACGCGACCCCCTTCACGTTGATGGCCAGGGTCGCGTCCCAGATCGCCTCGGGGGTCGAGTGCACGCTGCCGTCGTCGGCCAGCATCACGCCCGCGTTGTTGTAGAGCACGTCGAGGCGCCCGAAGCGATCGACCGCGGCCGCCACCATGGCTTCGGCGTCGGCCTCCCGCGAGACGTCGGCGTGCACGTAGTGCGCCGCGTCACCGATCGCGCTCGCCGTCGCCGCGCCGGCCTCGTCGTTCACGTCGGTGAGCACGACGCTCGCGCCCTCGCTCGCGAAGAGGACGGACGCGACCCTGCCCATGCCACTGGCGCCGCCTGTGATCAGTGCCACCTTGCCCTCGAGCCGCATGACGCCTCCCCTGGTCCGGTCGAACGGCCCGAAGGGTACGCCGTGGGTCTACGATGTGCCTCTCGTTCACCGCACGGAGGTGCAGGCGCATGGCCGAGTTGATGATCCTCGGGGGCGAGCGCGTCGTGTCCCTCGACGGCGCGACCGACGACGTGATCGAGCCGGCGACGGGCGCGCCGATGGCCGAGGTCGCCAGAGGCGGCGCCGACGACGCTCGTCGCGCGGTCGACGTGGCGGCCGAGGCGTTCGATTCGGGAGCCTGGCCGCGGCTGTCCGCCCGGGAGCGTGGCCGCGTGCTGACGAAGGCTTCGTTCGCGATCCGGGAACGACAGGACGAGCTCGCCGTCCTCGAGGCCCGCAACGGCGGGAAGCCGATCACGGCGGCCCGCGGGGAGATCGACATCGTCGCGAACGTCTTCGAGTACTGGGGCGGCGCGGCGAACAAGATCTTCGGGGAGACGATCCCGATCGTGCCTCCCGGGCTCGACGTGACCCTCCGCGAGCCGGTCGGGGTGTGCGCCCTGATCGCGCCGTGGAACTTCCCGACGGTCATCGCCTCGTGGAAGATCGCTCCGGCGCTCGCGTGCGGCAACACCGCTGTGCTCAAGCCGGCGTCGCAGACCCCGCTCACGATCCTGCGGGTCGCGGAGCTCCTCTACGAGTGCGGGCTGCCGGAGGGGACCCTGAGCGTGCTGCCCGGACCGGGCTCGTCGGTCGGCAACGCGCTGATCGGCGACCCGCGCGTCGCGAAGGTCTCGTTCACGGGCTCCACCGAGGTCGGCACCGCGGTGATGCAGGCCGCCGCCGAGCACATCACGCGGGTTTCGCTCGAGCTCGGAGGCAAGTCGGCCAACGTGGTGTTCGACGACGCCGACCTCGACGTGTGCGTCGAGAAGTCGCTGTGGTCGGTCTTCGACAACGCCGGCCAGGACTGCTGCGCCCGCTCGCGCCAGTTCGTGCAGCGCGGTGTCTACGACGAGTTCGTGGAGCGGTTCGCCAAGCGCACCGAGTCGATCGCCGTCGGCCAGCCCCTCGACGAGGGAACCGAGATGGGTCCCTTGATCTCGGCCGGGCAGCGGCAGACCTCGCTCGACTACCTCGCGATCGGCATCGACGAGGGCGCCCGGCACGTGACCGGGGGCGACGTGCCCGAAGGGGACGGGTTCTTCATGCGGCCCGCGGTGCTCGCCGACGTCCACAACTCGTGGCGCGTCGCCCAGGAGGAGATCTTCGGCCCGGTCGTCGGCATGATCCCGTTCGATTCCGAGGACGAGGTCGTGCGGCTGGCGAACGATTCGCCCTACGGTCTCTCGGGCTCGATCTGGACCCGCGATCTCGGCCGCGCGATCAGGGTCGCCAAGGGCATCCGCACCGGGAACCTGAGCGTGAACTCGGCTTCCAGCGTGCACACGGAGGCGCCCTTCGGGGGCTTCAAGCAGAGCGGCATCGGCCGCGAGATGGGCATGGCGGCCGTCCAGCTCTACACCGAGGTCAAGAACATCTACTTCAACGAGGAGTGAGGCCCCGGTGGAGGCGTGGCGATCCGCGCTGCGCGGCGACCCGCTCCCGTGGCTGCTCGAGGCCGACCACCCCGCCGTCCGCCGCCTGGCGCTCACCCAGCTCCTCGACGAGCCGGAAGAGGCGCCGGCGGTCCGACGCGCTCGCGCGGCGGCGATGCGCACCGACCCGATCGCGTCGATCCTGGCCGCGCAGGATCCCGAGGGTTGGTGGGTGGGGCCGGGAGCCCGGTACGGGCCCAAGTACACGGGTTGGTTCTGGTCGCTGATCTTCCTCGAGCAGATGGGGGCCGATCCGCGCGATCGACGCGTGCAGCGGGCATGCGACTACGTCCTCGACCACGGTCAGGCACGGGGCGGTGGGTTCGGCTGGGCGACCGCGAACAGCTCCGTGGCGCACTGCCTGACCGGCAACGTCCTGCGGTCGCTCCTCGCGTTCGGGCGGTTCGACGACGAGCGTGTCCGGCACGGCCTCGCCTGGGAGGCCGGCGCCATCACCGGCGAAGGCCACGAGCGCTGGTATCCAGGCGCGACGAGCGGTCCGGGGTTCGCCTGTGGGATCAACGGCGGCCTTCCCTGCGGCTGGGGCGCGATCAAGGCGCTCAGGGCGTTCGCGGCGATCCCGCCTCGGCGCCGGTCCCGTGGCGTCCGGCGCGCGATCGACCGCGGCGTCGCGTTCCTCCTCGAGAACGACCTCGCCACGGGTGACTTCCCGACCGACACGTCCATCAGCAGGAACTGGACGAAGCTCGGGTTCCCCTCCGGCTACGTGGCCGATTCCCTCCAGGGGCTCGAGGCGCTCGTCGAGCTGGGCCACGGGCGGGATCGCCGTCTGACGCCGGCCCTCGACATGGTCCTCGGGAAGCAGGATGCCGACGGGCGCTGGCGGAACGAGCAGCCGTATCGGGGAAGGCTCTGGTCCGACGTCGAGGCCCCCGGGCGCCGGAGCAAGTGGGTGACGCTGCGCGCCTGCCGGGTGCTGCGGGCCGCGCTCGGCTAGCCGACCCTCGCTCGGTAGACTCGCCCACATGCCTGAACTCCCCGAGGAGCTGCGGAACCGGCCGCCGCGCGCCGCCGGCCACGACCCGACCGCCACCCTGACGCTCGA
>DASZOO010000232.1:0-3906 GCA_035550775.1 Actinomycetota bacterium | reverse complement strand
GGAGTTCTACCGCGCGCTTCGGGAGCAGGGCGTGCCCACCGAGGTCGTCGTGTACCCACAGGAGGGTCACGGCGTGGGTGAGTTCCCCGCCGTCGTCGACCTCGCCACGCGCACGATTCGTTGGTTCGAGCGCTTCCTGCCGGGCGGCGACGGCGAGCGTTAGGCTTGCCTGCCATGACGACCCGCGAGGAACTCGAAGCCCTCCCCACCAAGGAGCTCTACGACCGGGCGATCGGCACGGCCAAGCGCCGGTTCGACGTGGGGTTCTTCTGGGACCTGTTGAAGGCGCTTCCGGTCGCCGAGGAGGTCATCGGGGACGACCAGCGCAGCAAGACCGACATCCGCCGGCCCCTCGCGCTGTTGAACGATCTGCTCTACGACGCGGATTCCGGTCCCCTCGGCGAGGCCCTGCGCCCGATGTACGTCGACTACCTGCTCGAGCACGAGGGCACCGGGGACGACGAGGGCGGGGAAGGCGCCGACGTTGCCGACGCGACGGAAGGCGACGACGACGCCTGAACGCGACCTCATCTCGTACCGAGACGAGTTCCCGGTCCTCGAACACACGTCGTACCTGATCAGCGCATCGCTCGGCCCGGTCTCCCGACGTTCGCGGGCGATGCTCGACGGGTACCTCGACGCGTGGGCGGCGAAGGGCGCGCCCGACCTCGTGTGGTTCGAGGACATCTTCCCGCGCCTGGCGGGGCTGAAATCGTCGTTCGCCGCGCTCGCCGGGTGCGACGCCGGCGAGGTGGCGATCACCACGAACGTCTCGATCGCGCTCTCGACGATCGCGTCGGCGCTCGACCTCTCGGGGGAACGGCGGCGGGTGGTCCTGTCCGAGCTCGACTTCCCGACCGACGGCCAGGTCTGGCTCGCGTGGGCGGCGAAGACCGGCGCGGAGATCGTGTGGCTGCGCTCCCCCGACGGGCTCACGATCCCGCTCGAGGCCTACGACGAGGCGATCGACGAGCGCACCGCCGTGGTGATGGTGAACCGCGTGCTCTACCGGTCGAGCGCGATCGTCGACGCCGCCGCCGTGTGCGCGATGGCGCGGGAACGCGGCGCGTTGTCGTTCGTCGACGACTACCACGGCCTGGGCATCGTCCCGCTCGACCTGCATTCGCTCGGCTGCGACCTGTACACCGCGGGCACGTTGAAGTGGATGTGCGGCGGCCCGGGCATGGTGTTCCTGTACGCGCGGCGCGAGGTGCTCCCGACCCTGGAGCCCGCCGTGACCGGATGGTTCGCGACCGAGGAGCCGTTCTCGTTCGACCTCGAGCACCTGACGTACCACCCGACGGCCCGCCGCCTGGAGCACGGCACGCCGCCGGCCCCGGTGTTCTTCCTCGCCCAGGGCGGCATGGACATCGTCGCCGAGGTCGGGGTCGAGCGGATCCGTGCGCGGCAGGGCGAGCTGACCGACCACGTGGTCGCGCGAGCCGACGAGGCGGGGCTGGAGGTGCGCACGCCCCGCGATCGTGCCGCGCGCGGCGGCGTGGTGAACGTGCGGGTCGGCGACGACGCCGGCGCGATCTGTCACGAGCTGTTGGCGAGGGCCGTGTGCACCGACTTCCGAGGCGACGGCCTGCGGATCAGCCCGCACTTCTTCAACACCGAAGCCGATATCGACCGCTGCTTCGAGGAGCTGCGAGTAGTGCTGCACTCACGGTAGTTCGGAGCTGCCGCGAGGAGGACCGCCTCACGTATCCGGTGCGAGTAGTCTCGCTCAGACTACCCGCTCGCGACGATCTCACCTGCACGCACGACGAGTCGGATGTCGTCGAGGGCCGCCACGTCACCCAGCGGGCTCTCCCCCACCACCAGCAGGTCGGCCGGCGCGCCCACCTCGATCGGAGCGCGCACGAACGCCTCGAGGCACTGCTCGGTCGTCAGGCCCGCCGCTCGGAGCCACCGCAGCTCGGCGACGTGCACCCCGGACGGGATCGGGCCGTTCCCGAGGTCGGTCCCGTAGACCACGTCGCCGCCGGCTCGGTGGAACCGGGTGAGGTTGTCGAGAGCGCACCGCAGCTCCGGCGTGTCGCGTCCGAAGCCGTGGATGTCCAGGGTCGAGACCCACCGCATGCGGCCGGCGGCTGCCGCGATCGTGGCGTCGTCGAGTCGCTCGGTCCACGGGGTGTGCGCGAGCTCTCCGATGCCGGCGCCCAGGGCGCGCGCGACCTGTCCCGTCCCCTCGGCGTGGGCGGTGACCGGCAGGTCGAATCCGGCCGCCGCGTCGCAGATGGCGGCGAGGACCGCGTCGCTGGGGGTCGGTCCTGCCCGGGCGTTGAGCGACATCTTGATCGCGACCGCGCCCCGCCGTGCCAGATCCGCGACCGCCGCCGCCGCCGCCTCGGCATCGGCGATCTCCAAGCCGGTCCCGGAAGGCGCCCATGAGGCCAGGGTCGGGTAGCCACCCGGCGCAGTGAGCATCGGGCCCACCGCCCGGATGAACGGTCCGTTGAACCCCGGCAGGTCCGAAGCCTCCGTCAGCGGGAAGATCCGCTCGGCCGGCCACGCCAGGTCGCGCACGGCGGTCACGCCTCGCCGGACGATCGCCACCGGGTCGCCAAGCTCCACGTGCACGTGCCGATCGGCGCCGGCCGGCATCAGGAACCCGTCTGCCACGATCAGCTCGTCGGTCTCGGGCACCGGATGCACTCGGCCGACCTCCACGATCGAGCCGCCTTCGCACGCCACCTGCACGTCGGGCGTCGCCCGGCCGGGGCCGAGCCACGCGAGCGGCGCGCGGATCACGAGTCGGGGCATGCGTGATGAGCGTAGCCGGGCACGCCGGACGCGGGGCGGTCCCTCCGTTGCGTGATCGGCAACGCCCCGATGCAGCGCCCGGCGCCGTGGTGCATGCTCGCGGCGTCGGCACGCTGAGGGCACCGAACTGGGAGGCACGTGATGGCCGGGCGGTACGACTTCGTGATCGTGGGCGGTGGCTCGGCCGGCAGCGCGCTCGGCAATCGCCTCTCGTCCGATCCCTCGAACCGCGTGCTGGTGCTCGAGGCGGGGCGCCCCGACTACATCTGGGACGTCTTCATCCACATGCCGGCGGCGCTCGCGTTCCCGATCGGCAGCAACTACTACGACTGGAAGTACGAGAGCGAGCCCGAGCCGCACATGAACGGCCGTCGCGTCTACCACGCACGCGGCAAGGTGCTCGGCGGCTCGAGCAGCATCAACGGCATGATCTTCCAGCGCGGGAACCCGCTCGACTACGAGCGGTGGGCGTCGGACCCGGGTATGGAGACCTGGGACTACGCCCACTGCCTGCCCTACTTCAAGCGCATGGAACGCTGCCTCGCTGCCGACCGCGAGGATCCCTTCCGCGGGCATGCGGGACCGCTCGTGCTGGAACGTGGCCCGGCGACGAGCCCGCTGTTCGGCGCGTTCTTCGAGGCGGTGCAGCAGGCCGGCTACCCGCTCACCGACGACGTGAACGGCTTCCGACAGGAGGGGTTCGCGCCGTTCGACCGCAACGTGCACAAGGGACGCCGGCTCTCGGCGGCTCGCGCGTATCTGCATCCCGTGAGCTCACGTCCGAACCTCGACATCGAGACGCGGGCGTTCGTAACGAAGGTGCTGTTCGACGGCACCCGCGCGGTCGGTGTCGAGTACGTGCAGGGGCGGAACGCCTCGCCGAAGCGGGCGATGGGCGGGGACGTCGTGCTCTGCGGGGGCGCGATCAACACGCCGCAGCTGTTGCAGCTGTCAGGCGTCGGGAACGCCGCCGACCTGCAGTCGGTCGGGGTCGATGTCGTGCACGACCTGCCGGGCGTCGGCGAGCACCTGCAGGACCACCTCGAGGTCTACGTGCAGTACGCGTGCACCCAGCCGGTGTCGATCGCGCCGGGCATGAAGATGTGGCGCCGTCCGTTCATCGGCGCGCAATGGCTC
>DASZOO010000231.1:0-15224 GCA_035550775.1 Actinomycetota bacterium | reverse complement strand
CTCGCGTGCGAAGGCCTCGATGTCGTCGACGATGCGGAGCCCGGTGCGGACCGCACGCTCCGGGTCGTCCTCGTGGGCGACCGGCGCCCCGAAGAACGCGAGCACACCGTCACCGGCGAGATCCTTCACGGTGCCGCCGTATGCCTCGATCGCGGTCACCATGCGCGCGACCGCGTCGCCGACGACGAGCTTCAGCTCCTCGGGATCGAGACGCTCGCCGAGGGCGGTCGAGCCGACCAGGTCGGCGAAGAGCGCGGTGACGACGCGCCGTTCATCGCGGACGTCCACCCGGGAATCCTGCGACACGGGGGGACCGGCGACAATCGGGTAGCCGACAACCGGGTAGCCGACGGAGACGCGCGGGGGCTATCGGCTCGCAGGTCGCAGAGCGGCCCGAACGAAGAGTAGCACCTCACGTTCCCTGCGGCGCAACGACGCCCGGCCCTTGTTCGAGCCCACCACGGCGTTGAGCACGCTGGCCTCGGTGAGCGAGCCGACGACCGCCGTGTAGAGCGTGAACAGCAGCATCGCCGGGTCCTGGTCGCGGATCTCGCCGGCATCCATGCCCGCCTGCAGGAACTCGATCGCCCGTTTGCGGAGCGGATCGAGCACGTCGGCGAACCGGTCGAACGCCGTCGGGCCGAGGCGGGCGGCTTCCCGCACGAACATCGGAAACTCCGGCCACTCCGCCGCCAGACCGAACACACCGTGGATCACCGCCTCGGCTCGGTCCCAGTAGGTTTCCTTGCCCTCGAGCGCGGCCGAGAGCTCCGAGCCGAGGCGCTCACCCGCGGCCTGCAGGCACGCCTCGAGCAGCGCCTCCTTGTTCGGGAAGTAGTACAGGAGCGTCTGCTTGCGCACCCCGACGGCCGTCGCGATGCTCTCGAGGCTCGCGCCCTTGTAGCCGTCGCGGCCGAACTGATGGATCGCCTCGGCCACGATCGTGGTGCGCCGCTGCTCGCCGCCGACGCGGGGCACGTGCTACTCCCAGGTCTTCCTGGCGCCGCGACGCTCGATCGGGCGGGTGCCCTCCCAGCGCTTCAGCCACTCCGGACCGCTCGGACCGTAGGGCGGCGGGGTCTCGCCGCGCTCGGCTCGCCGCAGGGCCTCCCACCAGGTCGTGCGATCCTCGTCGAGCAGCTCGGCCACCGCCTGCGTCATGCGCGCGGTGAAGGCCTGATGCACCTCGCCCTCCTCGGGGAACAGCGGCGCGCCGATGCGCACACGCACCGGCGGGCGGCCCGCGCGCGGCCACCACCGGCCCCTCGGCATCGCCTGATACGCGCCGCGGATCCCGATCGGCACCGCGCCCACCCCCGCCTCGATGCAGAGCCGCGCCGTTCCGTGGCGGAACCGCTTCGTATGTCCATCGGGCGAACGCGTGCCCTCGGGGAAGACCACCAGGCTCCACCCGTCGTCGAGCAGCTCCCGCGCCTTGGTGACCGCGTTGCGCGCACCGCGCGAGCGGTCGATCGGGAACGCCCCGTACGTGAGCGCCGTGAACGCCGCGCGCCACCACACGTCGAAGAAGTAGTCGCGGGCGGCACCCACCGCGGTCTTCTCCTGCCATCGTTCGGGCAGCGCGGTCATGATGATCGTGGCGTCGAGGTGGCTCGAGTGGTTCGAGAAGAAGATCACGCCGCCGTCGAGCGATCGAAGGTGCTCCAGCCCGTACACGCGGAGCGCCACCTGGCTGCGCAGTAGCGGCCCGAGGCCGGCGTTCAGGATCACGAGACGCGCCGCGGTGCCGGCACCCGTGCGTGCCCAGTCGGTCGGGAAGACCGGATCCTCGCGCGGCGGCGTGTGCGGTTCGGCGCTCCGCGGCACCATCGGCCGCCGGCCCCACCGGAACCCTTCGGCCATCGTCCTCAGCTCGTCGCGCATGCCCATCGAGGCCCCCTCAGCGCACGTCCGCGATCATCACGGGCGGCGCGTGGAAGTAGGTGATCGAGGGCGACGAGCCCACCGTGTCCTTCGCCATCTCCAGCGCGTCCCGCATGGAGTCCGCGCGCCGGTACCCGAGCCGCGACACGCTCGAGGGGTTCCCGCCCACGAAGATCACGTCGCCGGCATGGTCTCGCCCGTGCGCGCCCCAGTACCACATGTAGAAGGGGTGCACGCCGTGGTAGGCGTGGCTCGTGCGATACAGGTGCACGTACCACGGATCGGTCGCGTACCGCTCCTCGAACTTCGTCTCGATCGTCTTCGGATCGGTGCTCTCGGCGAGCACCTCCTCGAAGAAGTCGATGTAGCTCGGGTGGTGGATCGCGTGGAACTCCCACGGCACCGGGTGGTGCAGGATCACCACCCCTCCCTGCTTCACGAGCGGCTTGTTCCGGTACATGTTGAAGAGGTATCCGAGGCCCAGGCAGTGCACGAGGATCGGGTTCAGAATCGAGTTCACGTTGTACGGCCCGAGGTAGGGCACTCCCATGATCAGCACGTCGGCCTGGCCGTCGACCTCGACCAGCTGCTGACGGTGCAGGTTCGCGAGCGTGCGCTCGTGCACAGCCTCGACCTCGCCGGCGTTGACCCCCGTGAGCTTGTACGGGGCTTCGATGCGGCGGAAGAACTCACGACGCACGCGTGGCGGCGCGACGTCGTTGGCCTTCTTCGCGGCCATCATCACCGCCTGATCGGTCGCGCTCCATTCCCACTCGCGCTTGTTCAGGAAGCCGAGGTTCGACGGGAACGTCTCCGAGTTCACCGTGGTCTCGATCTGGAAGATCTTCACGCCCGCTTCCTTGACCACCCGGCCCATGCGGTTCACCGAGTCGTTGATCGCGCTGTGCCCTTCGCGCGGATCCATGTACGACTTCGAGTGCAGCATCGTGTCCACGTTGTGATGGTGCTTGAGGCTCCGGTACCCGGCGAGACCGACCCCGACCGACTTGTGCCCCCCGTCCATCGCGACGAGGTTGACGTTGACGTAGACGATCAGGTCGCTCTCGGCTGCGCGCCTGGAGATCTCGACCAGCTCGTTCTCGCTGGTCCGTCCGATCTCGAGCAGGCCCTGCGGGTCCTCGGCGTCGAAGTTCTTCAGGTGCTCGGGGTAGAACGAGCGGTAGACCCGCTCGCCGACCGCGCGGCGGATCTCGGCGGCGGTCATACGGCGGTGCAGTGCGGTCGCGACGATCAGCTCCACGTCTTCGACGCCCGCGCGCGCCGCCAGCTCGATCACGTGCTCCAGGATCGGTTGGCGGATGTCGGGCGTGCGCATCGGCGGCAGGGGGATCGAGATGTCGTCGATCGCGATCGTGAGCTTCATGCCCGCGACGAGCAGCTCGGGGAGCGGCTCGGAGTCGCCCACGGGGTTCAACAACGCATGGCGCACGGCGGCGGGCACGTCGCGCACGCCTGGAAGCGGGTCGGGAGGATAGACGACGCGGGTGCCGAGGGGGAACTTCTGCATCCGGTAGCCCTCGCCCTCGTGCACGAGCAGCGGGGGCGTCCGCTCGTCCACCTGCAACACGAATCCGGGTCTGGGCATGTCGTCGTCTCCTAGGTCGTCGAGGTCCGCGGTCCCGTCGAGCTCTCCTGCGGGGCGAACGCCACCTTGAACGTGCCGAGGCGCCCGGCCGACATCGCGTGGTCGATCGCGTCTCGCCACCGGGCGAGCGGATAGGCGGCACCGACCATGGGCGCAAGCATCGGGCCGATCTGGCTCGCCAGCTCGAGCGCCAGCGCGAACGAATGACGACGGCCCTCGTCGGTCTCCTCGATGCCGGTCGTGTACGCCCCGACGAGCTCGAGCTCGCGGAACCAGAGCGGAGTGAGGTCGGCGCCCGTCGACGGGATGCCGCTCACGACGACGCGACCGCCGGCCTTCGTCGTGCGCAGCGCCATGTCGAGCGCTCGCGTGGAACCCGTGCACTCGAACACCGCGTCGGCGCCCCCGAGCAGGAACTCCTGCCCGCGCTCGGGCGTGAGCTTCACGGCGTGCCCCGCACGGCGCACGGCCTTCAGGGCGTGCTCGGGGCGCACGACCTCGTCGGCGCCGGCCATCTTCGCGGCGGCTCGCTGAGCGGTGTGCTTGGCCGCCACGATCACCCGACCCGGCTGCGCGAAGCGCCGGATCGCCACCTGCGTCAGCAGCCCGACCGTGCCCGAACCGATCACCAGCACGTCGGCCCCCTCGGGGATGCGCGCCCGGAACACCGAGTGGATCGCGGTCGCCAGCGGCTCGATCAGCACGGCGGTTCGATCGTCGATGCCGTCGGGCACCGCCCAGAGCTGAGAACGGTGCGCCAGCATCATGCGGCTCCATCCGCCGCCGGTGCTCGCGCAGAACCCGGTCTGCAGCCCCGGTTCGAGCGATCCGACCGTGATGCGGTCGCAGCGGCCGTATTCCCCCGCGGCACAGTGCTCGCACAGTGCCGACTGGTCACGCGCGGCGCACCCCAGCACGGACGAGATGGTCACACGCTGCCCCGCCTGGTGGTCGCCGCACTCGTCGAGCAACTCGCCGACGACCTCGTGCCCCGGAACGAACGGCGTCGACACGAGCGGCGAGAAGTAGAACGACGACTCTCCCGCGATCGTCGAGAGATCGCTGCCGCAGATACCGGCGAGCGTCGGCTTCAGCCGGGCCCAACCGTCGCCACGGACCTCCGGGTCGGCCAGGCTGACGAGACGGAGCGGGGCGAGCGGTCCGCCCGCCACGAGGCCCGGCGCCCTCCGGCCCGCGACCCGGGCACCGACGTACCGGGGCATCGACCGGAAGTACTCGAGCGCGAGCGCCATCAGCCCGTCGCCTCCCTCACGAGCGCACCGCGGGCCTGGGGAACCGCACCCTCGGCATGCCCTTGGTCATGCCCCATTCCTCGATCGGCCATCGCCGGCGGCGGGCGTACCGGTACAGCGACGAGTCGGGCGAGACGGCGACGGGGTTGCCGACCGCGCGCAGCAGCGGCAGGTCGGAGTACGAATCCGCGTACGCGTAGGAGTGCCGCAGATCAACGCCCTCGAGCACGGCGTAACGGCGCAGCCACGCTGCGCGTGCCTCGCCCACGAGCGGAGGCGCCGACATGAACCCGGTGTACCGGCCGTCGCGCTGTTCGAGCTCGGCGCCGATCACCAGGTCGAACAGGGGCGAGAGCGGGCGCACGAAGGCCTCCGCCGCCGCCGTGATGAGGATCGTGCGGTGGCCGGCCGCACGGTGCTCCCTGATGCGCCGGATCGAGGCCGCGCTCGCCTTCTGCAACATGAACTCGGCCACGTGGTTCGCCACGAGCCGATCGATGCCCTCGACGCTCGCGCCCTCGTACCGTCGGAAGAACGTCCGCAGGAAGTCGCCGCGATCGCGCCGGTCGACCTGCAGGTAGCCGGGCACGCGCCCGAAGACGCGCACGAGCTCGCGAGGCCACTCGTCCGGCGTGAGGTCGGCCATGCGCGCCCAGACGTAGCTCTCGACGACGTTGGACGAGATGATCGTGCCCTCCATGTCGAACAGGGCGAGCACGGGCTCCTCCCGCTCCCGGATCGACACGGCGGGACGCTCACGATCGCGCGTGGAGAGTTCGCGCAGCGACTGCGTCACGGCTGGCGAGTGCACGTCCTGCAGGTAGTACTTCCAGTCGACCATCGCGGCGTCGAACGGGAAGCGCGCCCTGTCCTCGGCGTTCAACGACTCGAAGAGCGCCAGCGTGCGATCGTCCGTGTACACGACCTCGGTCTCCGTGTACATGCCGTAGAGATCGCTGTATCGCTTCACGAAGTCGACCCTGGCCTTGTCGCGGTCGACGCGGCGCACCGCGTCGCGCATCGCCCTCGACTTCGGCAGGTGGGTCACGACCTGCTCGGCGAGATCGGTGAACCGCTCGGCACGGCGAAGCATGCGCTCGACCTTCAGGTTCCCGGGGAACTCCCAGGTGGGCACCTTGTGCTCGCCGCGTCCACGCTCGGGCAGCGGATGCTCTTCGAAGTACGCGCGCACCCATTCGTACAGCTCGAAGAACCGGAGCGGGTTCCGCGAGCCCGAGCTCACGTTGTAGTGCGCCGCCTCGCCGGGCGCCGGAGGGTTCGCGGCGACCGCCAGCAGCGCGTTCACGACGAAATCCACCGGGATGATGTCGATGATGCCCTCGGGTATGCCCGGGAACTCCGGGATCTGTCCCAGCCCGTAAGCGCGGATGATCGGGTCGGCCATCTTGAAGCCGTCGATCCAGCCGGGGTACGGATGCGTGTACGCGGACTCGATGATCGAGGGACGCACGATCGACAGCGGCAGGTTCGCCTCGGCGGCGAGATCCTCGACCGCCCGCTCGCCCATCGCCTTGGTGAACGTGTAGACGTCGGGCCACCCGAGCGAACGGGCGCGGGTGCGCCCGTACTCGACGAGACGCTTCGTCACCCACCTCTGGCGGCGCTCCTCGGCGTCTTCGGCGACCGTCGTAGGGCCCGCCCGGGAATGCTCATCGCGGGCGAGCGCCATGAACGCGTTGAGCATCTCGGGTTTCCGGCTCGCGGCCTCGACGTCGTGACGAGCCTCCATCGCGAGCTCGAGCTCGAGCCGGTAGTCGACGCGATGCTCGAGCGGCCCCTCGGGGATCACGCCCTTCCGCACGCCCGCGACGTAGGCGGTGGAGACGTGCACGAGGGCGGGACGGGATCCCCCCTCGATCACGCCCTCGTAGAGGTTCATGGCGCCCTGGAGGTTCGTCGTGAATCCCTCGTCGATCGGCGGATCGAAGGCGACGGTCGCCGCCGAATGCATCGTGACGTCGATGCCCGTGGGCACGTCGGGCCGGCCGCGACCGAAATCGCCGTCGATCACGTCGACCCGTTCGTCGAGCATCCGCCGCAGGCCGTCCTCACCGACCTGTTCGCGGAGCGTGTCGAACGCGGGCTTGCGGAACAGGTACTCGACCCGCTCACGACTCGTGGCGCTGGGCTGGCTGCGGACGAGCAGCACGATGCGGGTGTCGGGGAAGTCCGCCAACAGCCGCTCGAAGACGACCTGTGCGAGGAAGCCGGTCACCCCGGTGAGCAACATCGTCTTACCCGAGAGGGACTCGACGATCGAAGAAGATGAGCGCTGCCGCGTCTCTACCACGCGGCAGATTATGCCTCTCTACCGGTCGGTAGACAAATCGCGGTTCACGTCATGCCGTGAACGCGGTGTCATCGTCCCGCGACCGCATCAGCTCGTACCACTTGTCTTCGTAAGCTTCGGTTCCCCCGTCACCGGTCGAGGAGGGCGGGGGCGCCTCTCGATCGAGGTCGATCGTCGGCGCCGGTTCGGCGGTGGACGCGCCGTCGGCGACCCGTCCGGATGACCGGGCACGCATCGCCTCGAGCCGGGCGATGTGGTCGAGCACGGCCGCCAGCTCTCCCTCGAGGCGATCGCGCTCCTCGAGAGCGGTGCGGATGCCGTGCTCGAGGGTCGTCTCGAGCTCGGAGGCCGCCCGAGCAGCCTCCTCCGCCAACCGGCGGCGGCGTTCCTCGGTTTCCTCGAGCTCCGCTTCGGCCCGCTCGAACCGCTCGAGCGCGCCGTCGAGCGCGGTGTCGCGTCGCAGCGTGTCGTCAGCCATGGTCCCTCCCGAGTGCAGGCTTCCGTTCGATGCATCGGCCGGGTCGCACCCCGAACTTGACCTCGGGGTCCGTCTTCATACGAGCGATGCGACCGGGACTACACTCCCGATTCCGATGGAGATCGAGGAACTGCAGGCGTCGATGGCGCACCTCTACCTCGAGCGCGACACGCGGCGGGGTCGCGACGCGGTCTTCCGATGGCTCACGGAGGAGGTCGGGGAGCTGGCGAAGGCCCTCCGCACCGGCGACCGCGCCAACCTCGAGCACGAGTTCGGCGACGTGCTGGCGTGGCTGGCGTCGCTCGCGAACGTCGAGGACATCGATCTCGAGGCAGCGGTCGCCCGATACGCCGTGACCTGCCCCCGGTGCGGGACCGCGCCGTGCGCATGCCCGTTCCCATGAGCGATCGCGTGATCAGGGCGCCGCACGAGAGCGAGCGCGATCAGGTCGCGACCCTGCTCGCGACGTCGCTCAACGTCCCACGCGACGCGGCGCTCGCGAGAGCCCACCTCTACCCGCTCGAGGACATGCGGTGCGTCGTCGTCGACGGCGAGATCGTATCGACCGCCGGCGAGTTCCGATTCGACCAGTGGTTCGCGGGCCGTGCGCTCCCTTGCTCGGCGGTGTGGGGGGTGGCGACGCTCCCCGAGCATCGAGGCGCGGGCATGGCCTCGGCGTCGACCGTGGCGTTGCTGCGAGACGCCCGGCGTCGGGGCGCCGTCGTGAGCTCGCTGTTCCCCGCCGTGATCCAGCCGTATCGGTCGATCGGGTACGAGATGGCCGGCACGTTCACGAAACACCGCATCGCGATCGACGCGATCCCGGAGCAGCCGCGAGATGCGCTCGCCCCCGTGCTGTTCGACATCGACCGCGACCTGTCGGGGGTTCGCGCCGCCTACCGCACGTTCGTGTCGCGTCACACGGGGCCGGTCGAGCCCACCAGCGACGAGTACTGGGTCGAGCGGATCGTGGCGCGCACCGACGACGAGAGCCGTCGGACCGTGGTGGTGCGAGAGGGCGACGAGGTGACCGGCTTCCTGGTGACGGGCCGCGAGCACGACCCGGGGCCGCTCGACGTCGCGTTCGGCCTGTGGACGGAGGCGTTCGTGACGAACACCGAGACGGCGTTGCGATCGTTGCTCGCCTACGTCTCGCGCTTCGGCGGCCTGGGCAAGTGGTTCCAGTGGAGCGGTCCGCCCAACGACCCGATCGGGCTGCTGGTCGACGATCAGTCTCTCGCGATCGATCTGCACTATCGCTGGTTGCTGCGGCTGCTCGATGTCCGAACCGCCTTCGAACAGCGAGGATGGCCGGCGATCGACACCGAGGTGGAGTTCGCCGTCGACGACCCGCTCTTCGAGGACAACGCCGGCCCGTGGAGGTTCACGGTGAAGCAGGGTGAGGCGTCGGTCACCCAGGCGAGCGGCGCGGCGCGACGGCCCATCCCGGTGGGCGTGCTGTCGTCGATGTTCGCGGGATACCTGCGGGCGTCCGACGCCGTGCGCCTCGGCCTGCTCGATCGGGAGGACCCGGCCGTCGAGACCTTCGCACGGATCTTCTCCGGCCCCGATCCCTGGTGCCCCTTCTTCTTCTGAGGGGCGCGATGAGCGAGATCACGGTCCGGATGGCGACACCCGAGGATTGGCACGCGGTGGCGGGCCTGCTCGTAGAGCTCGGCCGTGGCGTGGCCGCGGGCACGGCCGAGGACCCGACCCATCGGCAGGCGTTCGCCGGCCACCTACGGCAACTCGGCAACGTCACGCTCATCGCCGAGCTCGGGGGTGAGCCGGTCGGGGTGATCGACATGGAGTACCACCAGCGGCTCGGCGACCATCGTCCCCAGGCCCGGGTGAACGACGTGGTGGTCACCGGATCGGCGCGCGGAGAAGGGGTGGGCACGGCCCTGCTCCGCCGAGCGGAGGAGCTCGCGCGCAAGCGTGGATGCTTCCGGATGGCCCTCGTCACCGCGAGGTGGCGTGAGGATTCGATCGCCTTCTACCGGCGGGAAGGCTGGCAGGACTACGGGGAGTGGTTCGTCAAGCCGCTCACCGACGCCGTGACGCCCGGTGGCCTGCCGATGGACGACAATTGAGGCCGCCGGGCGGATGATCTCAGTGGCCGCCGAGGCGTCGAGCCACGACGGGAAGCATCGCCACCGCGATCGTGGGATGCGCGTCGAGCAACCGGCCGAACGTGCGTCGTTCGATCGCCAGGGCGCGCACGTCACTGCGAGCGCGGACCCGCGCGTTCCGAGGGGCGTCGGTGAGCAACGCGACCTCGCCGAAGAACTCCCCCGGGCCGAGCTCGACCGTCGACCCGTCGGGCAGATCGACCTCGACCGTTCCCTCCTCGATCACGAACAGGCCCGAACCGGGCTGGCCCACCTCGGCCAGCACCTGTCCGGCCGGCGCCGTGAACTCCGTCGCGAGCCGCGCGATCTCCTCGAGTCCCTCGTCGTCGATCCCCGCCAGCATGGGGATGTCGCGCAGCATCTCGATCTCCACGTCCGGCCTCCGTCCCGACATGCGGTATGACCCTACCGCGGCTGCTCAGGTGAACAGATGCTCGGCGATCTGGACCGCGTCGAGGGCCGCGCCCTTGCGGAGGTTGTCGGCGCAGCTGAACAGCGCGAGCGTGTCGTCGCGGCCCGGCACCTGCCGGATGCGACCCACGAGCGCCTCGTCGCCGCCGGCCGCTTCCAGCGGCGAGGGGAAGATGCCGGCCTCCGGATCGTCCATCAGCCGGACGCCGGGCGCTCCGCCGAGCACCTCCCGGGCCTCGTCCACGGAGATCGGGCGAGAGAACTCGGCCATGATCGACACCGCGTGGCCGGCGACGACCGGCACCCGGACCGACGTCGCCATGACCCGCATGTCCGGCGCGTCGAGGATCTTGCGAGGCTCGGCCATCATCTTCGCTTCCTCGCCGGTGAAGCCGTCGGCCTCGAACTCGCCGACCTTCGCGACGACGTTGAACGCGATCGGTTTGGAGAAGACGTCGCCGCGGGGTAGCGCCTCGAGATCGGGGCGCGCGAGCGTCTCGATGTCGCCGCCCAGCTTCTCGACCTGCTCGGCGAGCTCCCTGGTGCCCTTCCACCCCGCCCCGCTCACGGCCTGGTAGCTGGACAGCACGAGCGACGTGCACGAGGCCGCCCGGTGCAGCGGCCCCAGCGGCAACACGGCGGTGATCGCCGTGCAGTTCGGCACCGCGATGATGCCGGGGTGTGGCCAGCCGTCGAGGGCTTCGGGGTTCACCTCCGGAACCGAGAGCGGCACGTCGGGATCCATGCGGAACGCGCTCGAGTTGTCGATGCACACGGCCCCGGCGGCGGCGATGTCGGGCAGGAAGGCCTTCGAGATCGACCCGCCCGCCGACACGAAGGCAACGTCGACGCCTCGCGCCGCCTGAAGCGTCAGCTCACGCACCTCGCGCTCCGTGCCGCCGAACGTGACGAGCCGCCCGGCGCTGCGAGAGCTCGCGAGGGGGACGAGCTCGTCGACCGGGAAGCCTCGCTCCTCGAGGATGCGGATCATCTCTCGGCCGACGGCCCCGGTGGCTCCGATCACGGCGACCTTCATCGTCGGGTCACCGTACCAGCGGGGCGCGGGCCGGCCGGCATGGCTACGTGAACCGCCACGAATCGAGCAACTCGCCGAGCCGTCGAACGCTGGACGTGAAGCCGATCGCGTCGTCGGCGAGCGTGACGCGCCAGGCGATCCCCTCCCGAGCGAACAGCACCTCCCGAGAGCGGATGACCCCGTCGGGGCCGCGCACCGTCGCGTCGAAGGCCACCGCCTCGGACTCGCCGACTTCCAGCGGCGACGACGGCGCCGTCGTCGCGCCCGCTTCTTCGTCGTACCCACGCACGAACTGCTCGAAGCGCGCCAGGTCCTGGCCCTTCGTGAGCGGCACCGCCGTGACGGTGATCGTGGCCGCGCCGTCGGGGAGCAGGAATCGATCGTGGGACGTGACGCCGTCCTCGGCCGCCTCGGCGATCCACCCGGACGGGGTCCGCACGCAGTACCCGAATCGGACCGACTCGAAGTCGCCGTCCTCGCACGACGAACCACGGCCGGCCCAGGAGAAGAGCGCGAAGACGCCGACAGCCACGAGCACCGTCAGGGCGAGGGCCGTCACGACCGGCACGGTCGCCCGTCGCTCGTGCTCTTCCTCGGAGGACGGGCCTGCGCCCTCGTCACCACCGTCGCCGGGTGGCGGCGGGAGCGGCGGGCCGGGCGGTGGTCCCGGCAGCATCGGGCCCTGCCGCGCCAAACCCTGCCCGGACCCGAGCGGCGCCTTGCCCCGATCGTCGAGCATCGTCGTCATCAGCCCGTGGGGATCTCGGGGGTCGAGCCCGTCTCGTCCAGATCGAAGCGCGCGTGCACGACACGGACCGCTCGCTCGCCGTCGGCCTCACGGATCACGCACGAGATGCGGATCGGCGACGTCGAGATCATCTCGATGTTGACGTTCTCGCGCGCCAGGGAGTCGAACATGTCGGCAGCGACGCCCGGATGGCTCTTCATACCGGCTCCCACGAGGGAGAGCTTCGCGATGCCGTCGTCGATCGTGTAGGAGTCGGCGCCGATCTCCTTGACGAGACGGTCCATCACGTCGCGCACACGCGGCAGGTCGGCCCGCGGCGCCGTGAACGACAGGTCGGTGGCGCCGGCGTGCGAGACGTTCTGCACGATCATGTCGATCGAGATCGACCCGTCGGCGATCGCCCTGAACACGGTGGCGGCCACCCCGGGGCGGTCGGGCACACGCTCCAGCGTGACCTTCGCCTCGTCGGTGTCGAGGGCGACGCCCGAGATCAGCACACCTTCCATGGGTTCCTCCACCTCTCGGATCCAGGTTCCCGGCTCGTCCTCGAACGAGGATGCGACGTGCAGCCGTACCCCCGTGCGGCGCGCGTACTCCACCGAACGCGATTGCAGCACGGTCGCCCCCGCGGCAGCCAGCTCGAGCATCTCGTCGTAGCTCACGACGGGGAGCTTGCGAGCCGACGTGTCGATGCGCGGATCGGTCGTGTACACGCCGGCGACGTCGGTGTAGATCTCGCAGATCTCGGCGCCGACGGCCGCGGCCATCGCGACCGCGGTGAGGTCGGACCCACCGCGGCCCAGCGTCGTGATCTCGTACTCGCTCAGGCTCAGTCCCTGGAACCCGGCGAGCACCACGACGTTGCCGGCCTTCAGTGACTCGATGATGCGCTTCGGCCGGATCTCGACGATCCGCGCCTGCCCGTGGCGATGGTCCGTCATGATCCCGGCCTGCGATCCCGTGTAGCTCGCCGCCCTGCAGCCACGGGCGTTGATGGCGATCCCGAGCAGCGACATCGCGATGCGCTCGCCCGCCGTCAGCAGCATGTCGAGCTCGCGGGGGTCGGGGGGGGAGGCGATCTCGTTCGCCATCGCGAGCAGCTCGTCGGTCGTGTGTCCCATCGCCGAGACCACGACCACCACGTCGTTGCCGTCCTCGCGCGCACGGACGACCCGGTCGGCGACGGCCTGGATCCGCTCGACCGATCCGACGGACGTGCCGCCGTACTTCTGCACGATGATGGGCAACGACCGGCTCCTGGTTGGGTGCTCGGGAACGCGTCTCGAGTGTAGTCGTGGCATCCGTCCGGCCCCGAGCTCCGCTCGATTTGCCCGTTCTCCGCGTCGGGTCCATCATCCTCCGTAGCTCGAGAGAGGGGGCTTCGGTGAGGCGCATGAGACGAAGGCTGTTCGCCGTCGTGGCGGCCATCGCGCTCGCGGCACCGTTCGGCGCCGGCGGGGGCGTCGCGGCCAACGCCGCGAGACAACGACCGAATCGCGTGCTGATCGTGCTGTTCGATCAGATGGTGCCGGGATACGCGGATCAGTTCGACATGCCGAACTTCCGGGCGCTCCGTGACTCGGGCACGGACTTCAAGAAGGCGATCCTCGGCTACATGGCATCGGAGACGGTGATCGCTCACAACGTGATCACCTCGGGACAGCTGCCCAAGAACATGGGGTGGGTGGACGAGGCCTACCGCGATGCCGAGAACCTGCTCCCGCCGGCGGGCCCGGGCGAGATGCACATCACGGGCGACCTGAGCCTCGACGATTACGGCACGCTGATCGAGCACGAGGGGTATCCGAAGCTCGCCGATTACCTGCACGAGGCCTTCCCGGGAACGAAATCCATCGTGGTCGGAGAGAAGTCCTACGCGGTGGAGTCTGCCGTGGCTCCATCCGGGGACATCGGCGTGCGGATGTCGAGCCGCTCGTCGAGCTCGCTCTTCGACGACTGCCGCACGGAGCTGGGAGGACGCTACCGCTTCCCGACCGGGAAGAACGTGCCCACGTACCTAGCCGAGCCGTTCTGCAACCGCTGGTACATCAACTCGGACAGCGGCAACGCATACGGCACGAACGTGGCCTTCCCGTCGTGGATCTACCCGGAAGACGGCAACCGATTCTTCCCGGGCACCGACGCATCGGCCGCGACGCACGCCGGCGGCGACGTCTGGGTGGCCGACGCCGCGATCGAGATGATCGAACGCGAGGACTGGTCGGGCATGTTCGTGACACTCGGCGGCATCGACAAGGCAGGGCACATGTGGGGCGCCCAACACGATGCCGCGACCTTCATGGGCGACTGCAACGACCCCGACCCGGTCGCACGCGGGGCGGCGCAGACCCACGTCCGGTGCGCAGCCGAGATCGCCGACGAGCAGTTCGGCCGGATCCTCGACGCCGTGCAAGCGCTCGACGCGAGCGACGGCGGTGAGACCCTCGTGGTACTCACGGCCGACCACGGAGCCACGTACGGCCAGGACTTCCTCGGCAAGCAGACGGCGGGTGCGAGCGACAGCAACTGGTACTGGGCCCCCAACGGCGTCTGGGACGCCGGGGCCTTCGTGCCCCCCTCGAACCCCCTGTACAACACACCCTCGCCAGCGCTCCTGCCGCTCGACGCCACGGACAACGTGGACTTCACGTACGCGTCCACGGCGATCGAGACGTGGCTGGTCGACCACTCCGAGCCGAAGATGAAGGAGACGGCTGGCGTGATGTTGACGCTCCCCGAAGTGACAGCGTCGTACTGGCGCGACGGGGGTCGCTACCGGCTCTTCGGAACGAACCCGATGACGAAGCTCGAGCGGAAGTGGTGGGAGAAGCACGGCCAGGCGCTCGTGAACACGATGGCCTCGCCGAACGGGCCGGACGTGATCGGACTGCTACACGACAAGGTCGGCTACGGCGCCTTCGGGGACCACGGCGGTCACCAGGAATCGGTGCAGCAAGTGCCGATGGTGTTCTGGTCGGAGGGTCTCTCAGCCGGACGGGCGCCCGGCGTCCCCTTCACGACGCCCGACGTCCTCCCCACGATCCTGAAGGCGATGGGCATCCCGCTCACCGAGCCGATGGATGGGAGGGCATGGAACCTGCCCTGATCCACAGGGCTGCCTGACACCGACGGCCCGGAGGGGCAGCCTTCCGGGCCGTCGCCGACGGGTGATGGGCTGCGCGCAGGGGCCCCGCTCACGCGATCACCGACGAGCGAGCGCACGCTGCAGGAACTCGACCTCGATCCGGAGCATCGCCTCCGCGGCGGCCGGGTCGACAGGACGATGCGTGATGCCGCTCAACGGGATCATCGTATGGCGTCGGCCGGCCTCCATGAGCGCCTTCGACATGCGGAGCGAGTGCGCC
>DASZOO010000230.1:0-15432 GCA_035550775.1 Actinomycetota bacterium | reverse complement strand
TCGGCTCGACGGTCTGGTGGGGCGACCCCGAGCGGGACTGGGGCATGGCGACGTTCGAGGGCGGCGACATCATGCCGGTGGGCAACGGCGTCGTGCTGATGGGCATGAGCGAGCGGACCTCGAGACAGGCGATCACGCAGGTCGCGGCCGCCCTGTTCGAGCAGGGAGCCGCCGATCGGGTCGTCGTGGCCGGCATGCCGAAGCTCCGAGCCGCGATGCACCTCGACACCGTGTTCACCTTCGCCGACCGTGACGTCGTCACGCTCTACTCCACGATCGTGGATGCGGTGCACACGTTCAGCCTGCGGCCGAGCGACGCGGCGCCGGGTATCGAGGTCACCGACGAGGGTTCCACCCCGTTCGTCGACGTGGTCGCCGAGTCGCTGGGGCTCTCGGAGCTGCGGGTGATCGAGACCGGCGGCGACGTGTACCAGTCCGAGCGGCAACAGTGGGACAGCGGCAACAACGCGGTCGCCCTGGAGCCCGGCGTGGTCTTCACCTACGACCGCAACACGCTGACCAACACGTTGCTGCGCAAGGCGGGCATCGAGGTCATCACGATCGTCGGCGCGGAGCTGGGCCGCGGACGAGGGGGCGGGCACTGCATGACGTGTCCGATCCTCCGCGATGCCGTGGAGTACTGAGCCTCGAGGCTTGACCTGAAGTCAAGTGGCCGTTGGCGGCCCTCGGGACCCCCGATTAGCATGGGCGAACCGGCGGGTACGGGCCGCGTTCAGGCTCGTGGTCGAGCCCGCGAGCCGGTGTCGACCGGTACGAAGTCAGGAGTCGTCATGGCGGATCGGTACGACGCGGTCGTGATCGGAGGCGGGCACAACGGGCTCGTGAACGCCGCCTACCTCGCGAAGGCCGGGCTGAGGGTGCTCGTGCTCGAGCGCCGGCACATCCTCGGCGGCGCAACGTTGAGCGAGGAGATCGTCCCCGGGTTCACGTTCTCGGTCTTCAGCTACGTCGTCTCGCTGCTGCGCCCCGAGATCATCCGCGATCTGCAGCTTCCCAAGCACGGACTCGAGATCCTGCCGCTCGACGGCACGATCACGCCGCTCGAGGACGATTCCCTGTGGCGCGTGAACGACCACGGCAAGACGGTGCGGGAGCTGCGCCGGTGGAGCCTGAACGACGCCGAGGTCTACGAGGAGTACGGCCAGCTGATGGCCGAGATGGGCCGGTTCATCAAGCCGATCCTGTCGATCGCCCCGCCCGACCCCGGCAAGATCTCCCCGGGGCACTGGTTGCCGCTCGGTCCCCTCGCGAAGGCGTTCCGTGACCTGCCGAAGAAGATGCAGTCGACGTTCATCCAGTTGATGACGATGAGCGCGGCCGACTTCCTCGACCAGTGGTTCGAGACGGAGCCGCTCAAGGCCACGATGAGCGCCTCTGGCATCATCGGCACGTTCCAGGGGCCGCGCTCGCCCGGCACCGCCTACGTGCTGCTGCACCACTACATGGGCGAGATCGACGGCGCGTTCCGCGCGTGGGGCGTGCCCCGCGGCGGCACCGGGTCGGTGGCGACCGCGATCGCGAACAGCGCGCTCTCGCTCGGCGTCGAGATCCGCACCGAGGCCGGCGTCTCGCACATCAAGACCGCCGGGGGTCGCGCGACCGGCGTCGTGCTCTCGAGCGGAGAGGAGATCGAGGCCGACGTCGTGATGAGCTCGCTCGACTCGCGCCAGACGTTCATCAACCTGCTGCACGAGGGCGACCTCGAGCCGTCGTTCCGCGACGAGGTGATGCGCTACAAGTACCGGGGCTCGAGCGGGAAGGTGAACCTCGCGCTCAGCGGGCTTCCCGAGCTCGCGTGCAAGCCGGGCGTCGGCCCGTGGCTGCGCGGCGCGATCTCGTTCTCACCCTCGCTCGACTACATGGAGCGCGCCTACGACGACGCGAAGTACGGACGGCCGTCGGAGCGCCCGTACATCGACTGCATCATCCCGACCCTCGTCGACCCGACGATGGCGCCCCCCGGCAAGCACGTGATGAGCTGCTTCGTGCAGTACGCGCCCTACCACCTCGAGAACGGGGAGCGGTGGGACGACGCGAAGCGCGAGGCGTTCGGCCAGAACGTGATCGACACGCTCGAGGAGCGCTTCCCGAACATCCGGTCGCTGATCGAGGGCTACCAGTTCGTGACGCCCAAGGACATCGAGGACATCACCGGCCTCTCCGAGGGGAACATCTTCGCCGGCGAGCTCTCGCTCGAGCAGCTGTTCTTCAATCGCCCGGTGCCGGGGTGGGCTCGGTACGAGACGCCGGTGAGCCAGCTCTGGATGTGCGGCTCGGCGACGCATCCGGGCGGCGGCATCATGGGCGCGCCCGGCATGATCGCTGCGCGGGAGTACCTGAAGCAGCGCAAGCGCGGGCGGAGGGCGGCGTAGATGGCCCCACGCACCGACGTCGTGGTGATCGGCGGCGGGCACAACGGTCTCGTCGTGGCCGCGTACCTCGCCAGGGCCGGCCGGAAGGTGACGCTGCTCGAGGCGGCCGACCGGGTCGGCGGCATCCTGCGCACGACCACGCCCGTCGAGGGCGTCACGGCCCCGGGCATCGCGCACACGGTCGGTCGCCTGCGCGCCTCGGTCGTCCGGGACCTCCAGCTCGAGCGGCACGGTTTCGAGGCGATCGCGCCCGCGGTGCGGATGTTCGCGCCGCAGCCCGACGGGTCGGCCGTGACGTTCTGGGGCGACGCCGTCCGCACGGCCAGGGAGCTGCTCGAGCGGAACGCTCACGACGCCGACGCGTTCGCGGGCTTCGACGCGAAGATGCGGGCGATCGCGAGCTTCCTCGCGTACGTGAACGTCGCGACGCCGCCCGACGCGAGGTCCCCGTCGCTGGCCGACGCGATCATGGGCCTGAAGCTCGGGAAGGCGTTCCGGGACCTGGGCGCGAGGACCGGACGCGAGGCGATCCGGGCGCTGCCGATGGCGGTGGCCGACCTCGTGCAGGAGGTGTTCGACGACGAGGCGGTGCGGGGTCCCCTCGCGACGCGCGGCGTGCTGTTCACCGCGATGGGGCCGTGGGCGACCGGCACGGCCGCGGTGTTCCTCAACGACTCGGCCGGCACCGATGGGGGAGCGGCAGGCACCGCCGTGTTCGCGCGGGGCGGCACGGGGGCGCTCGCGGGCGCGCTCGAGTCCGCGGCGAAGGCCACCGGGGTCGACGTGCGCACCGGCGCCGAGGTCGTCGCGATCCGCTCGAAGGACGGCCTCGTGCGCGGCGTCACGCTCGCCGACGGCACCGAGCTCGACGCGAAGATCGTCGTCTCGGCCGCCGATCCGAAGCGCACGCTGCGGCTGTGCGACCCGGTCGAGCTGAACCCCTACGAGGTCTGGCGAGCGGAGAACATCCGCCAACCGGGCTCGACGGCGAAGGTGAACCTGGTGCTCTCGGGGCTCCCGGCGTTCATCGGCGCCGAGGAGGAGCGGCTGCGGGGCCGCATCGTGGTCGGCACGTCGATCGACCACGTCGAGCGGGCGATGGACGCCCACAAGTACGGCCATCTCGCCGAGGACCCGATGCTCGAGGCCACGATCCCGACGCTCGTCGACCCGTCGCTCGCGCCCGAGGGCAAGCACGTGATGTCGATCCTGTTCCAGGCGGCGCCGCGCCACCTGCGGGACGGCGACTGGGCCTCCGAGCGCGACCGCGTCGCGGACGTCGCCGTGAAGACGATGGAACGGTTCGCTCCCGGCCTCGGCGAGCTCGTCGAGGCGCGCGAGGTGATCACCCCCGAGGACATGGAGACCGGCTACGGACTCACCGGAGGGCACGTCTACCACGCCGAGCCCGGCCTCGATCAGTTCTTCGCGTGGCGACCGTTGAACGGGGAAGCGCGATACCGGCTCCAGATCGCCGGCCTCTACCTGGCGGGGTCCGGGGCGCACCCCGGCGGCGGTGTCACGGGCGGTCCGGGCGCGAACGCCGCGAGGCAGATCGTCGCCGACGCGCGGTAGGCCGTTCCGACCACGCTCGGCACGATCGGGTAGGTCCCCGGCCCGTGGACGTTCGCGCCGGCCCTCACTAGGGTCGGGCGGACGATGATCTCGCTCGAGCACGTCGAGAAGCGCTACCCGGGAACGGCTGGCCCGGCCGTGGGCGACCTCACCCTCGAGATCGACGAGGGCGAGACCGTCGCGCTCGTCGGGCCGTCGGGCTGCGGCAAGACCACGACCCTCAAGATGATCAACCGTCTGATCGAGCCGACCGGGGGGCGCATCCTGCTCGACGGCACGAACGTGCTCGACCAGGACCCCGTGCAGCTCAGACGGGGCATCGGGTATGTGATCCAGCAGACCGGGCTGCTCCCGCACCGCACGATCCGTCAGAACATCGCGACGGTGCCGCACCTCGTGGGCTGGGACGACTCCCGCATCGACGGCCGAGTCGACGAGCTGCTCGAGATCTTCGATCTCGACCACGAGTTGCTCGATCGGTACCCGGCGGAGCTCTCCGGCGGCCAGCGACAGCGCGTCGGCGTCGCGAGGGCGCTCGCGGCGGACCCGCCCGTAATGCTCATGGACGAGCCCTTCGCGGCGGTCGACCCGATCGTGCGCGGCCGCCTGCAGGACCAGTTCCTCGAGATCCAGGAGCGCCTGGGCAAGACGATCGTGTTCGTGACCCACGACGTCGACGAGGCGATCAAGCTGAGCGATCGCATGGCGATCCTGAACATCGGCGGAGTGCTCGAGCAGTTCGCGCCGCCCGAGACCGTGCTGCGGGAGCCGGCGAACGACTTCGTGCGCGAGTTCGTCGGGGCCGAGCGTGGTCTGAAACGGCTCGCGCTCATGAAGGTCGGAGACATCGAGGTGGAGCGTGGTCCGGTCGTGACGTCGAGCACGGGCGCGGACGATGCACGGCGGGCGATCGACGCCGGCGGGTTCGATTGGGTGAGCATCGTCGACGGCGACGAGCTTCTGGGCTGGGTGGATCGGCAGGCGCTGGAAGGCTGCGACAGGGCGGGCGACGCGACGCCGAGGAGGTTCAGCGCATACGTGACCGCGAGGGACTCGCTCCGCCAAGCCCTCGACTCGATCGTCACGTCGCGCACCGCGGTGGCCGTCGTCGTCACCGAGGGCCAGCACTACCGAGGCATCCTGACCCTCGAGCAGATCTCGAAGGAGATCGTCGCATGACCGCTGTCGACGCGATGGCGCCGTGGCTGGCGCAAACCGACGTCCAACCCCTGCTGCGCTGGGAATGGGTGACGGACAACCTGGACGAGATCGTCACGCGCGGAGCCCAGCACTTCTGGCTCACGGCGGTCTCGGTGGTCGTCGCGCTGGTGATCGCGTTCCCCCTGGCCGTGCTCGCGCAGCGGCGCCGGTGGGTGATCCAGCCGATCACGTGGGTCTCGAGCGTGCTCTACACGATCCCTGCCCTCGCGCTGATCTCGCTGTTGTTGCCGATCACCGGGCTCTCGCTCACCACCGTCGCGATCCCGCTGATCAGCTACAACCTGCTCATCCTGTTCCGCAACACCCTGGCCGGCCTCGATGGGATCGACGGCGACGTCGTCGAGGCCGCGCGTGGCATGGGGCTCACCGAGCGACAGTTGCTCGGGCGGGTGCGGATCCCGATGGCGATGCCGGTGATCATCGCCGGCATCCGCATCGCGACCGTGTCGTCGATCGGCCTGGTCACGATCGCCGCCTTGATCGGTCGCGGGGGCTTCGGCCAGTTCATCCTCCTCGGTCTGAACACGTTCTTCTGGACGGCCCTGGTCGTCGGCGTGATTCTCTCGGTGGCGTTCGCGTTCGCGGCCGACCTGCTGCTGCTCGGGATCCAGCGGTGGGCGACCCCGTGGACCCGCGCCGCCGGTGTGAGAGCGGTGGGCACGTGAGCGGCTTCCTCGAAGGGCTGCAGTGGCTCGTGGCCAACGAGCATTGGTCGGGGTCCGACGGCATCCCGCATCGGGTCTGGGAGCACGTGCAGGTGTCGCTCATCGCGCTCGTCATCGCGGCGGCGGTCGCGGTCCCCGTGGGACTGTGGGTCGGGCACACCCGTCGGGGTCAGTTCATCACCGTGCAGCTCTCGAACATCGGTCGCGCGATACCGTCGCTCGCCGTGCTGTCGATCGCGTTCCTGCTCGCCGTGAAGCTCTCCCCGACGCTGGCGTTCGGGTTCCCTCCCGTCGTGGTGGCCCTCATCATCCTGGCGATCCCGGTGATCCTGATCAACACGTACGTCGGCATCCAGCAGGTCGACGCGGACACGGTCGAGGCCGCGCGCGGCATGGGCATGAGCGGTTGGCAGATCCTGTTCGACATCGAGCTTCCGCTCGCCGCGCCCCTGATCCTCACAGGGTTGCGCCTGTCGGCCGTGCTGATCGTCGCGACGGCGGGCCTGTGGGCACTCACGGCCGGTGGCGCCCTCGGCCGCTACATCGTCGACGGGTTCGCCCTGCAGGAGACCGACCGGGTCGTCGCCGGAGCGATCCTCATCGCGCTGCTCGCGATCTGCGTCGACGCGCTGTTCACGGTTCTCACGCGCATCCTCACCCCGCGGCAACGGTCCCGATCGGCCGCCGAACCCGGCCGGCTCGAGCGCCCGCCGGCCTGACCTGCGGCTTCCTGCTCGTGCCGCCCGTTGGGTAGCCCGTTCGGGAACGCCGTTGATAGGGTCGCTGTTCACGTCCACGGAAGGGGGGATGGACGCCCCACGACCTTCGGATCGGAGGGATACCCATGCGGAAGCACCGCATGTTCGTCCTCGGGGCGAGCTTGCTAGCGCTGGCGCTGGTCGCGTCGGCGTGTGGCGACTCGGGTGGGGACGACACCGGCGACGCGTCGCCGACCGAGACCGCGTCGGCCGAGCCACAGGGCGAGCTGACGATCGGCGTCTCGGGCGCGTTCGCCGAGAACCAGCTCGTTGCCGAGATGTACGCCCAGGTCCTAGAGAACGCCGGCTATACCATCACTCGTGAGCTCAACCTCGAGAACCGAGAGATCGGTGACCAGGCTCTGGAGTCGGGCGACATCGATCTCAAGCCCGAGTACACGGGCTTCGAGCTTGGGTTCTGGGACCCCAAGGCCACGACGAATGGGTCTCCCGAGGAGGTCGCGGCGGCGCTGGGGGAGGCAGCCGCGGAACGCGGGCTCGTGACCTACGCGATCTCACCGGCCAACAGCACGAATGTCTTCGTGACCTTGCCCGCCACGGCGGAGGACCGGGGGCTCACCGACCTATCGAGCGTCGCACCGGTCTCGGGCGAGCTCACGCTGGGCGCACCCGCAGACTGCCCCGACCAGCCGTTCTGCCTCCCCGGGCTGAAGGAGGTCTACGGCATCGAGTTCGCCGAGGTGCGACCGCTCGATCCGGGTGGGAAGAAGACGGTGGCCGCGCTCGATTCCGGGGCCGTCGACATCGCGGAGTTCTTCTCGCTCGACCCGACGATCACCGACAAGGGATACGTGGTGCTGACCGATGACCAGAACCTCCAGGCCAACGGCAACTTCGTCCCGCTCGTGCGCGAGGACGTGGCGAGCGAGGAGCTCGGGGCGTTGCTCGATAGCGTGACCACGACGCTCACGGACGACAACATGCGGGAGATGGTCGGGCAGGTCCAGAACGAGCAACGTGACCTGGGCGACGTCGCGTCCGAGTACCTGACGAGCGCCGGCATCCTGTAACCCGGCTGGCGAGTGCACCCCACGAGAGGCGGGCCTCCCGGGCTCGCCTCTCGTGCGTTGCCGCCTACGGGCAGGGGCCGACCGCCGCCTCGACGCCGCGGTGGTCCGAGCCCGCGATCGTGACCGTCGACGGGTCGGCCGCGCACCACGACGGGTCGACGAAGATGTGGTCGATGCGCAACAGCAGGGTCGTCCACCACCCGCCGACGTACGTGGTCTCGGCCGCGGCCCCCGCCTCCATCGCGTCGGTGAGCGCGCCGTCGATCAGCCGGTAGCTCACGACGCGATCGCTCATGTTCAGGTCGCCCGCCAGGACGACCGGGCGATGCTCCAGGGCGATCGAGTCGAGCAGCTCCTCGGCGAACCACCGCTGGTCCGAGAAGCTCGTGTCGTCGCGCAACGGATTGGGCGCGTGCACGACGTAGAGCACGAAGGGCGAGCCCGGCGCGTCGACACCGATGCGCATCACCCGGGAAGCCGGCAGCCCGGTCTCGGAGAGGGCGCGCACGGGGAACCGTGACCACGCGGCGAGCTGTCCGTGCTCCACCGTCTCGGTGAGGCCCGCCGCGGTCGCCGCCACGGTGGTCTGCTCGTAGAACGGGTCCTTCGGCATCTCGGCCGCGACGACGACGTCGGCGCCGCGCTCGAACAGCGACGCCGGGACCGACTCGGGGGCCGGGTTCGCCTCCCAGACGTTCGCCATGAGCACACGGATCCCGGGATCCGGCGACGCGACGGCGCGCGGCAGCCTCGGACCGATCACGGCGACCGAGCACACGACAAGGATCGACGTGCCCGCGACGAGCGGCCATGCGCGTCCGGCGATCACCGCGACGACAGCGGTCGACAGGATCGCCGTGACGCCGATGAGCGGCAGCCCGACCGCGACGGCGTCGAAGGGGCCGCCGATGTCGCGCACGGCGAACCACGCCCACGGGACCACGACGGCGATCACGACGGGCAGCAGGCGGCGGGCGAGGCCACCGCGGGAGACGGCTTCCACGCGCCGGAGCGTAGCCCGCGGACGGCCCCGAAGGTGTGACGAGTCCGTGGAGGTCTGGGCCGACCCCTCCGTGTGGGAAGCTTCGCGGCATGAGCGAGCCACCCGACTTCCGACTGGAGCACAGTGAGCTGCGCGGGGACGACGAGTTCACCGAGTTCACGACCACCGATCTGCCCTACTACTCCGACTGGCACGGCTCGTTCGAGAAGCTGCCGTGGGCCACCGACGACGACGCGTTGCGATCGGCCGGCGCCGACGTCGCGATCGTGGGGGCCCCGCTCGACGAGGGCACGTCGTCGCGCCCGGGCGCGCGGTTCGGCCCGCGCGCGATCCGCATGGCTCCGACGGCGTGGGGGAACGAGTACGCGTGGTCGATCCAGCTCGACGTCGAGCCCTACGAACACCTCAGCGTCGTCGACGCGGGCGACGCGCCGGTCGTGCCCACGAGGTTCGAACGCGCGCTGCGCGTGATCCACGAGAAGGTGTTCCGCGTGGCGAGCGCCGGACCGGTTCCCATCGTTCTCGGGGGGGACCACTCGATCACGTACCCGAGCGCCGCCGCGGTCGCCCGCCACGTCTGGCCCCGGAAGGTCGGCGTCGTGCACTTCGACGCGCATGCCGACACCGGCGCCGATCAGTGGGGCAACCTGTACGGGCACGGCGAGCCGATGCGCCGTCTGATCGAGGAAGGCTGGGTCGCCGGCCCGAACTTCGTGCAGATCGGGCTCCGCGGGTACTGGCCCGAGCGCGAGACCTGGGAGTGGATGCGCGAGCAGGGCCTGCGGTGGCACACGATGGTCGAGATCGAGGAACGCGGGAGCGAGGCCGTGGTCGCCGATGCGATCGCCGAGGCTCTCGACGGACCCGACTGCGTGTACCTGAGCGTCGACATCGACGTGGTCGACCCTGGCATGGCGCCGGCCACCGGCACCCCCGAATCGGGCGGCATGCTCGCGCGAGAGCTGTTGCGGGCCGTGCGGCAGATCGTCGGGCGGGTCGATCTCGTGGGCATGGACGTGGTCGAGGTCTCTCCTCCGTACGACCACGCCGAGGTCACCGCGATCCTCGCCCATCGCACGGTGATGGAGGCGATCAGCGCCCTCGCCGCGAGGCGAGCCGCGCCGAACTGAGGCCGTCTCGGTAGGCTTTGGCCCATGTGTCGAAGCATCAAGACCCTGCGCAGCGCCCAGGACCCCGCGACCGACGAGGAGATCCGGGCGGCCGCCCTGCAGTACGTGCGGAAGGTGAGCGGCTACCGCCAGCCCTCGCGCAAGAACGAGGAAGCCTTCGACCGCGCCGTCGAGGCCGTGGCCGAGGCCTCGAGGGCGCTGCTCGACGACGTGAGCCCGGCCGGCACGACCGCGTAGCCGTCTCCACCCCCGTCTACGATGGTCGGCATGCTTCCGCTCGACCCCGCTCCCGAGGACATGCGCGCGATGGGGGCGGCGGCCCTCGAGTACCTGATCGACTTCGTCGGGGGCCTCGACGACGCGCCGGCCGAGGCGACCGAAGGCGCCGTCGAGCTCGCTCGCGAGCTGCGCTCGGCGCCACCGGAGCTCGGCGGCGACTTCGAGCCGTTGCTCGACGAGGCGCAGCGCGCGATCGCGAAGACGTTCGAGTACGCGGGCCCCGGCTACCTGGCGTACATCCCGGGCGGTGGCCTGTATACGGCCGCGCTCGCGGAGTTCATCGCCCAGGGCGTCAACCGCTACGTCGGTCTGTGGCAGCCGAGCCCAGCGGTCGTGCAGATCGAAGAGAACGTGGTGCGGTGGCTCTGCGACGTCTTCGACTATCCGGCGGGTTCCCAGGGCCTGCTGCTGTCGGGCGGATCGATGGCGAACCTCTCGGCGATGGTGACCGCTCGCCACGCGAGGCTCGGGCAGGACTTCCTCGACGGCACGTACTACGTCAGCGAGCAGGCCCATGCCAGCGTCACGAAGGCGGCGACGATCGCGGGGTTCTCGAAGCGGAACCTCCGCGTCGTGCCTACCGACCCCGAGCTTCGCATGGATCCCGAGGCGCTGCGGGCGATGGTCCGTGAGGATCGCTCGGCCGGTCTGCGGCCGTTCCTCGTGGCTCCGAGCGCCGGCACGACGAACACCGGGGCCGTCGACCCGCTCGACGACGTGGCCGACGTGGCCGGCGAGGAAGGCCTGTGGATGCACGTCGACGGCGCCTACGGAGGGTTCTTCCGGCTGACCGAACGGGGGCGCGAGGCGTTCCGAGGCATCGAGCGCAGCGATTCGGTCACGCTCGACCCGCACAAGGGCATGTTCCTGCCCTATGGCACCGGGGGGCTCGTCGTGCGCGACGGCCAGGCGCTGCGCGACGCCCACTACGAGGGCGCCGCGTACCTGCAGGATCTTCCCCCGACCGGTGAGCTGCCCAACTACAGCGAGTACTCGGCCGAGCTCTCGCGCGACTGGCGGGGCCTGCGGGTGTGGTTCCCCCTGCGGCTGCACGGTGTCTCGGCGTTCCGAGAGGCGCTCGATGAGAAGCTCGATCTCGCGCAGGCGCTCGACGAGGCGCTCGAGGCCGATCCGAACGTCGAGGTCTGCTGGCACCCGCAGCTGAGCACGGTCGCGTTCCGGCTCGCGGGGGAGGGGCCCGGCCCGGCCGACGACGATCGTCAGGCCGAGTTCCTGCGGCGCATCAACGCCTCCAAGCGCGTGTTCCTGTCGTCGACCCGCATCCACGGGCGGTACGTGCTGCGGGTGTGCATCGTCTCGCACCGCACGCACCGTGACCGCATCGACGAGTGCATCGAGATCGTGGCGAAGGCGGCCGCGGAGCTCGCGGCGTAGGCTCCCCGATGCCCGAGATGCCGGAGGTGCAGGCGCTCGCCGAGCGGCTCGACGACGTGCTCGCCGGGGCGCGGCTCGATGCGCTCGACCTGCTGCAGTTCAGCTCGCTCAAGACGTTCGCACCCAAGCCCGCGGAGGCGCTCGGCCACACGATCGAACGCGTGGGGCGACGAGGGAAGTACGTGGTGCTCGAGCTCGACGGCGGCCTGCGGGTGCTCGTGCACCTCTCGCAGGGCGGGCGCGTCGACGTGGAGGCGCCGCCGAAGTCGACGAAACCACGGGGCGCCGTGCTGCGCGTGCGTGCGCACGACCGGCCGAGCGTGCTCGTCAAGGAGTTCGGCAAGGAGCGCAAGGCCGGCTGGTGGGTGCTCGCGCCGGGCGACGAGGGCCCGCTCGAGCGACTCGGACCGGAAGCTACGAGCCCCGAGGCCGACGAGCTGTTCCGCTCGGGTGACGACGCACGGCGGGTGCACACGATCCTGCGCGACCAGCGCACCGTGGCCGGGGTCGGCCGGGGCTACAGCGACGACATCCTGCACCGGGCGAAGCTCTCGCCGTACGCGGCGCTCGCGAAGCTCACCGACGACGAGCGGGAGCGCCTGATCGGGGCGACGCACGCGATCCTCGACGACGCGCTCCAGGTCGAGCGGAAGCGGCAAGGCGGATTGCCCACGAAGATCGGCGACCACTTCACGGTGCACAACCACGCGGGCGAGCCGTGCCCGATCTGCGGGGCCGATCTGCGCCGGGTGAGCTACGAATCCCACGAGGTCACGTACTGCCCGGACTGCCAGACGGACGGGAAGGTCCTCGCCGACCGTCGCATGAGCCGCCTGCTCCGATAGCCTGACCGGCCGTCATGGCCGATCACCTCGGTTCGCCCCCGCACGACCCGCAGCCCAAGGGCTGGCTCACCCGGGCCCGCGGGCATCTGGTCGACGTCACACCGTTGAAGGTCTCGCGCGACTTCCGCCGGCTGTTCGTCGGCAGGTCGGTCTCGGACTTCGGGGACGAGATCGTGGCCGTGGTCGTGCCGTTCCAGGTCTACGAGATCACCGGCTCCACGCTGGCGGTCGGCCTGATCGGCCTCGTCGAGCTCGTGCCCGTGCTCGTCTTCCCCATCCTCGGCGGGGCCTTCGCCGACGCGCTGGAGCGGCGGCGGCTCACGATCACGACCCACGCGATCCTGGCCGTGATGTCGGCGCTGATGGCGGTGAACGCGTTCCTCGACGAACCGCTGCTGTGGCCGTTGTACGTGTTCGCGTTCGTCTCGGCCGGCCTGTACACGTTCAACCGGCCGGGTCTGGACACGTGGCCGGCGCGGCTGCTCGATCGTGAGCTGCTGCCGTCGGCGAACGCCTTGGAAGCGGGCTTCGGCACGCTCGACTCGATGTTCGGGCCGGTGGCCGCGGGCGTGTTGCTCGCGACGATCGCCCCCGGAGGGGCGTTCGTCTTCGACGCCGTGACCTTCGTGATCGTGATCGCCCAGATCGCTCGCATGCGGCCGTCGCCACCCAGCGACGTCGAGAACGAGGTCAGCTGGGAAGCCATCAAGGACGGGTTCCGGTTCCTGCGGGGCAAGCGAACGCTGCAGTCGGTCTTCCTGGTCGACCTGAACGCGATGGTGTTCGGCTTCCCGATCGCGCTGTTCCCTGCGGTCGCCCAGCGGCTGGGCGGCGGCGAGGTCCTGCTCGGCCTGCTCTACGCGGCGCCCGCCGCAGGCTCGTTCCTCGCGACGATGCTCTCGGGCCGCGCGAGGCACGTGCGTCGCCAGGGCCGAGCGATCCTGATCGCGGTGCTCGTGTGGGGCGCGGCGATCGTGGTGTTCGGGCTCTCGAGATCGGTCGGGCTGTCGCTCGCGATGCTGGCCGTGGCGGGCGCCGGCGACATGGTCAGCGGCATCTACCGGCTCACGATCCTGCAGGCAGCCGTCGAGGACCGGCTGCGCGGACGACTCGACGGCATCGGCATGGCGGTGTGGGCGACCGGGCCCTCGCTCGGCAACGTGGAGTCGGGCGCGGTCGCCTCGCTGACGAGCGTGCCGGTCTCCATCGTCTCGGGCGGACTGCTCACGATCGTGGGGGTCGGGGTGCTGCGATGGTTCGCCCCGGGCTTCTGGCACTACGACGCCGACCATCCGGCGCCCTGAGAGGGTGCTTCTCTCCGGGCGGCGGCGACGGTATCGTCCCGGCGCGGCCACGGTTTCAGGGGGGATGCTCGACGATGGAACTGCTCGCGTTCAACACCACGCTGTACAAGGCGCTCGTGTTCGTCCACGTCTTCGCGGCGATCATCTGGGTTGGAGGCGCGTTCTTCTTCCAGGTGAAGATCGCGCAGTTCAAGCGGGCCGACGACAACGAGGGCTTCCTGCAGCTCGGCCGCGACGCCGAGCAGATCGGCCAGCGACTGTTCATGCCGATGTCGGTGGTCGTGCTCCTCGCCGGCGTCGCGTCGGTCTGGTACGGGCCCTACGCGTTCGAGCTCTGGATCGCCCTGGCGCTGCTCGGCATCGTGGCCACGGCGCTCACCGGCGCGATCTACCTGGGGCCGACCGGGGGCAAGCTGGCCGCGCTCGCGCAGGAACGGGGGTTCGACGACCCGGGCATCACCGCGATGCGCGACCGCCTGATCACCGTCTCGCGCATCGACTACGGGGTGCTCGCGCTCATCGTGCTCGACATGGTGTTCAAGCCGGGCGCCTGAGCGTCAGGACGACCCACCGGTTCGCGTGTGCCGGTCCCTCAGGCCTCGACGGCGACCGGCGGCCGGTCCGCACCCTCGCCCACGGTTCCGTGCACCTCGTGGATGGCGGCGCCGCGACCCGGGATGAACCGGTTCGCGACCACCGCCGCCACCAGCAACGCGAGGCCGGCGACCACGAGCGCGAGCCGGAACCCGCTGAGGAAGGCCTGCCCGAAGGCCTCGCCGACGGCAGCCGCCTGCCGAGGGTCGAGTCCGAGGGCGCCGACGTCGAGCTGTCCGTGACCCGCGGCCGACGTGATCGCGGCCTGTTGCCGTGGTGAGAGGCCGAGGCCCGCGAGGCTCGCGCCCAGCACGCTCTCGAGCTTCGTGAACAGGATCGTGCCGAGCAGGGCGATGCCGAACACCCCGCCGACCTCGCGGCTCGAGTTCGTCGTGGCCGAGCCCAGGCCTGCCCGCTGCGGGCCGACGGCGTTCATGACCGCGGCGGTCATGGGAGCCATCGTCGAGGCCATGCCATGACCCATGATCGCGAACAGCACGCCCATGACCCAGTAGGGGGTATCGGGCGTCAGCCGCGACAGCGCGATGAGCCCACCGCCGGCGAGGATCAGTCCGTAGGTCATCGGCGCCCGTGAGCCGTGCTTCGACGCGTAGCGACCGGCGTTGGGGGCCGTGACGACGATCATCAGCGTCATCGGCAGGAACCGCAACCCGGTCTCGAACGCGCTGTAGCCGCGCAGGAACGGGTTCTGCATGAAGAGGCTGAGGAAGAAGAACGTCGCGAACATGCCGAGCGAGACCGAGAAGGCGACCACGTTGCCGGCGGTGAACGCCGGGATGCGGAAGAACGCGAGCGGCAGCATCGGATGGGTCGTGCGGTGCTCCCAGACGAGGAATCCCAGGCCGAGCACCGCTCCCGCGACGAGGCCGGCGACGATGAGCGGGTCGGTCCACCCGAGCTGATTGGCCTCGATCAGGGCGTACGTGAAGCCGAACAGGGAGCCGGTGCCGAGCAGCAGCCCGCCGAGGTCGAGCCGGCGCGCCTCGTCGGACCGCGATTCCCGCACGGTGCGCACGGCCACGGCGAACGCCACGATGCCGATCGGCACGTTCAAGAAGAACACCGATTCCCAGCCGAGGTGCTCGACCATGTAGCCGCCGAGCGTGGGACCGAGCGCGAGGGCGAGGCCCGAGACCCCGGCCCAGAGGCCGATCGCCTTGGCCCGCTCCTGGGGCGGGAACGTCACGGTGAGGATCGAGAGCGTGCCCGGCATCAACA
>DASZOO010000229.1:0-2084 GCA_035550775.1 Actinomycetota bacterium | reverse complement strand
AAGGGCCCTCTGATCGATGGACGACCGGCCCGTGCACCACGACGGCCGATCCGTAGGGTGGAGCCCGGGAGGTGGGAAGACCGTGCCGGTCGCCGAGACCGCACATCCCACGAGGTGGTGGCATCGCCTGGCCGACGGGCGGATCCGCTGCGACGTCTGTCCGCGCGCGTGCTCACTGCACGAGGGTCAGCGCGGGCTGTGCTTCGTCCGCAAGCGCGAGGGTGACGCGATCGTGCTCACGACCTACGGACGGTCCTCGGGGTTCTGCGTCGATCCGATCGAGAAGAAGCCCCTGAGCCACTTCCTGCCGGGCACGGCGGTCCTCTCGTTCGGGACCGCCGGATGCAACCTCGCCTGCCGGTTCTGTCAGAACTGGGACATCTCGAAGTCACGCGAAGTCGACACGCTGGCCGACGAGGCGTCGCCGGAGACCCTCGCCGACGCGGCCGTGCGCCTGGGGTGCCGGTCGGTGGCGTTCACGTACAACGACCCGGTCATCTTCCTCGAATACGCGATGGACGTCGCCGATGCGTGCCGGGAACGCGGCGTTCGCACGGTCGCCGTCACCGCGGGCTACGTGAACCGGGAGCCGGGGCGGGAGTTCTTCTCGCACATGGATGCGGCCAACGTCGACCTCAAGGCGTTCACCGACGAGTTCTACCATCGCGTCTGCGCGGGGCGGCTCGCGCCGGTGCTCGCCACGCTCGAGCACCTCGCCGACGAGACCGACGTCTGGTTCGAGCTCACGACGCTGCTGATCCCCGGGCTGAACGATTCCGACGCCGAGATCGACGAGATGACGAGGTGGGTGGTCGGTCGCCTGGGAGCCGACAGACCGATGCACTTCACCGCGTTCCACCCGGACTGGAAGCTGCGCGACCGCCCGCCGACCCCGCCGTCGACGCTGCAGCGAGCCCGCCGGATCGCGATGGACAACGGCGTGCGGTACGCGTACACGGGGAACGTCGTCGACCCGTTCGGGCAGACCACCCGTTGTGCGGGTTGTGGCGCGGACCTCATCGTGCGTGACGGGTACGAGATCGTCGGGTGGCACCTCGGTCCCGACGGCCGATGCACCGCGTGCACGGCACCGTGCGCCGGGGTGTTCGACGACGTGCCCGGCACGTGGGGCGAGCGACGGCTCCCCGTGCGCCTGAGCGCGTGAGCCCGGCATGGCGGGTGGGATCCGGCCGGCCGCTGCGGCAGGTTCGTTCTACGTGGAGGACAGCCGGGCCCTGGCATCGGACGTCGATCGCCTGCTCGGGTCGTCGGCACGGTGGACCGGGCCGCGTCCTTGGGGCGTCGTCGTTCCTCACGCGGGGCTCCGCTACTCCGGCCCCGTGGCGGCGACCGCGTACGCGGCCGCCGCCGCGTTCGACGCCGACATCGCCCGCGTCGTGGTGATCGGCCCCTCGCACTTCGTGCCCCTCACGGGCTGCTCGGTCCCCACGGACGAGACGCCCGCGTGGAGAACCCCGCTCGGGGAGGTCGGGATCGACGTCGGGCTTCGAGCCACCGCCCTCCGATCGGGTTGCGTGGCCGACGACGAGGCGCACCGGTCGGAACACTCGATCGAGGTGCAGCTGCCGTTCCTGCAGCGCGCGCTCGGCGACGGGTTCCGCTTCCTTCCGGTCGCCGTCGGACGGACGGGGGCGGGCGACGTCGCAGCCCTGCTCCGCCGGCTCGAGACCGAGGCCGATCTGGTGGTCGTGAGCACCGACCTGAGTCACTACGAGGACATCGCCACGGCGCGGCGGCTGGACCGTCGCACGGCCGAGGCCGTGCAGTCCCTCGACGCCGATGCGATCGGTCCCTCGGACGCGTGCGGCGTGTACGCGCTCCGGGGGGCGGTGCGCTTCGCTCGAGAGGCTGGCATGGCCATCCGTCTACTCGAACTGCGGACCTCGGGCGACACGGCGGGCGATGCTGATCGGGTGGTCGGTTACGGCGCCTTCTCGATCACGCCGAGGCCAGGCGTTCCGGCCCGGTCGGTCGGAGCTCAGGGGAACAGCGCGGCGGCGACCAGGCGCTGAACGTCGGCCGGCGACCGTGGCTCCTCGAGGTCCTCGGCCGCGGCCCGGGCC
>DASZOO010000228.1:0-4097 GCA_035550775.1 Actinomycetota bacterium | reverse complement strand
TGGGCAGGCCGGGCATCGCCTCGCGAACGAGGCGTTCGGCCTCGTACTTCGTGAGCTCGTAGCCGTTCTCGAACCCGAACTCGCCGGTGAGATCGTCCTCGGCGATCTCGCCCCGCCGCCGGCCCGCGACGTAGGCGGTCGAGACGTGCAGCAGCCGTTCCAGCCCGTGGTCGGCATCGACGGCGCGGGCGAGCGCCAGGGCGTGCTCGGTGCCGGTGACGTTCGTGGTGCGCATCGCCTCGAGCGGCGAGTCGAAGTGCACGTTCGCGGCCGCGTGGACGACGTGGGTGGCTCTGCCGACGAGGTCCCGGTACCGCCGCTCGTCGAGCCCGAGCCGGGGCGCCGTGACGTCGCCGGGCAGCACCTCGACGCGACGATCGAGCGCGTCGGTCAGGTCGGGCCGCCCGTACCAGGCTCGTCGCGCCGCCCGGCGCGCGGCCTCGTCGTCGACGGCCTGGACCAGCGCCACCACCGTCAGGCCGGGCCGCTCGAGGAGCCGGCGCGTCACCTCGGTGCCGACGAACCCGGTGGCCCCGGTGAGCAGGACTACGCCGCCCACGGCACCTCACCCCAGTTGTGCCCGGCGGCGTACGTCCGCAGCAGCTCCCGGTTCCGTCGGGCGTCGTGCAGGTGCGAACGGTAGCCGTCGAGCAGGGCACGCCTGACGCCGGCCGGATCGGCGAGCACCTCGTCGAGCGACGCCGACACCCGTTCGACCATCGCGTCGAGTCGCGCGATGTCCCCGGCCAGGTCGCCGTCGGTGCCCGGCCCGACGAAGTGCGGGGAGAGCCCGAGCTCGTCGAAGAGCGTTCGCAGCCGCAGGTCGTGGCCGACGCCCACCTGCGGCACGCCCGCGGCCATCGAGAGCACCGACGCGTGGTAGCGGGAGGTGACGAGCCCGCCGAGGCTGCGGAGCAGCACGGTCATCTTCGACGCGTCGAGCTCACGGGAGGAGAAGATGCGGGCGCGGTCGGGCCGGCGCATGCGCGCGAGGATCATGCGCGCGATCGCCTCGTCGAGCTCCTCCATGCAGATCAGCGCCACCGATCGCCCGTGCTGCTCGACCACGCGGTCGGCGAGCCGCGCGTAGCCCGCCGCGAGCCGCTGCGACGCGCGCCGACGGGCCGGCGTCCGGTTGAAGGAGTACGGCCAGCGGTATCGGTCGGCCCGCCGCCCGAACGGACGGATCACGACCGGCCACAGGAACAGGTCCACGGCCGCGATGCCGATCGGAGCCGGGCCGGCGTCAGGCCAGGCGTCGCGGAGCCATCGCTCGTCCTCGGGCCGGGGGTCGAAGCGGAACGCGTTGTCGGCCGTGACCTCGATCGGCGCCGTGACCCCCCACGAGCGGAGCCGCTCCGCCGCGGCGGCCGACCGCGTGACGATGAGGTCCGTCTCGCTCGCGTAGCGCCCCACGAGCCGCTGGTTGCGGGGGCGGAGCTGCCCCGCGTCGACCGCGTACGCCAGGCAGGGCGTGTGGCGGACGGCCGCGCAGTGCGTGGCCCACAGGAAGTACCAGAGCAACGCCGAGGCCCACGTGTCCATGTACGCACTGCCCTCGACGAGCATCACGAGGTCGTGCGCGCGGGCGAGGCGACGGACGGTGCCGGGGAAGATCGTGGGCAGGCGCTCGATGCGCACACCCGCCTCCTCGCCGACGTAGCGGCGCAGGTTCGCGGGCTCGAGGGCCGGGATCGTGATCGGTGCGTCGGAGCCGAACACCGCCCGGACGTCGGCGAGATCCGCGAGGAGCAGGGCCTCAGCGCCGGTGTTGTTCGCGCCGTTGTACCCGATGAGCAGGATCCGCGGGTCGACCATCGGTCCCTCCCACCGTCACTGTGGCAAGGGGGCTCGCACGAGTGGCGTGCTGGACGCCCCGACCCCGAGGGGGCCTTCGGGTCAGGGCGCGGCTCGATCCCGGAACCAGGCGACCGTCGGGGCGATCGCGTCCGGCAACGGCGTGGCGGCCCACCCGAACGTCCGCTCGAACGAGCTCGAGTCGACCACCCACGGCCGCTCGGATTGATACAGCTGCTCCTTGACCGCCCGCAGGGTCGGGCTGAACAGGGCGCCCATCGTGATCCCCCAGCGGGGCGCCGCTCGGAGACGAGGAGACTGGCCGGCGGCCTCGAAGACCATCTGGACGAACCGGCGCATGGTGACCGCCTCGGCGTTCGGAACGTGCCACACCCGTCCCAGTGCCTCCTCTCGTTCCCCGAGCGTGACCAGCGCCCGTGCGAAGTCCTCGATGTAGGTCACGGTGTGCGGCACGTCGGGGTTGCCCAGGACCTGCGCGGGCTTGCCCTCGACCGCTCGCGCCGGCCTCGTGAGCGCGCATCAGGCTCTCCGCGATCCGGGCGCGCGTCCGACCGTTCGGGCCGGGCGCCACGGACGGCAGGTCCTCGGTCAGTGGCCCGTCGACCGGGCCGTAGGCGTAGAGGTTGTCACCGAACACGAGCCTCGCCTCGGCGGCGGCCGCCGCGCCGATGATCGTGTCCATCAGCGGCGGATGGAGGTCCGGCCACCTCGCATACGGCGGGTTGGCACAGTGGTAGACGACGGATGCTCCGTCGCATGCCCGTTCCGCCTCGGCCGCCTCGGCGACGTCGGCGCTCAGGACCTCGACGCCTTCGGGGAGCTCGGCTCGACCGTGTCGGTTCACGGCCCGAACCCGATCGCCTCTGGCCGCGAGATGACGGGCCACGGCCAGACCGAGCGGACCGGTCCCCAGGACGACGTGCAGGGTCATCTCAGGGTGGCCCTCCCTTCGAAGACCCTCGTCAGCCCGCGGGCTGCCAGGCGGCGACCGTCGGATGGTCGACCGATGCCGGGCCCGCCTGAGCGGCGCCCCCGGGCGAACCCAGCCCGGTGACCGCGTCGGAGAACCACTCCGCATTGACGGTCTCGAACTGCTTCCACTCCCCCGGCACGTCGTCGCCGGGGAAGATCGCGGTGACGGGGCAGACCGGCACGCAGGCATCGCAGTCCACGCACTCGTCGGGCTGGATGTACAGCATGCGGGGACCCTCGTAGATGCAGTCGACGGGACACTCGTCGACGCAGGCTCGGTCCTTCACGTCGATGCACGGTTCGGCGATCACGTACGCCATATCGGCTCCATCCCCCCAGCGTCCTCGGGTCAAACCTCAACACGTCGCGGGGACGTCGAGGGGGCGAGCGGGAGCGGTCCACGAACGACGGCGAAGGCCGGTCGAGTCCTGCCACCATCGATCAGGCAACGACGCCGCGATGGGTGTGATCGACTGCGCACGGATCGCGGCATACACGAGTGCGTGCCCAGTAGACGACGACCTCTTCCTCAAACCCGCCCCTGATCCACCAGGGGACGAACACGGCGGTGAGTCTGCGAGGACCGAGGCGGATCAGTGGCGTGCTGTAGCAGCACCCCGACGATCCGAAGTCGCCATGCCTGAAACGAAGGCGTCCGTTCTTCCGGATGGTGTATCCCTCTGAACTCTCTCCGACGTCCGGCAGGCGGAACTCCACGCGCAGCCCGTGGTTCGGATCGCCCGCAAGTGCCCCCGGTCGGAAGCCGGGCCAGAAGGAGACGGTCAGACGGAGACGATGGCGATGACCGGTCTGCTCCAGGTGGAGCCACTTGATGTCGAGCGGCCCGGGTGTGTCGTCGGCGTCGGCGAGACCGGTTGCGGCAAGGTCCGTGTACTGCTGCCGATGTTCGGCACGCGGGGCACTCGCAGCAGGGGACATGCCTCCAACGGCCGAAGCCACCAGTGCGACGGCAGCGCTGATCACGCCCAACCGTTTGCCCACGACTGCCCCCGTATCGCCGCCGTCCGGATGATGGCTCCTTGCTCCGTCCTACATCCCTTCGCTACCCCCCGCAAGTCGGAAGCGTGCTGGGCAGCTCAGCGGAGAGACCTCGATCCATCGGCGGCTCATGCGCCCGGCATCTTCTCCATGACCCGGCCGACGTCCGAGCCGAAGTCCATCACGCCGATCCTCGGAGGCTGCACGCCGATCGTCGTGAGGGCCGTGCAGATCTGACTGCGGTGATCGGTGCCGTGGTCCAGGGTTCCAGCGAGCCTGAATCCGACGGGTGCCCACCGCTGGAACCC
>DASZOO010000227.1:0-3806 GCA_035550775.1 Actinomycetota bacterium | reverse complement strand
GCGTCGTCGGCCCGGATGTCCTTCGCCAGGCGCCCCATCACGACCACGAGCTCGCCCTCGAAGTCGATCCGGCGGCTGATCGGCATCAGCGCGATCGGATCGTTCGGGCCCACCACGGCGGTCGAGGGCTTGAGGAACAGCAGCGGCTCGTCCGGCACGGTCATGTTCCACTCCGCCGCGTGCGCCTCGTAGTTCCGGCCCACGCAGACGAGCTTCGAGGGCAGCACCGGGGCGAGCAGATGGACCTCGCCGAGCGGAAGCTCCTCCCCCGTGGGCAGCGGATCCTCGAAGAACGTGCCCGCCAGCACGCGCACCGTGTCGTCGTGGCTGTCGGCCACCCCGGTCGCGATGCGGTCGCCGTGACGGAAGCGCAGGAGTCGCATGGGAACGGCAGGCTACACGGTGGTGCCACCGGCGAAGGTGGCGCCCACCTGCCGCCAGTATCCGGCGATCGTCTCCACCGATTCGAGCGCGGCGAGCTCCTCGGCAGGCGCATCGAACAGGGACACGGTCGGCTCGCCGATGTATGCCGGGCCGAGGTCGACATCGCGTGAGCGCATCGTGACGAGCTCGTCCAGAGGCGCCGGCAGCGACGGGTCGATGTGGGGCATGTAGCGCGAGTGCAGCATCGGCAGCGCGTTCACGAATCCCCCGGTTTCGCTCTCGCCGGTGAGCGTGAGCGTGACCTCCGCGAGGCGCCGGTCGTTGGCGGCGAGCGTCGCGCCGAACCGCCCGCCGGGCTCGAGCCGCGGCCCCGCCCTGCCGACAGTGACCGGCCTCGTCATCCAGATCTGACCGAGCTTCTTCGGGTAGCCCTGGAACCAGCCGCGCGCAAGCGCGAAGTCCTTGTCGACCCAGATGTACACGCATCGGGAGTAGGTCTCGCCGCCGTAGCTGCAGCGCACGACCACGAACGTCTCCTTGTACTGGGAGCGAACCGGGTCGAGCAGCTCCTCGCCCGAGTCGCTGCACGACTGCCAGTCGGCCCAGACGATCGCGACCGCGCCGGGGTCCTCGGGCGCCAGGCCGACGCCGGCCGGCAGCAGGGCTTCCACGTTCGAAGGATCGGTGCGGTACTCGATCGTGAGCACGTCGCCCGAGTAGTGCCACGGCGGGCTGGGCACGATCGACGCACGCCCTCGCGGCGAGCGCGGCAACATGAACCCCTGCAACCCCTCCGACACGGCGCCTATCGTACGCTTCGGCCATCGCATGGAAGGGGGCGGCATGGAGACCAGGCGCATCCTGCTCGACGGCGTGCCGACCACCGTGACGCGCGAGGACGACGAGCTCGTCGCGCCCGACGGCCGGCGGATGCCGCCGGACGACCCGATCCACCTGCCGCCGGTCGTCCCGACGAAGGTCGTCTGCGTGCACCTCAACTACGAGAGCCGCAGGGCCGAGTTCGGGGCGACGCTCGGCCCGGCCCCGACGTACTTCCACAAGCCGATCTCGTCGTTGAACGCGCACGGAGGCGAGGTCGTCCGGCCGCCCCGGTGCCGCTTCCTGAACTACGAGGGCGAGATCGGCATCGTGATCGGCGAGCGTTGCCGTCACATCGCGCCCGACGAGGCCGACTCGTACATCCGGGGCTACACCGTCGGCAACGACTTCGGCCTGCACGACTTCCGCGACACCGACGCCGGCTCGATGCTTCGCGTGAAGGGCAGCGACTCGCTCTGCCCACTCGGCCCGGGCCTCGTGACCGACTGGGACTTCCGCGACAAGCGCCTGCAAACGCGGGTGAACGGCGAGGTCGCGCAATCCGGGAACACCGACGAGATGATCTGGGACATGCACTACCTGGTCGCCGACATCGCGCGCACGATCACGCTCGAGCCCGGCGACGTGATCCTGTCGGGCACGCCGGCGAACTCACGCCCGGTCGAGCCGGGCGACGTCGTCGAGGTCGAGGTCGAGGGCCTCGGCGTGCTTCGGAACACGGTCGTCGAGGGCTCGGTGCCGGTGCGCGAGGACGTCGGCGCGCAGCCGAGCGAGAGCGAGGAGGTGGTCTCGACCGCGCTCGGCGGCGACTGGGAGTTCCGTGGCGTGCGAGCTCCCAGGAAGGGGTGAGCAGATGGCGACGGTTCGATACATGGTGGACGACGTCGGCAGGTCGCTGTCGTTCTACGTCGATGCTCTCGGCTTCGAGGAGGTCCAGCGCTTCGGCCAGACGATCGCGATGGTCCGCCGCGACGATCTCCTGCTCTGGCTCGCCGGGCCGACGTCGTCGGCGGCACGGCCGATGCCCGACGGGCGGGCGCCCGAGCCCGGGGGGTGGAACCGGCTCGTGATCGAGGTCGAGGATCTCGACGACCGCATCGAGGAGCTCACCGCCCGTGGCGCCGTCTTCCGGAACGAGGTCGTGGAGGGGCCGGGCGGGCGGCAGATCCTGGTCGAGGACCCTTCGGGCAACGTGGTCGAGCTGTTCGAAGGAGCGTGAGCGGGCTGGAGGATCCCTCCGCCCGAGCGTTCGAGGCCTGGGGATCGCTCTCGCGCGCGTGTCTGCGCCCCGCCGACGGCGGCGCGCTCGCGGTGCGCATGCGGCCGGGGCGCCGCGCGCTCGCTCACGTCTGGCCAGTGAGCCAGGTGTTGGCGGCGGCGATCGACCTCGCCGAGCTCACCGGCGACCTCGTCGAGACCGAGCGGCTGGTGACCGGGTTGCGCGTGTACGCGGCCGGCGACGGCTACCTGCCGCTACCGGGCGACCGGCTCCGCTACTACGACGACAACGCGTGGCTCGGGCTCTGCTTCGCGCAGCTGCACCTGCAGACCGGTGAGGCTCGCTGGCTCCGGCGCGCGAGGAAGGTCTTCCGGTTCGTGCGCGAAGGACAGGACCCCGACGGCGGCATGCGCTGGGTGGAACGCCGGCGCGCCCGCCACACGTGCTCGGCGGCGCCGGCCGCGCAGCTCGCGCTGCGGCTCCATCTCGCCGACGGGTCGAGCGAGACGCTGACGTTCGCTCGCCGAACGCTCGCGTGGCTGGATCGGACGCTCCTGATGCGAGGTGGGCTCTATGCCGATCACGTGGACCCACGTGGCGTGAACCGCGCGCTGCGCACCTACAACCAGGGGGCCGCGGTCGGCGCCAACCTGCTGCTGCACCTCGCGACCGGTGACGAGGGGCCGCTCGACCGAGCGCGCACGACCGCGGCGGCGTCGCTGCGACGATTCGGCCCCGACCGCACGTGGAAGCACCAGCCGGTGTTCAACGCGGTCTGGTTCCGCAACCTGCTGGCCTTGGACACCCTCGCGCGCGTGGAAGGCCTCCGCCCCGCCCTCGACGCCTACCTCGTCCGCGCCTGGCGCGCCGGGCGCGACGCCGACGGGCTGTTCACCGCCGGCGGCATCGGGTCCTACGACGGCACGCCCGCGATCGACTCCGGGGGACTCGTGCAGTTGTACGCGCTGCGGGCCTGGCCCCGAGACCAGCTGGCGAACGTGTGCTGATCTCCTGAGAACGTGCCGAACGGCCGGGCCGGTTCAGTCACTCGATCTCGACCGGCGTCAGGAACCGCTCCACGAGTGCATCCGCCCTCGCACGCGCGCCCTCGCGGGTCGCCCGCATCGCCGCGACGACCTCCGTCGGGTCGACGCCGGCGTGGCGGAAGTCGGCATCGTCGTACCCGAGCCAGGTCTCGACGATCTCGGCCGTGGCCTCCGGGTGGAACTGGACGAGCACATGCGGCCCGAGCGTGTACGCCTGAGGGCCCGTCTCGGTCGTCGCGATCACGGCGGCGCCGTCCGGCGGCCCGAACGTGTCGCCGTGCCACATGAACCACGGGCCCGCGGGAACGACCGCCGCG
>DASZOO010000226.1:0-5279 GCA_035550775.1 Actinomycetota bacterium | reverse complement strand
CGTGACCCGCGGGGACAGCACGAACGCCACGAAGCTCCGCTCGCCGAGCCTGGCCCCGCCGGCCGCGACGATCGTCTGCGCGCCCCCGTTCGTGATCGACACATCGCCGGCGACCGCCATCGGGCCGCCGCCGCCGTTCGTGATCGTGAGGTTCCCGCCGGCGGCGAGCGCCCCCGCCCCGCCGTTCGTGAGGAAGAGGTTGCCTTCCGCGGCCGCGGCCCCGACGCCGCTGTCGCGGATGTCGACCTCTTGGCCGCGCACCGCTCCGACCAAGCCTCGCTCCACACGCATCGTGTCCACGGCTGACCACCTCCCTGGGTTTTCGTCCCCATGCTAGGGTCCGCGCCGTGCTCGATGCAGACAGCGCGCCAGCCGACCTGATCGTCGCCGACGCCGACGTCTGGTGCGGCGATGCCGCTCGGCGCCGGACACCGGCGGTCGCGATCCGTGGCGACCGCATCGTGGCGGTCGGGACCGACGACGACGTCCGTACGCTCCGAGGTCCCTCGACCGAGGTGTTGACGTTCCCGGGCCGGATGGTCGTGCCCGGCTTCCAGGATGCTCACGTGCACCCGTCGGTGGGGGCGCGGAACCTGCTCAACGTGAACCTCGACGACCTGCACACCAAGCAGGACTACCTCGATCGCATCGGGGCCGTGGCGGCCGAGAACCCCGGCCTCGAGTGGATCGTCGGCGGGGGCTGGTACACGATGGTCTTCGCCGAGACCGGTGGGCCCCGCAAGGAAGACCTCGACGCCGTGGTTCCGGACCGGCCAGTGTTCCTGTTGAACACCGACGTGCACGCCGCGTGGGTCAACTCCCGGGCGCTGGAGATCGCGGGGCTCACCGCCTCGTCGCCCGACCCCTGGGACGGATACCTCGTGCGCGACCCCGACGGATCGCCGACCGGCACGTTGCAGGAAGGAGCCGCCTACGACGTGCTCCGCACGGTCGTCCCGGAGCCGAGCGTGGCGGAGTGGAAGACATGTTTGGTGCGGGCCCAGCAGGAGCTGCACGCCCTGGGCATCACCGGGTGGCAGGACGCCTGGGTCGAGCCCGACGTGTTGCGCGCCTACCGCGAGCTCGCCGACGACGGGTCGCTCACCGCAAGGGTCGTGGCGTCGATGTGGTGGGATCGTCACGCGGGCGTCGAGCAGGTCGACCGCCTCGTCGAGCAGCGGGACTGGGCGACCGGCGGCCAGCTCGACGCCAACACGATCAAGATCATGCTCGACGGTTGTCCCGAGAGCTGCACCGGGTCGATGCTCGAGCCGTACGAGGGCGCGTTCGGCGAACGACACGGCCGCGGCATCCAGTTCGTCGAGGCCGAGGCCCTGACCGAGGCGGTGGTCGCGCTCGACGCGCGGGGGTTCCAGGTGCACCAGCACGCGCTGGGGGATCGGGCGTTCCGCAGCGGTCTCGATGCCATCGCAGCCGCCCGCTCGGCAAACGGATGGAACGACGCCCGCCACCACATCGCCCACGTCCAGCTGCCCGATCCGGCCGATCTGCCGCGGCTTCGGGAGCTCGGCATCGTGGCCAATCTCCAGACGTTCTGGGCCCAGCCCGATCCGGTGATCTCCGAGATCACCGCGCCGCGCGTGGGCGACCGAGCCTCGCGGCTCTACCCGTTCGCCTCGATCCGCGCGACCGGCGCGGTGCTGTGCATGGGGAGCGACTGGCCCGTGACCACGCCGAACCCGTGGCTCCAGATGGAGGTCGCGGTCACCCGGCAACCGATCGGAGCGCCCGACGCCGAGCCGCTCGATGCCTCGCAGCGACTCGATCTGGCCACGGCCATGTCGGCGTTCGCCCGCGGCTCCGCGTACGTGAACCACGACGACGAGGCGGGGGTGCTCGCGCCAGGCATGCGGGCCGACCTGGCGGTGCTCGATCGCGATCCGTTCGATCGCACGCTCGGTTCGATCGGCGAGACGACGGTCGAGATGACGATGGCAGCCGGTCGCGTCGTGTTCGATGGGCTCGCCTCACGCGCGTAGGTTCGACGCAGAATCTTTCGAAGAACCTATGCACCTCCCTCGCATGCATGGTCTTTGAGCGGATCGGGAACGGACACTGGCACGACGAGCGCGCGCCGCGGCCGGGAAGGGCCCGGCACCGGGCCGCGCAGAGGGAGGAGACGATGACGAAGCGGATCGTCGGTTTGATCGTCGCGCTGGCCGCGACGATGACCGTTTCCGGGGCCGCACCCGCCGCAGCGACGAGTGCCCCGAAGTTCACGCTCAACGTGGTGCACGGGATCCCCGGGGTAGTCGTCGATGTCTGTGTCAACGGAGCCAAGGCGATCGAGGGATTCCGGCCCGGCGACGTGGTGTCGGGGGTGAGGCTGCCCGAGGGTGAGTACCGCCTGAAGGTGACCCCGGCCGGGAAGAGCTGCAGCGCGGCGATCCTGAAGGCGGAAGCCGATCTGCAGGGGGGCTGGAACCGGAACTACACCGTGGTGGCGAACCTCGACGACGAGGGCACACCGAACCTCGCACTCTTCCGGAACAACACGCGGAAGACCGAAAAGGGCGAGGCGCGCGTGATCGTGCGTCACACCGCGGACGCTCCCGCCGTGAACGTGTGGGCCAACGGTTCGCCGCTGAACCGCGGCCGCCAGTTCGAGTGGGGCAAGACGCGGCGCTTCGACGTGCCGGCCGGTGACTACGAGGTCTTCGTGTCGCTGGCTCGCCGCAGCGCGCCGGTGATCGGACCGGCGGACCTCGCCCTGAAGGCGGGGTACAGCTACCAGGTGTACGCCTGGGGCAACGGCGCGGCAGGCTACAACCTCGCGTTGATCCCGCTGCAGGTCGGTCAGCAGCACTGACCGTGCTCGCAGCGACGGGCGTTCGAGGAGCGGGGGCTCGTCCCCCGCTCCTCGGCGTCTACGCGAGCAGGTAGCGACGAGAGAGGGGAACCGAACCCACGGGCTCGCACGCGAGCACACGGCCGCCGAGCGTGACCTCCCCGTCGTCGGGAGAGACCTCGACATCGGGCACGGCGGTGTTGGCGACCAGGTCGGGCCGGATCAACCCTCGGGTGCCATGGACGGCCGCCACGCGCCTGCGGGTGGTGAACAGCGCCCCTCGGAGCGCGGCCGCCGAGACGAACGTCGTCGACAGCCGCGCCGCGGCCTCGCCGGTGGCCCCCCAATCCGGCCCGAACCGCGTGGGCTCCGCACCGTGCACGGCGGCGTTGCCCTCGCCCATCGCGCTCCAGGCCACCACCCCTCCTTTGATCACCATGACGGGACGCACCCCGAACCCCGACGGTTCCCACAGCACGACGTCGGCGACATGACCGGGGGCGAGCGAACCCACCTCACCGGCGACGCCGTGCACGATCGCGGGCTCGGCCGTGTACTTCGCCAGATACGCGAGCACCCGCTCGTTGTCGTCGGCACCGAGCCCGTCGTCGACCAGCGAGGCGGCGGGGCGTGGACGCCGTCGGCGAGCGACCGGCGCGTCGGGCCAGCCTGCCCCGAGGTCGCTCGCACGCCAGGCCTTCATCGCGTGCGCGAGCTGCCAGGTGCGGCGGATCGTCTCGCCGATGCGGCCCATGCCCTGCGAGTCGGAGTTCACGATCGAGATCGCTCCCAGGTCGTGCAGCGGGCCCTCGGCAGCCATCGTCGTCGATCGCACGCGCTCGCGCGCCGCATCGACGTCGCCGGGCAGGGCCGGGTTCCCCTCGTGCACCAGCAGGATCATGTCGACGTGCTCGGCGGCCGCCGCGCGACCCCACGGAAGGCTCGGGGTCGTCGACGAGCAGAGGACGTTGGGCTCGTTGACGAGTCCCAGCACGTCGGGCACGTGGCCGCCGCCGGCGCCCTCCACGTGGTAGGCGTGGATCGTGCGGCCGCCGACCGCCTCGATCGTGCCCTCGAGCTCGGTCGACTCGTTCAGCCCGTCGGAGTGCAGGCAGATCGCGACGTCGTGCGCCTCGGCCGCCGCGAGGGTCGCGTCGACGATCTCGGGGTAGGCGCCCCAGTCCTCGTGGATCTTCAGGCCCATCGCCCCACCCTCGATCAGGGCGTCGAGCGGTGACCGTCGGTCGGCGCGGGCGCTCGCCTGCAGCCCGACGTTCACCGGCAGGAACTCGAACGCCTCGAGGGTGCGGTGCATGCGCCAGACCGGCTCCTCGAACCCGGCCGTGATCAGCGTCGTGACGCCGGCGCTCAGCGCGACCGGCACGAGCCGCGGGCTCAGCAGGTGCACGTGGCTGTCGACCCCGCCCGGGGTCGCGATCAGGCCGTGGCACGGGATCGGCCACGTTCCCGGCCCGATCGTGAGGTCGACGCCGTCGGTGATGTCGGGGTTGCCGGCACGCCCGATGCCGGCGACGCGCCCGTCCTTGATGCCGAGGTCCGCCTTGACGACGCCCAGCAGCGGGTCGACGACGATCGCGCTGCCGATCACGGCGTCGAGCTCGCTCTCACCCGTCGCCACGTCGCGCTGGGTCATCCGCGAGCGGAGGTTCTTCGCGTAGCCCCACAGCGCCTGGTCGGCCGGCTCGGTCAGGTCGTCCTCGATGCGGATCCACAGGTCGGTGTCGGCGAGCCTGACCCGGTCGCCCGTCGTGGGTCCGTGGCGCATGGCGTGCTCGGCACGTGAGATCGCCCGAGGCATCAGGGACCGCCGCTCCCGCCGTAGGCGACGAGTTCGACCTCGCGCTCCTCGCCGGGCGCCCATCGCAGCGAGTCGCCCGCCGGCAGGTCGAGCCGGAACCCGGCGGCGGCCTCCCGGTCGAACTCGAGCGACGGGTTCGCCTGCCAGAACGGGAAGTGCGAGGAGACCCGCACGGGCCGGCGGCCCGCGTTGCGCACGGCCATGCGCCGGCGTTCCCGGCCGGGCACGAGATCGACGTCGCCGGCCGCGAACCGCACCGCGCCCGGTCCATCCCCGTCGGGGACCCCGAACGGCTCGCGGAGCACGATCAGCCTGGTGCCCTCGTCGAGCAGCACCTCGAGGCGGATCTCGACGGCGATCGATGACACCCCGTCGAGCACCGGGGTGCGTTCGGCGACCTCCAGGCCGGCCGCGACGACCTCCTCGAACGTGCCACCGCCGCGTGCCGCCAGGTGCATCTCGTCGCACACGAGCGCGATGGCCTCGGGGGCGTTGAGGGCGAGGCCGCGGGCGAGCGTCTCCCTCGCGAGCTGCGCCGTGGTGAACACGACGAGCCGATCCTGCTCGGTCGGGTTCAGCTGCACGTGGGCATCACGAAGGGAACCATCGCCGACGCCGCGCCCGGTCGCAACTCGACGGTCAGACCGCTCA
>DASZOO010000225.1:0-3760 GCA_035550775.1 Actinomycetota bacterium | reverse complement strand
CCGTGCCGCCCTTGCCGCTGGTGTCCATGCCCTGCAGCACGACGAGCAAGGACCGTGAGCCCTCGACCCACAGGCGTTCCTGCAAGCCGTCGAGTCGCTCCGCCAGCTCGGGCATCTCGGCCTCGGCGGCGTCGCGATGCTCCACGCCCGGTGTCGACTTCGGGTCGATGCCCGGCAGGATCGCGCCGTCACCGTCGGGGCGAAGCAGCTCGGAGATCGAGAGCTCGCTCATCGGTTCCTCCTCCTCGGATGCTGCGACCCTACAGGCGGATGTTGGCGATGTCGGAGCTCTCCGCCTGCAGCCCCTGTCGCCTCGCGAGCACGCGCATGCCGCCGAGACCCGCGCCGATCGCGGCGAGCGAGATCACGAGCATCAGCGTGGCTGTGGCGTTCAGCGCGGGGTTCGGGGCGGTGCGGCCCGAGCTGTAGATCAGCATCGGCACGGTCTGGGTCGCGAGGTCGGTCGAGAGGAACTGGCTCGTTACGAAGTCGTCGATCGACAGGGCGAACACGATCGTGAACGCTGCGAAGATCGCCGGCGCCAGCACCGGGAGGAGCGCCCGCCGCAGTGCCTCGAGCGGCGGGGCGCCGAGGTCCATCGCGGCCTCCTCGAGCTCGGGTCCGACGCCGAAGATCCGGCCACGCAGCACCACCACGACGTAGGGGATCGACCACGTCACGTGTCCGACGACCTGTCCGAGCGTGCCGGGGTTCGGGACCGGATACAGGAACACGAGCGTGAAGAAGATGCCGGTCGCGAGCACGATCTCGGGCGTGACGAGCGGCAGCAGCATCAAGAAGTTCGATGTGCCCGATCCCCGGCCACGCCAGCGCGCGAGCCCCAGCGCGAGCGCTACACCGATCGGGGTTGCGATCGCCATCGTGGCGATCGCCAGGATGAGGCTCTGGCGGATCGCCGAGGTGAGTACCGGATCGTTGAAGACCGCGAGGTCGGGGTTCCCGGTCCACCACTCCAGGGAGAACCCCTGCCAGACGCTTCGAGAGCGTCCCGCGTTGAACGAGAAGCCGACCGCGATCACGACCGGGACGAGGGCCCAGACGATGTAGAGCCACGTGTAGGCGGCCAGGAACCGGTGCTTGCGCCAGGGGTTGGCGAACAGGGCTCGCAGGGTGCTCATGCGCGCGCGGCCTCTCTCGTGCTGCGAGCCGTCGAGACGATGTAGTAGAGCGTGAGGATCGAGACGAACAGCGCGAGGACGGTCACGAGGGCGGCTCCCCGCGCCTGGGCGTAGCCGAACGTGGTCTCGAACAGCAGCGACTGGATCGAGTTCCCGATCATCGCCGTGCTCGACCGCCCGTTCGAGAGCAGGTACGCGGTGTAGAAGTCGCCGAACATCGGCAGCATGATGATCGCGACCCCTGCGAGGATGCCGTTCTTCGACAGGGGCAGCGTCACCCGCAGGAACGTGCTGAACGAGCTCGCCCCGAGGTCCCAGGCGGCCTCCAGGTAGTCCTGCTGCAGGCGGTCGAGGGCCGCGAACAGCGGGAGGATGAAGAACGGCACGTATCCGTACACGAGACCGAGGATCACGGTGACGCTCTTGCCCTCGAGCCAGGGGTACGGGTTCTCGAGGAAGCCGAGGCCGGTGAGCACGCGGTTCACGAGGCCCTCCTCGTTCAGCAGGCCGACCCACGCGAGCATTCGCATCAGGTAACTGATCCAGAACGGAAGCACGAGCAGCGCGAGCACGACGCCCCGCATCCGCCCACGCAACCGTGAGACGTAGTACGCGACGGGATATCCCAAGATCACGCAGAGCACCACGGCCGTGAAGACGTAGCGTAGCGTGCGCAGGAACACGACCCGATAGACGCCGTCGGGGGAGGCGAGCTGTTCGAAGACGTACTGGAACGACGCACGGTCCCAGTACGCGGGGTTCCAGTTGGGGATCGCACTGCCGGTCGCGGGGTCGAGCGAGCCCCCGGCCATCGACACGATGGCGTAGAAGGGGACCACGAACAGCAGGATCAGCCAGAGCACGCCGGGTGTGGACGCCCACGTCCAGAACCCGCGTGGGTACAGCCGGGTGAGCGAGTTCTCCTCCGACGATGCGCGCCCCCGAGCCATCCGGCGCGGACGCTAGCACCGCCGTCGCAGGCCTGCACCACCGGTGCCGACCGTGCCCGGCGACCCTCGGTCATGCCGGACCACCCGGTTGCCTTGACACTGCTCAGGCCCACCGGTAGACCCCCAGGTCTCGTCCGTACTTCGAACCGAGGGGGGTTCCTGCATGGCGCATCCGAAGGAGCGGCCGACCCACAGCCGCCGTGAGTTCCTCAAGCGCGCGGCCGCGGCCGGCATCGCGTTGCCGTCGATGAGCGCCGTGTTGGCGGCATGTCGCGACAGCTCGACCGACTCGGCAGGGGGCGCCGGCGCGACGACCGGAGAGGGCGGCATCGAACTCGCCTCGCCCGACAACCCCGTCACCTTGCCGCTGTACGACGACATCCCCGCGATCGAGGACGGGCTCCCGCTCGAGGCCGGGCCGCTCCGCGTCTACAACTGGAACGACTACATCTACAAGAAGGTGTTGAAGCAGTTCCAGGACGAGTACGACGTGGAGATCGAGTTCACGCAGTTCGCCGGCATGGCCGAAGCGATGAACAAGGTGCAGAACGACACGATCCAGTGGGACCTGTTCTTCCCCACGATCGAGAACGTCGGCAAGCTCGTGGCCGCCAAGCGTCTGCAGCCCTGGAACCACACGTACATGACGAACATGGGCAACCTGTGGCCCTACTTCCTCGATCCCTGGTACGACGGCGGCGCACAGTACACGATGCCCTACCTCACGTGGAAGACCGGCATCGGATACCGTCGCGACTTCGTCCAGGATCCGTCGACCTACGACATGCCCTTCGACGTCTTCTGGGACACGAAGTACGCCGGCAAGGTCGGCGTGCTCGACGAGTACCGGGAGACGATCGGCATGGCCCTGCTGCGCAACGGTGGCACGGACTTCAACGCGACCGACCCCGCCGAGCTCGAGGCCGCCACCGACTCGCTGCTCGAGCTGCTCGACCTCGTCAACGTCGAGATCGGTCCGGGCGACTACCAGAAGCTCGCCGAGGGCACGAGCCACGTGCGCTACTCGTGGTCGGGGAACATGAACTACGCACAGTGGTACCTGCCCAAGGGCGTGGAGGTCGACGTGCTCGGGTACTACTACCCACCCGAGGGCGGTTGGGAAGTCGCCAACGACACGATCGTGATCAACGCGCAGGCCGAGAACCCTGTGCTGGCGCACACGTTCATCGACTTCCTGCTCGACAAGGAGGTCGGGCTGACGAACTTCGGGTACGAGGGCTTCCAACCGCCGTTCGTCGGGATCGACCGGCAGGAGTTCCTCGATGCTGGGTACATCCCGCCGAACCTCGAGACCACGCTCGTCACCGAGGACGACTTCGCGCAGGGCCAGCCGGTGCTGCCGCTCTCGCCGGCCGACGACCAGCTCTATCAGGACGAGTGGGCGCGCTTCAAGTCCGGCGTGCAGTAGCGGTGCACGGGGGCGGTTCGCGACCTAGGGCCCGCCGGTAGACTCGAGGAGTCCGCGCTTCGCGCGGGCCCCTCCTTCGTTCGCCGAACCCGGAGCCGCCGTGCCCACCAGAGACGACATCCGCAACGTGGCGATCGTCGCCCACGTCGACCACGGCAAGACCACGCTCGTCGACGCGATGCTGTGGCAGTCGGGGGCGTTCCGCGCGAACCAGGACGTCGCCGAGCGCGTGATGGACTCGA
>DASZOO010000224.1:0-5903 GCA_035550775.1 Actinomycetota bacterium | reverse complement strand
TCGCCCCCCTCGCTCCTGTTTCGGCACCAGCTCGTTCGCGAAGATCCATCGCTCGCGAGCCATCGGCGCGAGATCGGTCACGCGGAAGAACGACTGCGGGCCTGGAAGATCGTCCTCGTCGTCCTCGTCGTCCTCGTCGTCCGCCGCCGCGACGTCGTCCCCGGCCGGAGCGACGTGTTCGGGCGCGCCGTGCTCCTCGACCCACGTCGCCGGCAGACCGGCCGGCCAGGGCTCACTCGGCTCGTGCGCGACCCGTCCTGCGAACCGCCCGCTCCAGGTGGCGGCGGGCACCTCGGCGTCGCCCGCTTCCGTGGCGATCACCAGGACTCGGCTGCCGGGCGGCGTGGCCTCGAGGTCACCGGGCCCGCCGGCAGGAAGCACCACGCTCCCGTCCGACTCGCACGCCTCCGCTCCGGCTTCGAGGTGGCGCAACGGCATCGCGACCACCAGCGCGCGGTCGGGATCGATCGATCCGGTCAGAGCCCCTCCCCTCGAGACGACGGCGGCATCGTACTCGGGGTTGACCCGGTCGACCGTCATTCCGTAGATTGTCGACAGTCCACAGCCCGTGAGAGGGATCCGTCGCAGGATCGGGGGATCCGCACCGGGCGAAGGGGGGAGACGAACGATGCAGACCGACGATCCGGACCTTGCGGTTCGAGCGGACGGGATCGGCAGACGAGGGGACGTGGATCGTCGGAGCTTCATCCGCATGGGGGTGCTCGGCACGGCGATGGCGAGCGCCATGCTCATGGAACGCGATCGCGAGGCCGGCGCCGCGGTGCTCGCCCAGAACACCTCGCCGGTCCAGCCCCGGGGGGCGGGCCTGGTGGCGGCCGGGCCCGAGCTGGGGCTGCCGCCCGGGTTCACGTACCACACGTTCGGATGGTTCGGTTCGGCCATGACCGACGGGTTCATCACCCCGCCGATCCACGACGGCATGGCCGTGTTCGACATGGGCGGAGGGACGCTGCGCATCGTCCGCAACCATGAGCTCGGGGAAGGCAACGACATCCCCGCGGGGACCGTGATCGGAGACCCGAAGACCGCATGGGACCGCAAGGCCCCGGGCGGAACGGTCACCCTCGAGCTCGACGCGAACAGCGCCGAGCTCGCGTCCCATTGGATCAGCCTGAACGGCACCGACACGAACTGCGCCGGCGTGCCCACGCCGTGGGGCACGTGGCTGACGTGCGAGGAGACCACGGCGGGCGTGAAGTCCGGCCGGCGCAAGCCGCACGGATTCGTCTTCGAGGTCGACCCGGCGGACGACGAGCCGAAGGTCACGAGGCCGTATCGCAAGCTCGGGCGGTTCCTGCACGAGGCCGGAGCCGTGCTTCCCGGCACCGGCGTCATCTACATGACCGAAGACGAGGGCCCGGACGGGTTCTACCGGTTCGTTCCGGACACGCCCGGCAACCTCCGCCACGGCGTGTTGCAGATGTTGCGGGTCGCGGGCAAGCCGAAGTACAACACCGTCGTCGGGCAGACGGTCGGGGAGGAGCTCGACTGTAACTGGGTCACGATCGACGACCCCAACCCGCGCAACGCCGAGGACGACGCGTCGGCGGTCTTCAAGCAGGGACGCGCCAAGGGCGCCGCGAAGTTCCTGGGCGGCGAGGGCTGCACGTACCGCGACGGGTCGATCGTCTTCGGGTCGAGCGAGGGAGGCGACGCCGGCCTCGGTCAGGTGTGGTCGTACACCCCGACCAAGAACGCCGGCGGGTTGAACGAGAAGGGCACGCTTGAGCTGCTGTTCGAGTCGCAGGGCAAGGGTCAGCTCGACGGTCCCGACAACATGACCACCAGCCCCGGCGGCGCGATCGTGATCGCCGAGGACGGCAACCTCAAGAGCAACTTCGTCAAGGCCCTCCTCCCGAACGGAACGATGATCAACGTCGCCGAGAACCTGGTCGGCGTGCAGAAGCACTACCTCGACGCGTCGGGCAAGCTCTGGGACCCGACGGTGCCCGACGACGGCAAGTCCGCCGGCGACGGCATCGGGTTCTCCGAGTTCGCGGGCCCGTGCTTCAGCCCCGACGGCACGTGGCTCTTCGTCAACATCCAGGTGCCCGGCATCACGTGCGCGATCACGGGCAACTGGGCTAGCCTCGGTCTCTGACGGCGAAGGGAGCGCGACCGGCGTGGGGAGCGACGAGACGCCCGCGGGCGTGCCGCACATCGTCGCCACCCCGCCGGGGCCGCGCACCCGCGAGATCCTGGAGCGTCAGGGCAAGGTCCTCTACCGCGGGACCGCGGGTGACGTCGGCCCGTTCGTCATCTGCCGCAAGTCCGGCTACGAGATCGAGGACGTCGATGGCAACGTCTACCTCGATTGCATCAGCGCGATGGCCTCGGTGCCCGTGGGGGCCGCTCGCGCCGACATCACGGAGGCGGCCGTCGAGGCCCTGCGCCGATACGGCAACGAGGACACCCACTACTACTCGCACGAGTACGTGCTGCCGCTCGCCGAGCGATTGCTCGCGATCGCTCCGGGCGAGCTTGCGCGCGTCGACATCGCCCTGAACGGCACCGAGGCGGTCGAGACGGCCGTGCGCTTCATGCGCCGCGCCACCGGTCGCCCGATCGTGATCGGGTTCATGGGCGGCTACCACGGCGAGGCCGGCACCGCCGGCGCGATCGGGGCCGAGACGAGCGATCTGTCCTACGGGTACCGGGCGCTGATGCCCGGCTTCGTGCACGTGCCGTTCCCGAACCCGTACCGCACGCCGTTCACGGCCCGCCCAGGAGGCACCGGCGACGGCACTGTCGACTACCTGCGAGACCATGTGCTGCACCATTCCGTGGACCCTCGCGAGGTCGCGGGCTTCGTGATCGAGCCGGTGATGGGCTCGGGGGGGTGCGTCGCCCCCCCGGCGTCGTTCTGGCCCGCCCTGGCCGACCTCTGCCGGGAGTTCGACTTCCTGCTCTGTGCCGACGAGGTGAAGACCGGCTTCGGACGCGCCGGCACGATGTTCGCCGTCGAGCGCTTCGGTGTGGAGCCCGACCTCATGTGTCTCGGCAAGTCGATGGGGGGCGGCGTGATGCCGATCGGCGCGGTGCTGGGCACCGAGCGGTCGATGGACTTCGACGACGTCTCGACCGGCTCGACCTGGTCGTGGCTGCCGGCGGCGTGCGCCGCGGCCCTCACGACGCTCGACGTGTTCGAGGCCGAGCCGGTGCTCGAGAACGTGATTGCCCTGGAAGCCGCGGGGCTCGAGGGACTCGAGGGACTCGGTGAGCGCTACACGGCGATCGGGGACGTGCGCGCGGTGGGCTGCTTCATGGCGATCGAGTTCGTGAAGGACCGCGAGACGAAGGAGCGCGACCTCGACCTGCAGGATCGGGTCGCCGGCGCGTGCGTGCGTCGAGGGTTGCTGGTCGATCCGTCGACCACGTCGCTGAACATCCAGCCCTCGCTGACGATGCCGGTCGAGGTGATGGGCACGGTCCTGGGCATCCTCGACGAAGCGATCGCCGAGGCGCTGGCGCCCCCTGCATGAACGACGCCGAGGCACATGCATGGGCGGGCCGGGAGCTCCTCGACCTGGTCGCGATCGACTCCCTCGCGGGCAAGGAACACGATGCCGTCGACCATCTCGAGGGACGCGCCGCGGGGTGGGGACTGCCGGTCTCGAGGGTGCCGGTCGAGGGGGCGGCAGACGACCTGCTGATCGGGTGGTCGCAACGACCCTCCTTGCTGCTCACCGCCCACATCGACACCGTGACGCCGACCTGGCCGTGGGAGCCTGGCCTCCTCGACGGGGTCGTTCGGGGCCTCGGCGCGGCCGACTGCAAGGCATCGGTGGTCGCGTTCGCGCTCGGCATGCTGTTGGCCCGTGATCGCGGTGTCGACCTCGAGGCTCTGCCGGTCGCGCTCGGGGTGTGCGTCGACGAGGAGAACCTGGGCCGCGGCTCCATCGTGATGGCGAACGAGCTTCGGCCTCGCTGGGTCGTGGCCGGGGAGCCCACCCGGCTCTGCGTGGGTGTGGCCGAGGCCGGGTTCGTGGACGCGGTCTGCGTGGTGCGAGGCCGGTCCGCTCATGGATCGTTCCCCGAACGCGGCGACAACGCGATCGAGAAGGCGGCGCGGCTGCTGCTCGCGGTCCACGACGAGCCGTTCACGACGGCCGAACACCCGCTGCTGGGTCGCAACGTGCCGGGGGCGCTCTGGATCGAGGGGGGCGGGGAGCTGCACGTCGTGCCCGACCGTGCCCGGGTGCGCATCGAGATCCGTGTGGTGCCGGGTGGCCCCGCGGCCGCCGAGATCGAGGCGAGGCTGCGAGCGTTGGCCGCGACCCATGACGCGGACCTCGAGCTCGTGGAGGAGAGCGTGGAGCCTTTCGAGGCTGACCCAAGCGGCCGCCTCGCGGCCGCGCTCGTCTCGGCGGCCGAGCGCGTGAACGCCGAGCCTCCGCCCGTGATCGGGGTGCCGGCGTGGACCGACGCGCACAACTTCGTCGACCTGGCCGGATCGCAGGCGCTCGTCTGGGGCCCGGGGGACTTCGAGCTCGCGCACGATCCCGACGAAGCCGCCGATGTCGTCGATGTCGTCGCCGCGGCCCGCGTCGTCTCGGAGCTGCTGGCCGGCGCCGAGGGATGGGCGACGTGATCCCGCTCGATGCCTTCGATGAGCTCGCCGGGGGGCTCAACCATCCGGAGGGAGTGGCCTGGAACCCGGTCGACGGCCGCGTGTACGCGGGCGGCGAGGGCGGCGAGATCTACGCCGTCGCGCTCGACGGGGAACTCCGACAGGTCGGCTCGACCGGCGGCGCGATGCTCGGCATCGCGGTCGACGGCCGCGGACGCGTGTACGCCTGTGACGCTGGCAACGGCGAGATCGTTCGCTGGGACCCGCGGACGGGAACGATCACCACGTACGCGCGCGGCGTCGGTGGCGGCGACATGGACACCCCCAACGTCGCCGCGTTCGGACCCGACGGTTCCCTGTACGTGACGTGCTCCGGGGAGGACGGGCGTCCCGAGATCCTGCGCATCCCGCCCGGCGGCGTCGGCTCGGAACGGTGGACGGACGCGGTGCCCGGCTATCCCAACGGCGCCTTGGTCACGCCCGAGGGCGACGCGCTCGTCGTGGTCGAGGCGCATGAGCAGCGGCTCGTGCGCGTCCCGATCGCCGCCGACGGTTCCGCGGGTGCCCCCGAGATCGTCGCCGGCCTTCCCGACACCGACCCCGACGGTGTGGCATTGGCGGCGGACGGATCGCTGTGGGTCACGCTCTATCGGCCCGACGGGCTGGTGAGGGTCTCGCCCGAGGGGGAGATCGAGTTGATGGTCGACGACCACCTCGCGTCGATGTTCGACGCGCCGACGAACATCTGCTGGGCCGGCCCTGAGCTCGACCGTGTCGTGATCGCGAACGTCGGGGACCGGTTCCTGTCCGTCGGCGACGTGGGCGTCGCCGGAACCCCGCTGCATCTGCCCGTCGTCGACTGACCATCCGAAGCTCGAAGCGGGGCCCGAGTCGCCCTAGGCTGTCGTTCCGACGATGGATGCGGCCGATCGACACGAGCACGTCGCGAATCTGCGAGCAGGCGACGTGATCGGCCAGGCCGTCCGCGTGTACCGGCGGGAGCCCGCTCGTGTCGCCGGCGCCGCGCTCGTGCTGATGCTGCCGCCGGTCGTCGCCGGCGTCGGGGCAGAGCACCTGATCGAGCGATGGGACCCCGACGTCCTCGACGGCGGTGTGATCGCGGTCGTCGCCCTCGCCGCTCTCGCCGGCGTGCTGACCAGCGTCGGCACCATCGTGTACGCAGGCGTCCTGGACGAGCTGGTCGGTTCCGTGATCCGTGGCGCGCCCAGGCCCTCGGTCTCCGAAGCGGTGCGATCCCTGCCGATCGGCCTGCTGATCGGCGCCGATCTCGTCGCCGCCGTGCTCGTGGGGG
>DASZOO010000223.1:0-19681 GCA_035550775.1 Actinomycetota bacterium | reverse complement strand
CTGCACGGCAACGCGAAGACCGACGATGAGCTCGACCTCGCGATCGGCGCGGGGTTGCGCCTCGTGATCGCGGACCGGCCCGACGAACTGCGCAGGCTGGACGACGTCGCCCGGCGACGTGAGCGGGTGCAGCCCGTGCTGCTCCGCGTCGTCCCGGAGGTGGAGGTCGAGACCCACGAAGCGATCGCCACCGGTCACGATGCCTCGAAGTTCGGCACACCCCTGGCCTCGGCGGCCGAGGCACTCTGCGACGCGGACACCTTGCCCGGGCTTCGGGTCGAGGGGGTGCACGCGCACGTCGGCTCGCAGCTGCTCGACGCCGGGCCGTACCTTCGAACGCTCGACACCCTGCTCGACCTCGCGGCGGAGGTGCAGGCGCGGGGCGGCGTGCGGCTGCGGACGGTCGACGTGGGGGGAGGGTTCGGCGTGCGCTACGTCGACGAGCCCCCGCTCGCGCCCGAGGTTCTCGCCGCCGTCCTCGGCGAGCGTCTGGCCGAGGGCGCGGCGCGCCGTGGGATCGCAACGCCGGAGCTCGTCGTCGAGCCCGGCCGGTGGGTCGTGGCGAACACGGGCGTCACCCTCTACCGGATCGTGGCGGCCAAGACGGTCGAGGGATCCTCGGGCCGTCGGCGGCTCCTGGCGGTGGACGGAGGCATGAGCGACAACATCCGTCCGGCGCTCTACGACGCCGTGTACACGGTCGCGCTCGCCTCGCGTCCGCAAACGCCGCCCTCCCAGGGAGGAGGAACCGCGTCGGAGGGCGGGGCCACGTTCACGGTCGTCGGCCGGCACTGCGAGTCGGGAGACACGCTCGCCGAGGACGTGACGCTGCCGGTCTCGACCGCGCCGGGCGACCTCCTCGCGTTCGCCGCGACCGGTGCCTACACGTACTCGCTCGCGAACACCTACAACCGGGTCGGACGCCTCGCCGTCGTATCGGTCCGGGGCGACGCGGCGACGGCGTGGCTCCGCCGTGAGGACGCGGCCGATCTGGACCGGCTCGAGGTCGGGAGGGTGCGCAGGCCCCCGGCCCCCTCGCCCCGGGGGGTCACCGTGCGCCCCGCCCGCCCGCAGGACGCCCGCTCCTACCTCGCGTTCTGGACCGCCATCGTCGAGGAGGGCCGGCACGTCCGCACCGAGCGCGTCACCGCGACCGTCCGCGAGTACCGGCGCAGGTTCCGTCGTCCATGGACGGATCGCGAGGCGCAGATCGTCGCGGTCGACCCCCGAGGCGAGGTCGTCGGGCACGTCTACGTGCAACGCGAGACCCACCCGGTCACCAGGCACGTCGCGACGCTCGGGATCGCGGTCTCGAGTGAGGCACGCGGTCGCGGCGTCGGCACCGCGCTGATGGCGGAGGCGATCCGCTGGGCCAGATCGGTCGGGGTCGACAAGGTGGCGCTGTCGGTCTACCCGCACAACGTCGGCGCGATCGCGCTCTATCGCAAGTTCGGCTTCGTCGAGGAAGGCAGGCTCGCGCGCCATTCCCGCAAGTCCTACGGTGACGAGGACGAGATACTGATGGCGGCCTGGATCGACGAGCATCGCGCCGACGACGGTGCAGGCACGGGGGACACGCCATGAACGAGCGCACCATCAGGATCGGCATGCTCGGGTGCGGCACGGTCGGCGCCGCGCTCGCGCGACTGCTCGACGAGCAGGCCGACGACATCGAGAGGCGAGCGGGCTGCCGCCTCGAGATCACGCGCGTCGCGGTGCGTGATCCCGATCGCGATCGCGGGCTGCCGTTGCCTCGATCGGTGTTCACGACCGACGGTGCCGACGTCGCGGAGGATCCGGAGGTCGACGTCGTGTGCGAGCTGCTCGGGGGCATCGAGCCCGCGCGCTCGATCCTGCTCCGTGCGTTCGCCGCCGGGAAATCGGTGGTCACCGCCAACAAGGAGCTGCTCGCCGACGCCGGCCAGGACCTGTTCGCAGCCGCCGATGCCGCGGGACGGGACCTGTTCTTCGAGGCGTCCGTCGGCGGAGGCATCCCGCTCATCCGCCCGCTCAAGGAATCGCTCGCGGGGGAACGCATCACCCGGGTGCTCGGCATCGTGAACGGCACGACGAACTACGTTCTCACCCGCATGTCCCGGTCGGGATCGTCGTTCGACGAGGCGCTCGCGGAGGCCCAGCGGCTCGGGTACGCGGAGGCCGACCCGAGCGCCGACATCGAGGGCGCCGACGCCGCCGCGAAATGCGCGATCCTGGCGTCGATCGCGTTCGACGCTCGCGTGGTGGCCGCCGACGTCTACCGCGAGGGCATCACCACGGTGACCGCCCAGGACATCGCCGATGCGGCCCGAATGGGCTACGTGGTGAAGCTGCTCGCGATCGCCGAGCTCGACGACGGGGCGATCAGCGCTCGGGTCCACCCGGCGATGATCCCCGCCGTGCATCCCCTGGCAGCGGTGCACGATGCGTTCAACGCGGTGTTCCTCGAAGGCGACAGGGTCGGCCAGCTGATGTTCTACGGGCGCGGCGCGGGGGGGGATCCGACCGCGACCGCCGTGGCGGGCGATCTCGTGGCCGCGGCGCGCAACCTCGTCGCCGGGGGTCGGGCGATGGGGCGTGCCGCGGCTCCGCACCGGCGGATCCGCCCGATGAACGACACCCGGGGCCAGTACTACATCAACCTGCACGTCGCCGACCGGCCCGGGGTGCTGGCCGAGATCGCGGGCGATTTCGGGCACAACGGCGTCTCGATCGAGCGGGTCTGGCAGGAGGGGTTCGGCGACGAGGCGACGCTGGTGCTGATCACGCACCGGGCCCAGGAGGGTCCCCTGCAGAAGACGCTGCAGGAGCTGCGCGAGTCGCCGGCCGTGCGGTCGGTGGCGAGCGTGCTTCGGGTGGAAGGGGAGGAGCCGTGACCGCCGACTCCTCGATGCCCGGCGCCGCCGCGGGAGCGCACCAGTGGCGCGGGGTGATCGAGGAGTATCGGGAGCGTCTGCCCGTGAGCGACGCGACCCCTGTGGTGACCCTGCTCGAAGGCGGCACCCCGCTCGTTCGATCCGGCCCCCTCAGCGACGAGACCGAGTGCGAGGTCTGGTTGAAGTTCGACGGGGCGAACCCCACCGGGTCGTTCAAGGACCGCGGCATGACGCTCGCGATCTCGAAGGCGCTCGAGGAGGGCGCGAAGGCCGTCGTGTGCGCCTCGACGGGGAACACGAGCGCGGCGGCGGCGGCCTACGCCGCGAAGGCCGGGTTGACGTGCGCCGTGCTCGTTCCCAAGGGGAAGGTCGCGGTCGGGAAGATGGCGCAGACGCTCGTGCACGGCGCGCGGGTGCTCGAGGTCGAGGGGAACTTCGACGACTCCCTGGAGCTCGCGAAGGACCTGGCGGATCGGTTCCCGGTCACCCTCGTGAACAGCGTGAACCCCTACCGGCTGCAGGGGCAGAAGACCTGTGCGTTCGAGATCGTCGACGCGATCGGTCGCGCCCCCGACCTGCACTGCGTGCCGGTGGGCAACGCCGGGAACATCTCGAGCCACTGGATCGGGTACTCCGAGTATCTGACCGACGGCGTGATCGTCGAGCCTCCGCGGCTCATGGGGTTCCAGGCGCAGGGGGCCGCGCCCATCGTCCGGGGAGAGCCCGTCAAGGACCCGCAGACGATCGCAACGGCGATCCGGATCGGCAACCCTGCGTCGTGGGACGAGGCGGTGGCCGCCGCGCGCGAATCGGAGGGACGAATCGACGCCGTCACCGATCGGGAGATCCTGGCCGCCTACCGCCGGGTCGCCCGCGAAGGGCTCTTCGCCGAGCCGGCGAGCGCCGCCAGCGTCGCCGGCCTTCTGCACCTGCACGCCGAGGGGGAGCTGCCCCGCGGGGGGACCGTCGTGTGCATCCTGACGGGTCATGGGCTGAAGGACCCCGAGTGGGCGATCGCGGGCGCCGCGCACCCGGCGGCCGTGCCGCCCGACGCCGAGACGGTGGCGGCCGAGCTCGGTCTGTAGCTCACGGGGGCCGCGGTAGGCTCGCCCGATGCGTGTCACGGTTCGCGTGCCGGCAACCTCGGCCAACCTCGGCCCCGGCTTCGATTGCTTCGGGCTGGCGCTCGAGCTCTGCAACGAGATCGTGGTCGACACGGAGGGGGCCGGCGGCGTCGCATGGGAAGGAGAGGGCGCGGACGACCTGCCGCTCGACGGCTCAGACCTGATCCACGCCACCATGCGGCGGGTCGCCGGCGCCCGCTCGCTGCCGGCGTTCGCGATGCGCGCGGTCAACCGGGTGCCCTTGGCCCGCGGGCTCGGTTCGTCCTCGGCGGCGGTGGTGGCCGGAGCGGCGATCGCGATGACGTTGCTCGGTGACGATCCCTCGCCGGGCTCGGTGTTCGCGCACGCCACGGCGATCGAGGGCCATCCGGACAACGCCGCGCCGGCCTGTTTCGGTGGGTTCACGATCGCGATGCCCGAGGGGTTCGTGCGCCGTCTCGACCCCCATCCGGATCTTCGGCCGACGCTGCTGGTGCCCGAGGAGATCGCGCTGCCGACGCACGAGGCCCGAGCGGCGCTCCCGGCGACCGTGCCGCGGGCGGACGCCGTGTACAACGTGGCGCACGCGGCGCTCGCGGTGGAAGCGTTGACGCGGGACCCGACGCTGCTCGGCCACGCACTGCGAGATCGCCTGCACCAGGACGTCCGACTGGGGCTCGTGCCGGCGGTCCGCGACGTCCTCGACGCGGTCCTCGACGCCGGCGTGGCGGCCTGCGTATCGGGTGCGGGCCCGGCGGTGCTCGCGTTCCCCGGGCCAGGTCAGCTCGTGCCCGACCCCGGCCCGGCGTGGCGGAGGGTGGCGCTCCTCGTACGAACGTCCGGGTTCGACGTGGAGCGGGTGTGAGCCGACGTCACTGCGCGCAGGCGCCGGTGTCCACCGCGGCGGTCAGCGTCTCCGGATCGGCGATCATCGGCAGGAACTCGCTCGACGCGATCGCGTAGCCCACGCTGTCGTCGGTGACGGAGCTCGCGAAGACGAGTCCCGCCACCCTGCCTCCGGTGAGCACGAACGGACCGCCGCTGTTCCCTCGTCGGATCGAGGCCTGCACCTCGTAGACGCGTCGTTGCACCCGGCCGTTGCCGTAGATGTCGCGCCCCACCGGCTCGATCTCGGCCCGGACGGCGGCACCCACCGCGGTCAGCGAGGCTCCTCCCGGATAGCCGAGCACCGCGCCGACGTCTCCCCGCTCCACGCCGCCGCGCATCAGCGCGAGCGGGGGGAGTCCCAGCTCGGGAGCCCTCAGCACCGCGACGTCGAGGTCGGGATCGAACGCGACCACGACGGCCTCGGTGCTCCTCGCGCCGAACTGCACCCATTGCTCGCTCGTGCCGGCCACGACGTGAGCGTTCGTGATCACCAGGTCGTCGCCGACGACGAAGCCGCTGCCCTGGTTGACGAAGCCACGGTTGCAGCCGTCGCCGAGCACCTCGACCGTCGAGCCCTCCGCCGCGAGGGTGGCCGCCCTGGCCTGAGCGCCGTCGGGGGGAACCACCGGCGGCGCCGGCTCGTCGGGCAGTCCCACGAAGACGTCGGGGAATCCGAGCAGCGACAGCAGCCGTCTCGCCTCACCCACCAGCGACGGCGGGGGCGGCAGGGCGGAGTCCAGGGTCTGCACGATCTCCGATCGGCGCAGCCCACGCGATACCGTGGGGAACGGACCGTTCGCGAGGTTGAGTGCGAACAGCCAGACCACCAGCACCAGCGCCGCGGCCGACACGATCGAGCCGCCCAGAGCATCGGCGATCCGCAGCGGCGTGCCGTGGGCCCGGCGTCGCAGCCGGCTCCCGGCGGCCCACCCGAGCATGTTCCCGATCGCGCCGGCGACCAGCACGGTGCCGAGCACGAGCGCGAGCGCGCTGGCGGCTGAGTCGCCCAGCTGGGCGACGGTCGGGGCGAGCGCCGCGCCCGCCACCACGCCGGCGGCCAACCCGGCCACCACGATCACCTGGAGCACGGCGCCGCGCCGATACCCCGAGTAGAGAGCACCGGCCAACAGCGCCAGCAGGAACACGTCGAGCCACATGTGCCGCATCGTCCCACGCCGTCGGTGGGTGGACGTCGACGTTCCCCCCGCGCGCGGCGCCACGCCACTAGACTCATGCCAACCCGTGGTCACGATCGCTCATATCTCGGACCCGCACGTCGGCTCACCGTTCTTCGTGCCCAACCTGATGAACCGCGTGATCGCCGAGCTCAACGACCTGCGCCCCGACGTGGTCGTCGTGAGCGGCGATCTCACGGCCGACGGATATCGGCAGGAGTACAAGAACTGGGTCGCGTACGCGGAGCGCATCCAGTCCCCGATGCTGACGGTGCCGGGGAACCACGACTCCCGCAACGTCGGCTACCTGCATTTCGAGGATCTGATCGGACCCCGCATGTGGTCGCACGACATCGAGGGCGTGCGCATCGTGGGAGTGGATTCGAGCGAGCCCGACCTCAACGAGGGCAAGGTGGGCCGGGTGCACTACGACTGGGTCCGAAGGCAGTTCGAGGAACCGGCGCAGCTCAAGGTGTTCGTGTTGCACCATCACCTGTTGCCGATCCCTGGCACCGGGCGAGAACGCAGCACCGTCATGGATGCCGGTGACCTGCTCGAGGTGTTGATCCATGCCGGAGTGCAGGTCGTGCTCTCCGGCCACAAGCACGTGCCCTACGTCTGGCGGCTCGAGGAGATGTACATCGCCAACGCGGGCACGGTGTCGTCGTTGCGCGTGCGCGGCTACACGAAACCCTGCTACAACGTGTTGGAATTCGACGACGGGCTCGTTCGGATCCTGCGGCGCTTCCCCTTCGGCGAGAGCCACGTGATGACCCACTTCTCGCTCGCCGGTGATCAGTTCCACAGGGAACACGAGCTGCCCGTGCAGGAACGCACGGTTCCCGTCGGCGACTGATCGCTCCCACGTTCCCGACATCCATGGCCTTCGAAGGAGGCGAGCCTGCGATGCGAACCGTCGTGCTCGTGGACGGCGAGCACTACCCCCCTGTGACCCGATGGGGGATCGAGACCGCGGTTGCCCGCGGCCACGATGTCGTCGGCGCGCTGTTCGTCGGCGGCATCGAGAAGATCGATCCCGGGTCGCTGCCCGACGTCGGGGTCCCGACCCGCGCCGCGGGCAGCGACCGCATGGCCGGACTCGCCTCGGCGATCGACGCATGGGGTCCCGACGTCGTGCTCGACCTCTCGGACGAGCCGATACTGGGGTACCGGGAGCGCATGGAGCTCGCGGCGGTCGCCCTCATCCGCGGGGTGCGGTACGAGGGATCCGACTTCAGGCTCGAACCACCCGAACAGGGTCCGCCCCTCGCCTCGCCGACGCTGGCGGTGATCGGCACCGGCAAGCGAACGGGCAAGACCGCGATCAGCGGCCAACTCGCGAGGTTAGCGGCGAGCCGAGGCGAGGACCCGGTCGTGGTGGCGATGGGCCGTGGCGGTCCGGGCGAGCCGCAGGTCGCCGAGGCGGGAACCGTGCACCTGGATCGCCTCGTCGAGCTGGTGCGCAGGGGGGAACACGCGGCCTCCGACTACCTCGAGGATGCGCTCACGACCGGCGTGACGACGATCGGGGCGAGGCGGGCCGGCGGCGGCCTCGCCGGGGCTCCGTATGCCTCGAACCTGCGCGAGGCCGCAGAGATGGCCTCCGCCCGGAGCCCCGGCCTGGTCCTGCTCGAGGGAAGCGGATCGGCCGTGCCCCCGGTTCCCTGGGACGCGGGCGTGCTGGTCGTTCCGAGCACCGTGCCGCCCGAGTACCTCGGGGGCTACCTCGGGCCGTACCGGCTGTTGCGGTCAGACCTGGTCGTTGTTACCATGGCCGCTGGCCCGGTCACCGGGCCCGAGAACCTCTCCGCGCTGCGATCCCATCTCCTCCGGTTCGTCGACGAGTCGCAGTTGTTGATCACCGACTTCGTCCCCGTTCCGCTGGCCGATGTACGGGATGCGCGGGTGTTCTTCGCAACCACCGCTCCCGGCGGCGTCGCCGCCCGACAGGTCGAGCACCTGCGGGAGGCGAGTCGATGTGAGGTGGTGGGGTGGAGCGCACGGCTGGCCGATCGGGTCGGCCTCGCGGAGGACCTCGATGCAGCCCAAGGGTACGACGTCCTTCTCACGGAGCTGAAGGCCGCAGCCGTCGACGTCGGTGTCGAGCGGGCCCACGCCCGAGGGGCGGAGGTCGTGTTCGTGGACAACAGAGCCGTGGTCGCCGAGGGGTCGACCGACCTCGACACGGCGCTGGGTGAGGTGATCGACCTCGCCGGGCAACGAGGAGCACGCCGGGGAGCGAGCCCGTGAGCCAACCGATCGATCCGGATGAGGGCCAGTCGGTGAATCCGAAGGAAGCCAAGACGCAACACATCGTGATCACGGACCGTGAGCCCGGACTGCCCTTCTCCAAGGGCTTGATGGCCTCGCAGGTCATGGTCACCGGGCTCTCGCCGTACCGCGCGTATCAGGTGGCGGAGGAGATCGAGGATCGGTTGCGTGCCCAAGGCCGGGCGTCGGTGACGTCGGACGAGATCGCCGACGAGGCGCTGACGGTGATCGCGGAGGTCGCGGGGGAGCGCTACGCGAAGAACTTCCTGCGCTGGCGCGAGGTCGAGCGTCTCGACGTTCCCCTCGTGATCCTGATCGGCGGCACCACGGGGGTGGGGAAGTCGACGATCGCCACGCAGCTCGCTGCTCGGCTGGGCATCGTGCGCGTCGTGGCGACCGACGCGATCCGCGAGGTGATGCGCTCGATGCTCTCGTCCGAGCTCATGCCGACGCTGCACACGTCGTCGTTCCATGCCGACCGAGCACTCCGCGAGCCGCCGGGAACCTCCGCCGACGCGCTGCTGCTCGGGTTCCGTGAACAGACCGCCGCCGTCGCGGTCGGCATCAACGCGCTGATCGAACGAGCGGTGACCGAGGGCACGAGCATCGTGATCGAGGGAGCGCACATCGTGCCCGGGTTCGTCGACCTCGAGAAGCATCGGGACCGGATCCTGGCGGTGCCGTTCATCCTCGGGGTCGAGGACGAGGGGCGGCACCTGTCGCACTTCGCCACCCGCGAGGACGCGGTGGCCTCGCGCCCCGCGGAGCGCTACTCGGAAGGTTTCGACAACATCCGGCGGTTGCAGCGGTACGTGAAGAGCCAGGCGCTCTCGCACGGCGTGCCGGTGCTTCCCAACTACAGCTTCGACCAATCGATCGCGGTGGTGATGGATCTCGTGATGGAGCGCACGACGCAACGTGCGGCGGAGATCCGTGAAGCCGCCGACGTCACGACGGACCCCGACGGACCTGGGCGGACGGCCGCCGACGGTCGGGGCCCCGACGCGGTGGCCCCGTCGACCCCGGTAGGAGGACAGACAGCATGAGGTTGTTCCTGGACACGGCCGACATCGACGAGATCCGCGAGATCAACCGATGGGGGGTGCTCTCCGGGGTTACGACGAACCCGTCGCTGGTCGCGAAGGAGGGTGAGGAGCCCGACCTCGTCTGGAAGGAGATCCTGGAGACCGTGCCGGGGGACATCTCGCTCGAGACGACCGAGCCTGAGGCCGATGCGATGTACGAACAGGGTGTCGGGCTGTCGCAGAAGGCGCCGCACGCCGTCGTCAAGGTTCCGATGACCCCCGACGGGCTCACCGCGGGCAAGCGGCTGGTCGACGATGGCATCCGGATCAACGTCACCCTGGTGTTCTCACCGGCGCAGGCGATCCTCGCCGCGGAGATCGGTGCCTACATCGTGTCCCCGTTCATCGGTCGCATCGACGACATCGCGAGCGACGGCATGGCCGCGCTACGAGCGATCACCGAGATCTACGCGGTGCAGGGCTACGATACGAACGTCCTCGCCGCCTCGCTGCGTCATCCCATGCACGTCGTCGATGCGGCCCTGGCGGGTGCCGACATCGCGACGATGCCCTACGAGGTGTTCACGAAGCTCGTGAAGCACCCGCTCACCGACATCGGCCTGGAGAAGTTCACGGCCGACTGGCAGACGCTCAAGAACGACCTGAAGGGAGAGGCATAGCCTCATGGACACCACGACCGACCGGAACGCCCTCGAGCAGAAGCTCATCCCCGAGCTGCAGCGCATCGCCCAGGAGATGGGCATCGAGGGCACACAGCGCCTGCGCAAGGCCGGCCTGATCGACGCGATCGTGGCCAAAGGTGGCAACGGCTCCGCTGAGGGAGCCTCCTCCGCCGGATCTGCCGGATCCGCCGCGGTCGCCGTCGCGGAGCGTGCCGATGACGGCGAGGCCGGTCCCGCGACCGATGGCGACGCCGACCCGGCGCAGAGCAGCACGGTCGCGCCGGACTCCGACACCGTCGATCGCGACCGCTCGTCGACGCAGGGCGAGGAGGCTGCGACCGGCCGGGTCCGAGACGACGACCGCGGCCGCGCTCGCGGCGATCGCGACCGTGGCCAGGAGCGGAACCGCGACCAGGGCGGCAACCGCGATCAGGAGCGAGGGAACCAGGAGCGCGGGAACCAAGAGCGCGGGAACCAAGAGCGAGGTCGAAGGCAGCGCCCGTCGCGCGAAGACCGCCGCCGCATGCGCGAGGAGCGCCGGCTCCGTGAGGAGCAGGAGCGGGCCGAGGAGCTGAAGAACGCTCCGACGCAGTCCGGCATCCTCGATCTGCTGCCCGACGGATACGGCTTCCTTCGCACGTCGGGGTACGCCCCGGGCTCCGAGGACATCTACGTGTCGGTCTCGCAGGTGCGGAAGGCCTCGTTGCGCAAGGGCGACGTCGTCGCCGGGAAGGTGCGCCGGCCGCGGGACAACGAGAAGTACCTGGCGCTGCTCGACGTCGAGAGCGTCAACGGCGAGGACCCGGAGCAGGCCAAGGAGCGGTCGAACTTCGACAAGCTGACCCCGCTGTTCCCCGACGAGCGGTTCCGCCTCGAATCGGGGCCGACCGCCGTCGCCGAGCGCATCATCGACATGATCGCGCCGATCGGGAAGGGACAGCGAGGCATGGTGGTCTCGCCTCCGAAGGCCGGCAAGACCACGATCCTCAAGCAGATCGCGAACGGGATCCTCGCCTCGAACCCCGAGGTCCATCTGATCGTGCTGCTCGTCGACGAGCGACCCGAGGAGGTGACCGACTGGCAGCGCACGGTCACGGCGGCCGAGGTCGTGTACTCGACGTTCGACAAGCCGACCGATCAGCACATCCAGATCACCGAGCTGGTCCTCGAGCGGGCCAAGCGCCTCGCCGAGGCGAAGCAGGACGTGGTGATCATGCTGGACAACCTGACCCGGCTCGCCCGCGCCTACAACCTCAGCATGCCGGCGAGCGGCAAGATCCTGTCCGGCGGCATCGACGCCTCGGCGCTGTACCCGCCGCGACGGTTCTTCGGCGCGGCCCGCAACATCGAGGAAGGCGGCTCGGTCACGATCATCGCGAGCGCGCTCGTCGAGACCGGCTCCCGCATGGACGAGGGCATCTTCGAGGAGTTCAAGGGCACGGGGAACATGGAGCTCCGCCTCGACCGTCAGCTCGCCGAGAAGCGGATCTTCCCGGCGATCAACGTCGACGCCTCGAGCACGCGGAAGGAGGAGCTGCTGCTGCCCCCCGAGGAGCTCGCGCTCGTGATCAAGCTGCGACGCGTGCTGCACGCGCTCGAGCCGGGCGCCGCCCTCGAGCTGCTCACCGACAAGATCCGGGCGACGAAGTCCAACGAACAGTTCCTCAAGGAGATCGCCAAGAGCGGCAACTGAGCGCACGGTCGGCGCGCCCGGCCGCCTGCGAGGAATAGGCGGGCGTTCAACCGAGTGCGAGGTAGCCTCGTGCGGGCAGCGAAGGAGACGAACCACACATGAAGCAGGGCATCCACCCCGAGTACCAGATCGCGAACGTTCACTGCTCGTGCGGGAACACCTTCCGGACGCGCTCGACGGTGAGCGAGATCCGGGCCGAGATCTGCTCGAACTGCCACCCGTTCTACACGGGCAAGCAGAAGCTGGTCGACACCGGCGGCCGCGTCGAGCGGTTCCAGCGTCGGTACGCCAAGACGCAGGCCGCTCAGCAGGCCGCCCAGAAGAGCTAGCGGTTCCGTGGCCGACGACCCGGCGGCGTCACCGTCGCCCGCGTCACACCTCTACGGCGGACAGGCCGTCGTCGAGGGGGTGATGATGCGCGGGGCGCGTCATTGGGCGGTCGCCGTTCGCAGGCCGGCGGGCGACATCCATCTCGAATCGCACGAGATCCGATCGGTGGCCGATCGCCATCCGATCCTGCGCAAGCCGTTCCTGCGCGGTGTGATCGTGCTCGGGCAGTCGCTCGCGATCGGCATGCGGGCCCTGATGGTCGCCGCGAACCAATCGGTCGACGACGACGAGCAGCTCACGACGAAGCAGATCGGCGTCTCGCTCGCGATCGCGTTGCTGCTGTTCATGGGGGTGTTCATCCTCGGGCCGACCACGCTGTTCACGTGGGTCGAGGGCCGCCTCGGCAAGGGCGTGCCGCTGCTGATCGCCGAGGGCGTGTTCCGGGTGCTGCTGTTCGTCGGCTACCTGTGGCTGATCGGTCGCACCAAGGACATCCATCGGGTCTTCGAGTACCACGGGGCCGAGCACAAAACGATCGCGGCCTACGAGCACGGCGAGGAACTCGTGCCGGAGAGGGTGGACCGCTTCCCGAAGGAGCACGTGCGCTGCGGCACGAACTTCCTGATCATCGTGATGATCATCACGATCTTCGTGTTCACGCTGTTCGGCACGCCGGGGCTGGTGTGGCGGATCGCCTCTCGGATCGCGGCGATCCCGATCATCGCCGGCGTCGCGTACGAGGCGCTGCGGCTCGGGGCGCGGTTCCACGGCTCCCTCGTGATGCGGATCCTGATGGCTCCGGGCATCTGGTTGCAGAAGATCACGACCCAGGAACCGCACGACTCGCAGATCGAAGTCGCGATCGCCTCGTTCGGCGAGGTGCTCAGACGCGAGGACGAGGCAGCGGGTACGCCGGGATGACCGCGTCGGGAGCTCGCCGCGACCCCCGCACCGCCCCCGCCGCCGGCGCCGGGGTCGGCAGACACCGTTGCGTGGGCCTCGCCGCTTCCCGCAAGATGCATGCGACGGCCCCCGGGGGCCGGTCGACGGAAGGAGCGTTCCGCGGTGGCTGAGGGCGAGGCCGAGCAGCAGCTCGCGACGGGTGTCGAGCAGATCCGGCGACGGGAGTTCGCGACCGTGCGTCGGGGCTACGACCCCGACCAGGTCCGGAGCTACCTCGCCGCCATCGCGGGCCACGTCGAAGGGCTCGAGCGGGCGCTCGCCGAAGAACGTTCGCTCGTCGCCCGGCTCGAGGTCACGCATCAGTCGCCCGGGACCGACGCGTACGAGCGGTTGTCGGAGCGGTTCGCAGGGGTCCTGGCCTCGGCCGACGCCGAGGCCGAGGAGATGGTCGAGCAGGCTCGCGCCGAAGCCGCGCGGATCAAGGCCGAGGCGCAGGCCAGCGCCGAGGACCTTCGCATCAGGAGTTCGCGATCGCTGATCGAGGCCCAGGAGGAGTCCGACCGCATGCTCGAGGATCTCGCCTCGCGGCGTGAGGACATGCTCCGGCAGCTCCACGACATGCAATCGCGCCTGCTCTCGGTCGCCGACGATCTCGAGCTCGCGATCCAGCCGAGCGAGCCCGCCCCCCCGTCCCCGCCCGAAGCTCGGATCGGACCCGGCGACGCGGCGGGCCCCGGTGCGGAGGCCGCCGCAACCCCGGAACCCGACGCAGCCCCCGAACCCGAGCCCACCGTGCGCGCCGAGGCGCAGCCACCGACCGACGTGGGCTCACGACGGCCGCCGGTCACCGCCCCCCAGGCACCGCCCGGACGCGGCGCCCGCTCCGCGACCTCGGCGTCCGATCGAGAGGAGCGGCCCGAACCGGAGCTGGTCGACGTCGGTCTCGCCGCGTTGTTCGACGAGCCGGTCGCCGACGACGTGGACCTTCCCGATCTGAGCGGCATCGACCTCGACCTCGACCTCGGCGACGAGGCGAGCGGGCGCTAGAGCCGCCGCGGCCGCGTGCGTCGGCGTGCGGGCGATCGTCCGGCCGAGTTGGGATGATCGAGGGCGTGAGCGAGGACTTCGACACGCGGCTCGAGGAGATCCGTGACCGTCACGAACGGATCTCGGCAGAGATGTCCGAGCCCGACGTGGCCACCGATCCGGAGCGGCTCCGCGCCCTCGGGAAGGCCTATGCGGAGCTCGAGGAGATCGTCGTGCCCTATCGCGCCTATCGCGAGGCCGTGCAGCAGGCCTCGGACGCCCGGGAACTGTCGGCCCACGAGGACGACCCCGAGATGGTCGCCTTCCTGGAGCAGGAGGCGGCCGAGGCCCGACAGCGAGCGGACGAGCTTCGTGCCCGTTTGGAGGCCTTGCTCGTCCCGAAGGACCCGAACGACGGCAAGGACGTGATCGTCGAGATCCGCGCGGGCGCCGGCGGTCAGGAGGCCGCGTTGTGGGCCGGCGAACTGTACGAGATGTACCGGCGGCTCGCCGAGCGCCACCGGTGGAAGTCCGACACGCTCTCCAGCTCCCCGAGCGATATCGGGGGGTTCAAGGAAGCCGTGCTCGAGGTGCGGGGTCGCGATGCGTACGCGCGCCTGAAGCACGAATCGGGGGTTCATCGCGTGCAGCGGATCCCCGTGACGGAGTCGTCGGGGCGCATCCATACGTCGACCGCGACGGTCGCCGTGCTCCCAGAGGCAGAGGACATCGAGGTCGAGATCCGCCCCGAGGATCTCGTGATCGACGTCTATCGTTCGAGCGGGCCCGGCGGGCAATCGGTCAACACGACCGATTCGGCGGTGCGCATCGTGCACCTGCCCACGGGCATCAAGATCGAATGCCAGGAGGAGCGGTCGCAGCTGCAGAATCGAGAGAAGGCGATGCGCTACCTGCGCGCACGACTGCTGCAGCGGGCCCAGGAGGAGGCGGCGGCCAAGGAAGCGGCGACACGCCGGTCACAACTCGGGTCGGGCGACCGCGCCGAGAAGATCCGCACCTACAACTTCCCCGACGGCCGCGTGACCGATCACCGCATCAAGCACACGTCTCACCAGCTGGCCGACGTCCTCGAGGGGGGCGAGGAGCTCGACGGGTTCATCGACCGGTTGAACACGGCCGAGCGCGCCCTTCAGCTCGCCGGGGGAGACGAGGAGGTGACGGGGTGAGACCTTCGCTGGTCCTGCGCCGTGCCGCCGACTACCTCGAGCGGCACGACGTGGACTCGCCGTCGCCGACAGCGGAGCAGCTCATGCTCGGCGTGCTCGGCATCGACCGGGCCGCCCTGTACCGCCGGGACGAGCCGCTGGGCGATGACGAGGCCCGGGCCTTCGGGCGCGCGCTCTGCCGCCGATGCGCCGGCGTCCCGACCCAACACCTCACGGGCGAGGCGGGGTTCAGGCGCCTCACGCTGGCCGTTCGACCCGGGGTGTTCATCCCCAGGCCTGAGACCGAGATCGTCGTCGATGCGGCGCTCGAGGTGATCGGCACGCTCCGTGCCCCCGTCGTCGTCGATGTCGGCACGGGGACCGGGGCGATCGCCCTGGCCGTGAAACAGGAGCGTCGCGACGCCACGGTCTGGGCCGTCGACCGCTCGCCCGAGGCGGTCGAGCTCGCCGGCGTCAACGCGGCTCGCCACGGCCTCGACGTCCACGTCCGCCGCGGCGACCTGTTGAGCGATCTCGAAGCGGACCTCGTCGGATCGGTCGACCTCGTGGTCAGCAACCCGCCCTACATCGAGCCTCGCGAGTACGCGTCCTTGCCGCGGGAACCGCGAGCCGATCCGATCGAAGCGCTCGTCGGGGGCGTGGCCGTGCACGAGGCGCTGTTCGCGCAGGCGGCGACGTGGCTACGCCCCGGTGGGACGGCGGTGGTCGAGATCGGCGAGCGGCAGGCGGCGAAGGTGGCTCGAGCGGCCGTAAAGGCCGGATCGGGGCCGCCGACCGTGCGAATGGACCTCGCCGGCCGCGACCGCGTGGTCGTCGCGACGTGGCCGTGACCACCGATCCGGTGGCCGAGGCCGCCGAAGCAGCGCTCGCCGGACTCCTGGTCGTGTTCCCGACCGACACCGTGTACGGCATCGCCACGCGTCCCGATCGGCCGGCCGCCACCGCTCGCCTCTTCGAGGCGAAGGATCGCGAACCCGGCCTGGCTCTGCCGGTGCTGGTGCCCTCGATCGACCTCGCCAGGGAGGTCGCCAGGCTCGATCGGCGGGCGGAACGGCTCGCGGAGGCGTTCTGGCCGGGGGCGCTGACCCTGATCCTTCCGCGGTCCGACGCCAGCGCGGCATGGCACCTGGGTGGCGATGGTGTCACCGTGGGTGTCCGCATCCCCGACCACCCGCTCGCCGGGGTCGTGTTGCACGCCGCCGGCCCCTTGGCGGCCTCGAGCGCCAACCGGTCGGGCGAGCCGCCCGCGACCACCTGCGACGATCTCCGAGGCACGTTCGGGGACCTCGTGGCCGTGTACCTGTGCGCGGACGAGCCGTTGGAGGGCGCGGCCTCGACGGTCCTCGATCTGGCGCACGGTCCCCCGACCCTGCTGCGCGAGGGGGACGTGGCTCCCGGCGAGCTCGCACGGTTCCTTCCCGAGGGGGAGGCACTGCTAGACTCCCGCCCCTCGCCATGACCTCGATCCTCGTCGTCTGCACCGGCAACATCTGCCGTTCCCCCATCGCCGAGGGGTTCCTGAGGAACGCCCTCGTGGCGCGTTTCGGCGACGACGCGCCGTCGGTGTCCTCCGCGGGCACCTGGGGGGTCGAGGGCTCGAGCGCGACGCCGGAGGCCGTGGCCGCGGCCGCGGAACGCGGGGCCGACATCGGTGACCACGTCGCCCGCCGGTTCTCCGCGATCGTGCCGCTCGACGCCGATCTCGTGATCGTCATGGCTGCCGAGCACCGCGAGTCGCTCGCCCACGCCGACGGCGTCGGGAACCGCGTCTTCACCCTGAAGGAGCTCGTCCGCCTGCTGGAATCGCTGCCGCCGGCCGCCGACGGGTCCGGTCCCGATGCGTTGCCCGAGCGGGTCGCGCAAGCAGCCGAAGCGCGCGACGACGGGTTCGTCGGCAACCCCCACGACGAGGACATCGCCGACCCGTTGGGTCTGCCCTTCCAGAGCTACCGCGCGATCGCATGGGAGCTCGACGAGTGGATCCCGCGGCTCGTCGACGGGCTCTTCGGACCGGCGGTCGCGCCCGCGGCGAGCCAGGGGTGAGTCGACGACGAGCAGAGCAGGCGCTGAGGATCCGTTCGATCGAGAGGAGCGAGTCATGGGCGGGAAGGACTATGCGGCCGACTGGGAGGCGCTGAAGTCCACCGACCCCGAGGTCGCCGCGGCGATCGCCGGGGAGTTGGAGCGCGAGCGGACCGAGCTTCGGTTGATCGCCTCGGAGAACTACGCCAGCCCGGCGGTGCTCGCCGCGATCGGGTCGACGATGAACAACAAGTACGCCGAGGGTTACCCGGGTCGCCGGTACTACGGGGGATGCGAGTTCGTCGACGTGACCGAGCAGCTGGCGATCGACCGCGCCACAGCACTGTTCGGCGCCGACCACGCGAACGTGCAGCCGCACGCCGGGGCGCAGGCCAACATGGCGGTCTTCGGGGCGTTCCTCACGCCGAACGACCCCACCGACAAGGTGCTCGGCATGGTCCTCTCGCACGGCGGCCACCTCACGCACGGATCGCCGGTGAACGTGAGCGGTATGTGGTTCAACTTCGTGGGCTACGAGGTCGACCGCGAGACCGAGCAGCTCGACATGGACCGCGTGCGGGATCTCGCGAAGGAGCACCGGCCGAAGATCGTGCTCGCCGGGTACACCGCCTATCCTCGCGAGATCGATTTCGCCGCGTTCCGTTCGATCGCGGACGAGGTCGGCGCGTTGTTCTGGGTCGACGCGAGCCACTTCATCGGCCTGGTCGCCGGCGGGGCGTACCCCTCGCCGGTGCCGCACGCAGACGTCGTCACGTTCACGACGCACAAGGCGCTCCGGGGTCCGCGGGGGGCGATGATCCTCTGCAGGGAAGAGCACGCGAAGGCGATCGACAAGGCGGTGTTCCCCATGATGCAGGGTGGACCGCTCGAGCATTGCATCGCCGCCAAGGCCGTCGCCCTGAAGGAAGCCTCCACACCGGAGTTCGGTGACTACGCGGTCCGCACGGTGCGTGACGCCCGGGCGCTGGCGGCCGGCCTCGCGGACGAGGGATTGCGGATCGTCTCCGGCGGCACCGACTCGCACCTACTGCTCGCCGACCTACGTCCGCTCGGCATCGACGGCAAGGTCGCGGAGGCCGTCTGCGACACGGTGGGCATCTCCCTGAACAAGAACCAGATCCCGTTCGACCCCAACCCGCCGTCGGCCCCGTCGGGCATCCGCGTCGGAACGCCGGGGCCGTCCACGCTCGGCATGGACGAGCCGGAGATGCGAGAGATCGCGAGCATCATGGCCGACGTGCTCAAGGCGCCCGACGACCAGGGCACGCAGGAGAAGGCGCGAGGCCGGGTCCGCGACCTGATGCAACGGTTCCCGGTCTACCCGTAGCCGCGTCCCGGCGCGGTTGCCGAGCGACGGCCGTACCCGCAGACTGGCGTCAGCGTGAGCGCCTACTTGGTCATCTTCCTCGCGAGCGTGGGGACGACGTTCATCCTCACGCCCGTCGTCCGGCGCTTCGCGGTCCACATCGGAGCGATCTCCCAGCCGAACGACCGCACCGTGCACGCCGATCCGACGCCCACGATGGGTGGCGTCGCGATGTACGCGGGGTTCCTCGTAGCCATGGGCGTCGCGTTCGTGCTGCCGTCCTTCGCCGACGTTCGGCGCGGCAGCCCGATCCCCCTCGCTGCGGTCGTGACGTGCACGCTGATGCTCGGCCTCGGGCTGATCGACGACCGCCGGGGGGTCCAGGCGCTCACGAAGTTCACCGCGCAGGTGTTCATCGCCGGCGTGCTGGTGCTGATGGGCGCCGCGCTCGCGTTCTTCTGGATCCCGGGTCTCGGCGTGGTGGTGCTCGATCCCGACATCGCCGTGCCGCTCACGATCCTGTGGGTCGTCGCCGTCGCGAACGCCGTGAACCTGGTCGACGGGCTCGACGGACTGGCCGCCGGCATGATCGCGATCGCCGCCGGGGCCTTCTTCGTGTACACGATCCGCACGCCCAGCACGTTCGGCGACGCTTCGCCCGCGGCCCTGCTCTCCGCGATCACCGTCGGTGTCTGCCTGGGCTTCCTGCCCTGGAACTTCTATCCCGCGAAGATCTTCATGGGCGATTCCGGCTCGCTGCTGTTGGGCATGCTCCTCGCGATCGCCACGATCGACGGGGTCGGGCTCAATCCGCTGCCCCCGAGCGGCGGCGACATCGCGGCGATCGGCGGCGTGCTGGTCGTGCCGTTGCTCGTGCTGTTCATCCCGTTCCTGGACGTCGTGCTCGCGATCGCCCGGCGAACGTGGCGGGGGCAGGGGATCGGACATGCCGACAAGGAGCACATCCACCACCGACTCATGGACATCGGCCACAGCCATCGCCGGGCCGTGCTCCTGATGTACCTATGGAGCGGCCTGATCAGCGCGAGCGCGCTGGCGGTGGGACTGATCGACGGCCGGACCACGGTGGGCCTGATCCTGCTGGCGGCGCTCGCGCTGTTCCTGATGACGGCGCTGCCGGCTCTCGATCGCTGGCGCCGAAGGACCGATGAGCC
>DASZOO010000222.1:0-3206 GCA_035550775.1 Actinomycetota bacterium | reverse complement strand
CTGCGCGTCGCGCGGCCGCTCGGCGAAATACGCGTCGGACTCCGCGTCGGGCAACGGCTCGACGGGTCCCGTGACGTTCACCTGGCGGTCGAGCTCCTTCCACAGGAAGACCGCTCCGGCCCACGGGTTCTCGGCCAGTTGGCGGCCCTTGCGGCTGCGACGATTCGTGAAGAACTGGAACCCGCGCGCGTCGACGCCGCGCAGGAGCACGTGCCGCACCGAGGGCCGTCCGTCGGCGTCGGCGGTCGCGACCCCCATCGCGTTGGGAAGCGGGACCTCGGCGGCCTCGGCATCGGCCAGCCACCTCCGGAACTGTGCGAGTGGGTCGTCGAGCAGATCGTCGCGCTCCAGCGGGCGATCGTCGTGGAACCCGGAGGGCGCACGCATCTGCCGGGGGTCGCTCATGCCCGCCAATCGTACGGGCCGCCGGTGCCCCCGGCAGGATTCGAACCTGCGCACCCGGCTCCGGAGGCCGGCGCTCTATCCCCTGAGCTACGGGGGCGGCAGGGCGAGTCTACCCAACCCTTCCTCGGCGCTGGGTTCGGCCCGATCTTCGTCGACCCGTCCGCCCCACCCGCCCCGCGAAATCGATCCGCGCTCGACGACCTCGGGCCCGGCGAACGGCCCAGGTCGCTCCACGCGCGAGGTGATCGCGCAGGGAGCCGATCACCGCCGTTTATCCTCGACCGATGCAGGGAGCCGAGCCGCACGTGCTGGTGGTCGACGACGACCCCGTGATCGTGCGCCTGCTCGAGCTCAACTTCCGGCTGGGGGGGTTCCGGGTGTCCACGGCGAGGCGGGGAGACCAGGCGATCGATCGTGCGCTGGAGGTCCGGCCGGACGCGATCGTGCTCGACGTGACGATGCCGGGGATCGACGGCTACGAGGTGTGCCGACGGCTGCGAGACGAGCACGGCATGCTCGGGATGCCCGTCGTCTTGCTCACGGCGCACACCCAGGACGAGGATCAAGCCCGCGGCGAGCGCCTCGGCGTCGCGGCCTACGTGACGAAGCCGTTCGATCCCGAGGTCCTGGTCGCGACCGTCCGCGCGGCGCTCCCGGGGAGCGGTGAGGGGTGATCGAGGACCGGCTGGTCGCGCTGTTGTCCGAAGGCCTGACCGCGGCCGCCCCGTCGCTGGGCATCGACGGCGACCTGCCCAGGCCGGAGCTGCTCGTGCCGAAACAGCGTGATCACGGCGACTTCGCGACCAACGTCGCGTTGGGTCTCGCCGCGCGCGCGGGGAAGCCACCTCGTGAGGTCGCCCAGGCGATCATCGACGCGCTGCCGGCCGCGTCGTTCCTTGAGAGGGCTGAGGTCGCGGGCCCGGGCTTCCTGAACCTGTTCCTCACCGACGAGTGGTTGCACGATGCGTTGCGAACGCTGGCCGCCGAGGGCGGCTCGTACGGAAGGGCCGAGCCCAACGGACGTCGCGTGCAGGTGGAGTTCGTGAGCGCGAATCCGACGGGGCCCCTCACCGTGGCCCACGCGCGGAACGCCGCGATCGGTGATGCCCTCGCGCGACTGCTCGAGGCGACGGGCTGGACCGTCGAGCGCGAGTACTACTTCAACGACGCCGGTGGCCAGATGGATCGGTTCGGGGCATCGGTCGAGGCGAGGTTCCTGCGTCTCATCGGGCGCGATGCACAGGTGCCCCAGGACGGGTACCACGGCGCCTACATCGAGGATCTCGCCCGCGACATCCTCGACACGGAAGGGCCCGAGCTCGCCGACCTGCCCGACCAGGAGCGGTTCCTGCGGATGCGCGCCGAAGGGGTCAGCCGCGTGCTGGGCTGGATCGAGGCGACGCTCGAGCGGTTCAGGGTGCGCTTCGACTCGTTCTTCCGGGAATCGGAGCTCGACGCGAAGGGCGAGATCGGCGCGGCCGTGGAGCGGTTACGTGAGGCGGGCGCGGCGTACACGTCGGAGGGAGCCGTGTGGTTCCGCTCGACCGGCTACGGCGACGACAAGGACCGCGTCATCGTTCGATCGAACGGGCAGCACACGTACTTCGGTGCCGATTGCGCGTACATCGTGGACAAGTTCGCACGAGCGTTCGACCACCTCCTGTACGTGCTCGGCGCGGATCACCACGGCGACGTTGCGCGGCTGAAGGGCGCAGCCCGAGCGCTCGGCTACGACCCCGATGCCCTCGAGATCGTGATCTACCAGTGGGTGGCCTTCGTCCGTGACGGTGAGCCGGTGCCGATGGGCAAGCGGTCGGGCAACTTCGTCACGCTCGATCGGTTGCTCGACGAGGTCGGGGTCGATGCCGCGAGGTTCCACCTGTTGCTGTTCTCGAACGACGCCACGATCGACTTCGACATCGAGGAGGTGCGGCGCCGATCGATGGACAACCCCGTGTACTACGTGCAGTACGGTCACGCGCGCATCGCCTCCATCCTCCGAAAAGCCGCGCGTGAGGGCGTCGAGCTGCGTCCGATCGACGAGGTCGACCTCGGGCTGCTGACCGCCGACGCCGAGACCGACCTGCTTCGAGCGATCGCGGACGTGCCGGGGCAGATCGCCGCCGCGGCCGAGCTCCGCGCACCTCAGCGCATCGCGCACGCCGCGCAGGATCTCGCGGCCCGCTTCCACCGGTTCTACACCGAGTGCCGAGTGGTCTCCGACGACGAGGCGCTCACGCAGGCTCGGCTGTGGCTCGCGAGCGGCGCCAAGCAGGTGATCGCGAACCTGCTCGACCTGCTCGGGGTCTCCGCGCCGGAGTCGATGGAGCGCACCGGCGACGATGCCTGAGATCGAGCCCGGCGGTCCGTGGCCCGAGCATGCGTCGTTCGACGACAGGGGATTGGTGATCGGCGACGTCGCCGCTTCCGCCCTCGCGGATCGGTTCGGGACGCCGCTCCTCGTGATCGACGAGGACGATCTGCGGAGCCGGTGCCGTCGGGTCCGCGCCGCCTTCCCGCGCGCGCTCTACGCCGTGAAGGCGTTCACCGCCTCGGCCGTGCTGCGCGCGGCGGCGGACGAGGGACTGGACCTGCTGGCGGCCACCGGCGGGGAGGTCGAGGCTTGTCTACGCGCAGGGATCCCGGCAGCTCGCATCGTCCTGCACGGCAACGCGAAGACCGACGATGAGCTCGACCTCGCGATCGGCGCGGGGTTGCGCCTCGTGATCGCGGACCGGCCCGACGAACTGCGCAGGCTGGACGACGTCGCCCGGCGACGTGAGCGGGTGCAGCCCGTGCTG
>DASZOO010000221.1:0-5070 GCA_035550775.1 Actinomycetota bacterium | reverse complement strand
CGCGAACACGACGCCGACCACGATCATCACGTACCCGGCGTACACGGCGATCGTCGCCGCGGTCCACCAGCCGTACGCGTTCAGCAGGATCGCGCGGAGCGTCTCGCCCTTGAACAGCGTGTCGGCCTTGCCCTGCAGCTCGGCCGCGGTGTCGGGGTCGAGCCCCTCCTCACGGGCGGCGGCGCTGGTCTCCGAGTAGGTCGCGCCGTCGTTGATCTCGCCCAGGTGGCCGCCGATGTAGCGAGAGTACGCCTCGGCCTGGTCACCGTTGACGACCTGCACCTCTGCGTACTCGCCGAGCTCTTCCTGCTCAGCGGGCGTCATCGCGTCCAACGGAGGGAAGACGATGTTCTGCGGCTCGAGGCGGTCGGTCACGTTCGACTGCGCGAAGTTCCCGCCGTAGACGGCCAGCGCCCCGAGCACGATCAGCGTCACCGCGAGCACGATGCCTGCGGTGCTGATCAGCTGGTCCCATGCCTTCCTGTCCATCTCGTACCCCTTTCTGTGACTCACATCTCGGGTCAGCCTGCGCCCCTCGGGCCGCGGCGCCCACGGGCGGACGGCCGGTTCCGCCCGGGACCCTTCCCGCCCCCACCGGGACGTTCGACCCACCGGTGCGGGACCGCGGTGGAAGTCCGGTCTGTTCTCCCGCGCAACGAAAGCCGATATCGTGGTCGGAGTCATGGCCGCGCTCGCGCTGCTCTCCGATCGTTCCCCACAGATGGCCCTGCCTGCCCTCGGAGAGCTCTTCCCCGACCTCAAGGTGGAACCGCTCTCGGTCGTCTCGCTCGTGCACGTGCTGAGCCTCGATCCAGAAGCGGTACTGGTCGATGCCGCCGAACATCCGGCGCACGCCTGGACGGTGTCGACGGCGTTGCGCGAACGCGAACCGCGGGTGCCGGTCGTGCTCGTGCTCGAGCGGGACACGATCGATCGCTACCCCTGGCACGAGGTCGCCGACGAGTTCGTGTATCCGGGTGCGCCGGCGGCAGAGGTGCGGGTTCGCCTCGCGATGTTGCGGCGACGGGCGGGAAGCGGCGACGGCACCGTGATCCGGCTCGGCTCCCTCGCGATCGACACGGAGTCGTATCGGGTCACCGCGAGCGGGCGTCCGCTCGACCTGACCTTCAAGGAGTTCGAGCTGCTGCGGTTCCTCGCGACGACCCCGGGGCGCGTCTACACCCGACCTGCGCTGCTGCGGGAGGTCTGGGGATACGACTTCTACGGCGGCACGCGCACCGTCGACGTGCACGTGCGGCGGCTCCGCGCGAAGCTCGGCCCCGAACACGAGCACCTGATCGAGACCGTCCGCGGCGTCGGGTACCGCGCCGCCGGGCCCACCGGCTGAGGCACCCACCGGCGGGGCCCCAGAGCCGGCTGTCACGGGGTGTCTACCCAAGACGGGTCATGCAGGAATGACTCGGAAGGGCTCTGCGCCGGAAGCCGCTGTAGCGCCGATGTCCTGGGTGTGAACGGCGGCCACGAGGGCCGCGTCGCTCCGTCCCCCCGGGCGAACTTCCCTCGGTGACGCGACCCGATCGCCGTTCCCCGGCTCGCGCCGGCGACCGCCGCGGCAGCCTTCGGGCGCCCGCGCCGGCGCGAGCCGGTTCCCCTCGGGCCCGCCCGCCCCTTCCCCGCGGACGGGCCCGTCGCGTTGAACCGACCTCGCTCGGCCGCGAGACTGCAGCCATGGAGGACTTCGTCGACGGGCTGACCCGCGGCAACGTCTCGCAGGTCAAGACGGTGCTCGCCTCGATCGTGCTCGCCCTCGCGCTGTACCAGGTCGCGTTGATGGCCGTGGCGTACGGGAAGCTGCGCGTGTCGTTCCTCAAACCGAAGGCCGCCTCGTTCACCCATCGATCGGTCGGCGACGCGGCCGTCGCGATCGGGATCTTCGTCGCCTTCCTCTGCTATTCGTACTTCGGCGTCGGTGACGGTATCGAGCACGCCCGTGACGAAGAGACCGGGCGGGCGACGATCCATGTCGTGGCCGGCAGCCTCTTCATCGTCGCCGTCATGGCGAAGATCGTCGTGGTCCGATGGTGGCGGCGGCTCGAACGGTTCCTGCCGGCGCTCGGGCTGACGATGCTCTCGCTGTTCTCGGTCGCGTGGATCACATCGGCAGGCAACTACCTCTGGGGGAGCTGAGATGGCTCCAGGTCCCTCCTACAAGGCCCAGCTCCTCGGATCGCTCCTCGCCGCGGTCTTGATCGTGGCGATCACGGTGGCGGCCGTCACGCTCGCGATCGGCCCCGGCCTCGATTCGACCGAGCTCCGCGAACGGGAGCGGCTGCAGGAAGAGCGCCAGGAACGCAGGGAGGAACGGCGCGAGGAACGAGCGGACCCAGCCTGAGCTCTTCCTCGGCCGGCGCTGCCGGCCCTTGCTGACGCGGACGGTCGTGAAACCGTCGCCTGGAAGACGGCTCCCGGCCCGCTTCCGTTCACCGGGCCGACACCGGTCGTCCTTAGGGTCGGATGCGGGGGTGGCGCCTCGTGAAGGCCTCGATCCTGATGTGCGTTCTCGCCGCGGTCTGCGCCGCGCTGGCCTGGGCGGCTCCCCCGAGCCTCCGGGTCGCAGCCGCCTCCGCGGCTACCGTCGCCGGCGTCTGGGCGATCGCGACGGGGATCCGCGAACGACGTCGGCCGGGCCGATCGGGCCCTGACGAGCCCCACGGCTTCGATCCACCATCGTTCGAGGACGCGATCACGATGCTGGCCCCGCCGCCGCGGCCCCGTCGGTGAAGGGGCGCTGCACCGTCCCAACGTTGAACTCCCAGGGGAACATCGCTGCTGCCCACATCGTCACGGCGGACTCAAACTTCCCGAGTGGGGTCCTTCGGCCGCGGCTCCGGCGAGGGACCGTGCTCACGGACCCCTTCGCCGGAACCGAACGCCCGCATTTCGAACGCGCTACGACCTGATCAGGTTGCCCCGGATCTCACCCGACGGGAAGTCCTCGGTGTGGACGTTCACGTAGGTAGCGTTGCGCCTGATCGCCCGGACCAGCTCATCGAACTCCCCGGGCTCGATGCCTTGGTCCGCCGGTCCCACGACATCGCTGGGCACGATCACGCCCGTCACGGTGCCCGAGGCGGGGCACGCGGGCTTACTGCCGCCGCCGCACAGGAACGCGACCACGCCACCGTTCGTCAACGGCTTGCCCAGGTGGATGTGGGCGAAGAGCACCTCGCCGCCCTCGAGGTCGTCGTAGCGAAGGCGGTAGTGCACCTCCCCGGCTCGGATCTCGGCCCGGAAGCTCCCCTCCCCGTCGGTCGAGATCACCGGGGCCTCCTTGAACCCGTTGAGCTGGGTGCCCACCGAGGACCTCCCAGCCATCGCGGCCGCCGCACCCAGCGCCAGCACGGCCGCGGCCACGACGGCCACGATGCCGATCGTTCTCGTCCTCATGCGCGAAGCTCCTTCCCCTCGTGCGGTCGGCCACGTGGGCGCCCTCCCACCGCGGCGCGGCCCGCTCCGTGCTGGGGATACGGGCCCGACGTGTGGAACGTTCGAACCCGGCTCGACCGCGATGGCTTGGATTGCGCGGTGGCTTGGATCGAACGAACCCTCGTCGGGCTCGGCCGGGAGCCACCCGTAACGCAGTGTTTACCCGCGGGTAACGGCGAGCCGCCTTCCCGCCTCTAGGCTCGGTGGAACCGCCGAGCGGACCATGAGCCGCCGAGAGACCAAGGGGAGGGCGCGAGTGGCAACGGCGAAGGACGTCATCGCACTGGCCAAGGAGCGGGGAGCCGAGATCGTCGACCTCCGGTTCACGGACCTGCCGGGGCAGGTGCAGCATCTGTCGATCCCGGCCCACGAGCTGACGGAGGACAAGCTCGAGCACGGCCAGCCGTTCGACGGCTCGTCGATCCGCGGGTTCCAGGAGATCCAGGAGTCGGACATGCTGCTGATGCCCGATCCCGACTCCGCCTACATGGACCCGTTCACGAAGCACCCCACGCTGAACATCACGTGCTTCGTGAAGGACCCCGTGACCGGCGAGGACTACTCGCGCGACCCGCGCAACATCGCGAAGAAGGCCGAGCTGTACCTGAAGCAGACCGGCATCGCCGACCGCTCCTACTGGGGGCCCGAGGCCGAGTTCTACATCTTCGACTCGATCCGCTACGACCAGAGCGAGTTCGAGGGCTTCTATCACATCGACTCGGTTGCCGGCGCCTGGACGAGCGGCCGTGAGGAGGAGGGCGGCAACCTCGGCTACAAGCCTCGGTACAAGGGCGGGTACTTCGCCCTCCCCCCGATGGACAAGTACCAGGACCTGCGCACGGACATGGTGCTGAACCTCGAGAGGGTCGGTCTGACGATCGAGGTGCACCACCACGAGGTCGGCACCGCCGGGCAGGCCGAGATCGACATGCGCTACGACACGCTGCTGACCACGGCCGACAACGTCATGAAGTACAAGTACGTGGTCAAGAACACCGCCTACCAGGCGGGGAAGTCCGTCACCTTCATGCCGAAGCCGCTGTTCATGGACAACGGCTCGGGCATGCACACGCACCAGTCCCTGTGGGAGGGCGACGAGAACCTGTTCTGGGACGAGGTCGGCTACGGAGGCATCAGCGATACGGCCCGCTGGTACATCGGCGGCCTCATCGCCCACGCACCGGCGCTGCTCGCGTTCACGAACCCGACCACGAACTCGTACCGCCGGCTCGTGCCCGGCTACGAGGCGCCGATCAAGCTCGTGTACTCGCAGCGGAACCGCAGCGCGTGCGTGCGCATCCCGCTCGGTTCGAAGAGCCCGAAGCTCAAGCGCATCGAGTTCCGCACGCCCGACCCCTCGTGCAACCCGTACCTGGCGTTCAGCGCGATGCTGATGGCCGGCATCGACGGCATCAAGAACAAGATCGAGCCGCCGGACCCGATCGACAAGGACCTCTACGACCTGCCGCCCGAGGAGCACGCGGCGGTCAAGCAGGTGCCGGGGTCGCTGCTCGAGGTGCTGGGCGAGCTGGAAGCCGACCACCAGTGGCTGCTCGAAGGCGGCGTCTTCACCCAGGACGTGATCGACACCTGGATCGAGTACAAGCGGCTCGAGGAGCACGA
>DASZOO010000220.1:0-14893 GCA_035550775.1 Actinomycetota bacterium | reverse complement strand
CCTGATCAGCGCGAGCGCGCTGGCGGTGGGACTGATCGACGGCCGGACCACGGTGGGCCTGATCCTGCTGGCGGCGCTCGCGCTGTTCCTGATGACGGCGCTGCCGGCTCTCGATCGCTGGCGCCGAAGGACCGATGAGCCGCCCGAGCCCCCACCGGCTCGGGCGCCGGCTCCCTCGGGGTCGGAGTCGACGCGGTGACAGCGGCGACAGCACCCCCTTGTCCGTTCCGTACAAGTGGTCGATGATGCATCTCCGAACCCGAGGGTTCCTGACTGCGTACTGACAGGTGATGATGCCCGCCGCTGCGGAGGGAGCGTCTCCGAGCGGGGGGGAGGAGGGGAGAGCGCGTGCCGAACGAGATCGACGTTCGCCTGGAACGCGTCACCAAGATGTTCGCGGACGTCGCCGCGGTAGACGACCTGTCGCTGGACATCGAAGAAGGTGAGTTCTTCTCCATGCTCGGCCCGTCGGGGTGCGGCAAGACCACGACGCTCCGCATGATCGGCGGGTTCGAGGACCCGACCTACGGCACCGTGTACCTGGGCGGACGCGACGTGACCGACCTTCCTCCGTACAAGCGCGACGTCAACACCGTGTTCCAGAGCTACGCGCTGTTCCCGCACCTCGACGTCAAAGAGAACGTCGCGTTCGGCCTGCGTCGCAAGAAGGTCGACAAGGGCGAGATCGAGACCAGGGTCAAGGAGGCGATGACCCTCGTCGACCTGATCGGGTTCGAGAGTCGCAAGCCCCCGCAGATGTCCGGCGGTCAGCAGCAGCGGGTCGCGCTGGCTCGCGCCCTCGTGAACCATCCGAAGGTGCTGCTGCTCGACGAGCCGCTCGGCGCCCTGGACCTGAAGCTGCGCAAGCAGATGCAGTTGGAGCTCAAGCGCATCCAGCAGGAGGTCGGCATCACGTTCATCTACGTGACGCACGACCAGGAAGAGGCGATGACGATGTCGAACCGCCTCGCCGTGATGCGCGGCGGCAAGATCGAGCAGCTCGGCGACCCCGAGACGGTCTACGAGAACCCCGCCACGGAGTTCGTGGCCGGGTTCCTGGGCTCCGCGAACATGCTCGAAGGCGAGCTCAAGGAGGGAGCCAACGGCCTCTCGACGGTCGTCCTCACCGCGGGCGGCACCGTGCGGGTGCCGGCCGACCGCGTGCCGTCGGACGTGCAGGGCACGGTCAAGGTCGGCGTCAGGCCAGAGAAGCTCACCATCGCGCGTGGCGAGGGAGCCAGCGTGCCGGCGGAGGCCAACCACGTCGCCGGGCGGGTCACGATGACCACCTACATCGGCGTGAGCCACCAGTACAAGGTGGAATCGGTGGGCGGCACGATCATGACCGCCTACGTCCAGAACCTCGGCCACGAGGAGGCGCCGCAGCAGGGCGAGACCGTCACGGTCTCGTGGAAGCCCGAACACACCTTCGCGGTCGCTCCGCAGGAAGGTCTGGTCATGGAGGAGGAAGAGGTATGACGGACGACCGCAGGGTCGACCCTGCATTCGCGAACGCGCTGATGCGAGGCATGACCCAGCGCCGGCTCTCCCGCCGGAACCTGATCAAGTACGGCGGCGCGACGGTGGGAACCCTGAGCCTGGCATCGATCCTCGCGGCGTGCGGCGGCGAGCCCGCCGGAACTGCTCCGGACGGAGAGGGTCCGACCGTCGACTTCTCGGCGGAGCCGGGGAGCGAGATCAACTTCGCGAACTGGCCGCTCTACATCGACTCGGCCAAGGATCCGGAGACGGGCGAGCGCATCCATCCGTCGTTGCAGTCGTTCACCGACGAGACCGGCATCACGGTCAACTACAACGACGAGATCCAGGCCAATGCGTCGTTCTTCGGGCAGCTGCTGCCCCAGCTGCAGGCGGGCCAGGACACCGGCCGCGACATCATCGTGATCACGAACGGCAGGGAGTTGACGGCCCTGCTGGCGAACGGCTGGATCACCGAGCTCGACCCGTCGCTCCGCCCGAACTTCGATGCCAACGCCGCCACGTGGGCCAAGGATCCCGACTACGACCCGGGGAACAAGTTCTCGATGGCATGGCAATCGGGGCTCACCGGGGTCGGCTGGAATACCGACAAGGTGAGCCAGCCGATCACGAAGCTCGACGACCTCATGAACCCGGACATCGTCGGCACGAACTCGGTGGGCATGATCACCGGCGACATGCCCGACCTGGTGATGGTGAATCTCGGTATCACCCCCGCGGACTCCGGGCCGGAGGACTGGCAGGAGGCCGCCAACTGGATCCAGATGCTCAAGGACTCGGGCACGCTGCGGAAGTTCTACGACCAGGGGTACGTCGACGACTTCACAGCCGGGAACCTCGCGGCCTCGATGGCGTGGTCGGGAGACATCCTCTACTACAAGATCTGGGAGGACCAGCCGTACGAGTTCAATGTGCCGGAGGGCGGCGCCCTCCTGTGGATCGACAACATGCTGATCCCCGCGAACTCGGCCAACCCGCAGGGTGCCTACCAGCTGATGGATTACGTCTACCAGCCTGAGATCGCGCAGATGATCACCGAATGGGTGCTGTACATGTCGCCGGTCCCGGCCGTGCAGGACCTGATCGCCCAGCACGCGGCGGAGGAGAAGGGCGAGGTCGCCGCCGACCTGCAGGAGACCGCCGACAGCCAGTTCCTGTGGCCCGACGATGCGCTGCTGGCCAAGACCCCGTTCGGCCGTAACCTCACGACCGACGAGGAACGCGAGGAGTGGGACAGCATCTTCATCCCGATCACGGAGACCTAGGTCGTGGCCCAGGACAAGGCGGAGGACCTCGCCGCACTCACGGCCGCCGTCGCAGGCCCGGTCGGGGGTGAGCCGCCGAAGCGCGCGGATCAGTACCTGGCGAAGCGCCAGCGCAGGGTGGCGTACGGCATCCTGGCGCCCGGGGGCATCTACCTCCTGATCGCGTTCGTCGTGCCGCTCGTCCTCGTCGTCTACACGTCGCTGCAGAGCGGCGGGCTCTTGTCGGGCGGGTACAGCTTCACGTGGGCGTTCGACAACTACGCGGACGCGTTCTCATCGTCGAAGGTCTTCATCCTGCGGGCGCTCGTGTACGCCTCCCTGGCGACGCTGTTGAGCATCCTGCTCGCCTATCCGATGGCGTACTGGATCGCGTTCTACGCCGGGAAGTGGAAGTCGACGCTGTTCTTCCTGATCCTGGTGCCGTTCTTCGTTTCGTTCGTGATCCGCACGGTGCAGTGGAACTTCATCCTCGCGGATGACGGCGTGCTCTTCTCCCCGCTGAAGGCCATCGGCCTGTTGCCCGACGATTTCCGGGTGCTGGCCGGCCCGGTGGCCGTGGTGGCCGGCATCACGTACAACTTCCTACCGTTCACCGCCCTGCCGCTGTACGTCGCGCTCGAGCGCATCGACAAGCGGCTCGTCGAGGCGGCGAAGGACCTCTACGCTTCGAGGTTCGAGGCGTTCCGCAAGGTCGTCCTGCCGCTGTCGTTCCCGGGGCTGTTCGCGGCGCTCGTCTTGACGTTCGTGCCGGCGACTGGCGATTACGTGAACTCGACGATCCTCGGATCGAACCGCACCACCATGGTCGGCCAGGTCATCCAGACCAAGTTCACCACGGAAGCGGATTACCCTGAAGCTGCGGCGCTGTCGGTCATCCTGATGGTGGGCATGCTGATCATCGCGCTCGCCTACGCCCGGGTGCTCGGCACCGAGGACGCGGCGCTCGCGGCGGGGGCGGCATGAGCACGGCGGTCGCCGAAGCTCGGTCCACCGTCGAGGGCCCGCCGCTGCGCACGAAGCGGAAACGGTGGACCGCCTACATCCTGCCGGTGTTCACGGTCGCGATGATCGTCTACCTCGCGAGCCCCGTCTTCATCATGATCCTGTTCTCGTTCAACAAGCTGACGGGGCAACGGCAGATCGCGAAGTTCACGTGCTGCACGTTGACATGGTGGAGCGAGATGTTCGCCATCCCCGCGCTGAACGAGGCCCTCAGGACCTCCATCCTCGTGGCCATCCCGGCGGCCCTCATCGCGACCGCGCTCGGCGCGTTGATCGGCCTCGTGCTGGGGCGCTACCGATTCCAGGGGCGGGGGCTCACGAACTTCGTGATCTTCCTCGCGATCGCGATCCCCGAGATCGTGCTCGCGTCGTCGTTGCTGTCGATGTTCGTGCTCGGCAAAGCGCCGCTTGGCTACGGCTCGATCCTGTTCAGCCACATCGGGTTCGCCATCGCGTTCGTCGCGATCACGGTGCGAGCCCGTGTCCAGGGCCTCGACCGGTCGCTCGAGAACGCCGCCCAAGATCTCTTCGCGACGCCGTTCCAGGCGTTCACGAAGGTGACGTTGCCGTTGATCCTGCCCGGCGTCGTGGCCGGGTTCCTCCTCGCGTTCGTCCTTTCCCTCGACGACTTCGTGATCACGGACTTCGTCGGGGGCGCGGAGAACACGTTCCCCACCTGGGTGTTCGGAGCCACTCGCATCGGCATGCCGCCACAGGTCAACGTCTGGGGCACGATCCTGTTCTCGGCGGGACTCCTCACCGCCGGCCTGAACCTCGTCTCCAGCTTCCGCGCGAGCCGGAAGTCCGAGGCGGCGGCCTCGGCGGCGAACGCGTCGCTGCGAGGGGCGACCGGGGCCTGAGCCGGCCGACTTCGTGAATCGTTTCACAAGCTCACGAGAAAACGTGCCCTGACCTGCGGAAACGCGTGTTGCGTTCCTTTGACGGCGGATCGACGCCACCCCTATACTTGCCGCGCCCATGCCGGGACGCGACCCACAGGACGCGTGGAGGGGAGCCAACCAGGCCTGGAGCGTGATCGGCACCCTGCTCGCGGGCATCGTCGTCTGGGGGGGTGCCGGCTGGCTCCTGGATCGGTGGCTCGGCTTCGACGGCCTGTTCCTACCGATCGGGATGCTGCTCGGTGTCGGGGCCGCGATCTACCTGATCTACGTGCGATACGGACGAGACCCTGACTGAGCGACCGGAACGCGAGATGGTGCGGAGGGCGATCGCGCCCTCGGCCGTGGCGTTCGTCGCCGCCGTCGGGCTCGCGTGGGGCCTCGCGGGCCCCGGTGCCGCCGCATCGGCGGCGGTCGGCGTCGCCGTCGTGTTCGTGAACTTCGCGGTGCACGCCTGGTCGCTCGCTCAAGCGTCGACGATCTCCATCGCCGCCGTCCATGCCGTCGCCCTCGTCGGCCCCGTCGTGCGCATCGGCGTCATCGTCGGCCTGATGTTCGCGTTGGAGGGACTCCGTTGGTTCTCGCCGGTCGCGTTCGGGCTCACGGTCGTCCCCGCCACGATCGGCCTGCTCGTCTACGAGGCGCGCCTGACCCTTCGCGGGGTGGGTGGCCAACTCCAGATCCCCGCGGACCCGTCGGCGGTCCGCGCCAACGCCGCGCTCGCCTCGAAGGAGAACGCCTAGATGCTGTCGACCCTCACAGCGGCCGCGACCTCGATCCTGGCCTTCGTGCCGCCCAGCGAAGGGGGGTTCAGCGACAACGAGATCGGTCCCGAGATCTTCGACACCCCGTGTCTGATCGGCAGCGGCGACAACTGCTTCAACCGCGTGTCGTTGCTCATGATCCTGGCGGCGGTCATCGTGATCGTGTTGTTCATCGCCGGCGCGCGGGGCGGTCGCCTGGTGCCGAAGGGCCTGCAGAACATCGTCGAGACCCTCGTCGAGTTCGTTCGCAACGGCATCGTGATGGAGGTCATGGGGCCCGATGGGTTGCGCTTCGTGCCGTTCCTGACCTCGATGTTCACGTTCCTGTTCGTCGCGAACATCTTCGGCATCATGCCGTTCCTGAACTTCCCGGCGACCTCGCGCATCGCGATCCCCGCGTTCCTGGCGATCCTCGTCTGGTTCATCTTCAACATCGTCGGCATCGCGAAGCAGGGGCTGGGCGGCTACCTGAAGGCGAACCTGTTCCCGCCGGGCGTGCCGCCCGCGCTGTACATCCTGGTGACGCCGATCGAGTTCGTGTCGACGTTCCTCGTGCGACCGTTCTCGCTCGCCGTCCGACTCTTCGGCAACATGTTCGCGGGCCACCTGATCCTGACGATCTTCGCCCTGGGCACGGCCTACCTGCTGCTCGACGCGGCCACGATCGTCTTCTCACCGTTCGCGTTCCTGCTGATGGTGTTCATGACCGCCTTCGAGGTGCTCGTGGCCGCCCTGCAGGCCTACATCTTCACGATCCTCACGGCCGTCTACGTCGGCCTCGCGATGCATCCGGAGCACTGATCCGCAACCTCGAGACAGGAGGAATCACATGTTCCACGTTCTGGCCCAGGCAGCCGAGGGAGGGTTGACCGGCGACATCGGCGCGATCGGCAAGGGCCTGGTCTACGGTCTCGCCGCGATCGGGCCCGGCATCGGCATCGGCTTCCTGGTCGGCAAGTCCGTCGAGGCGATGGCCCGCCAGCCCGAGGCAGCCGGCATGGTGCGTACGACGATGTTCCTCGGCATCGCGTTCGTCGAGGCGCTCGCGCTGTTCGGTTTCGTGCTGTCGTTCATCGTCTGAGGCGAGCGAGCCAGAGAGGAACGACCATGCTGAACACGGTGATCCTGGCCGCGGAGGCGGCGGCCGAGGAGGAGTCGGGCGGCATCAGCGTGCTGATCCCGCCGGTCGTCGAGCTGATCGTCGGCGGCCTCGCCTTCCTGATCGTCTTCTTCGCGCTGTGGAAGTTCGCCTTCCCGGCGCTCAACAAGACCCTGGCCGCGCGCGCCGACAAGATCCAGGGCGAGATGGAGCGGGCCGAGTCCACCCGTTCGGACGCCGACACGTTGCTCGCCGAGTACCGCCAGCAGCTGACGGGCGCCCGTGACGAGGCGAATCGCATCATCGAGGAGGCCCGAGCGACCGCCGAGCAGGTGCGCCGCGACGTGCAGAGCAAGGCGGAGCAGGAGGCTCAGGCCACGGTGGCCCGTGCACAGGAAGAGATCAGGGCGGAGCGCGATCGTGTCTTCCAGGAGCTGCGGTCGCAGGTCGCCGAGATCGCCGTCGATCTCGCAGGGCGTGTGGTCGGTGAGTCGCTGGACGCGAGCGCCCACCAGCGTCTGATCGACGAGTACATCGACCAGGTCGCGGGCGGGGGCGCGGCGAACTGACATGGCACGCGACGACGGTCTGATCCAGGGATACGCGGAAGCGCTGTTCTCGGTCGCGAGTGCCGAGGGCGTGCTGGCGACCGTCGAGGACGAGCTGTATGCCTTCGCCAAGGCACTCGAGCAGAACACGCAGCTCCGCGAGGCGTTGACCGACGCGGCGCTCCCGGCCGAGAACAGGAAGGCCGTGATCGCCGAACTGCTGGGGGATCGCGCGAACCCGGTCACGGGCACGTTGCTGGGCTTCGTGGTCGACGCCGGCCGGGCTCGCGAGCTGCCGAAGATCGCGGAGCACCTCGCGCAGATCGCGGCGGGGGAGCGGGACCACGCGCTCGCCGAGGTGCGCTCCGCCGTCGAGCTGAGCGAGGCGCAACGTGAGCGGATCGCGGCCGCCCTCTCCCGGGCGACCGACAGGACCGTCGACGTGAAGGTCGTCGTCGATCCCACGCTGGTCGGCGGCATCGTGGCGCGGGTGGGCGACGAGGTCTTCGACGGCTCGGTCTCGAGTCGGCTCGAGTCCGCCAAGGATCACCTAGTCACCTGAGGAGCATCCACACCATGGCACTCAACCTTGATCCCGCGAGCATCGCGGACGCGCTCCGGAAGAACGTCGAGAGCTTCACCCCCGAGGTCTCGCGCGAGGAGGTCGGTCGCGTGATCGAGTCCGGCGACGGCATCGCGCGCGTCGCCGGCCTGCCACGAACGATGGCCAACGAGCTGCTCGAGTTCCCGGGCGGCCTGCTGGGCATGGCCTTCAACCTCGACGTGGACGAGATCGGCTGCATCGTGTTCGGCGACGCCGCCCAGATCGAGGAGGGCGACCCCGTCACGCAGACCGGGCGCATCCTGTCCATACCGGTCGGGGACGGATTCCTCGGTCGGGTGGTCGACGGGCTCGGCCGCCCGATCGACGACCGGGGCCCGATCGCGGCGGAGGACTCGCGCAACCTCGAGGTGCAGGCGCCCAACGTCGTCTCGCGCCAACCCGTGAAGGAGCCGCTGTACACCGGCATCACGGCGATCGACGCGATGACGGCGATCGGGCGGGGACAGCGTCAGCTGATCATCGGCGACCGCCAGACGGGCAAGACCGCGGTCGCGCTCGACACGATCATCTCGCAGAAGCAGTACTGGGGCACCGATCAGGCCGTGAAGTGCATCTACGTCGCGGTCGGGCAGAAGGCCTCGACGGTGGCCGAGGTCGTCGAGACGCTGCGGGAGAACGGCGCGCTCGAGTACACGACCGTCGTGAACGCCGCCGCATCGGACCCCGCGCCGTTCCAGTACATCGCGCCGTATTCGGGCGCCGCGCTCGGTGCCCACTGGATGTACGACGGCGACGCCGTGCTGATCGTCTACGACGACCTGTCGAAGCAGGCCGTGGCGTACCGCGAGATCTCGCTGTTGTTGCGCCGCCCGCCGGGCCGCGAGGCGTACCCGGGCGATGTGTTCTACCTGCACTCCAGGCTGCTCGAGCGCGCGGCGAAGCTGTCCGACGACCTCGGCGGGGGATCGATGACGGCCCTGCCGATCATCGAGACGAAGGGCGGAGACATCTCCGCGTACATCCCGACGAACGTGATCTCGATCACCGACGGGCAGTTGTTCCTCGAGTCGGAGCTGTTCTTCTCGGGCGTTCGTCCCGCCATCAACGTCGGCGTCTCGGTCTCGCGCGTCGGCGGCGCGGCGCAGATCAAGGCCATGAAGCAGGTCGCCGGTCGCCTGCGACTCGACCTCGCGCAGTTCCGCGCGCTCGAGGCGTTCGCCCAGTTCGGGTCGGAGCTCGACAAGGCGTCGCAGCAGCAGCTGGCGCGCGGCGCCCGGGTGGTCGAGGTGCTCAAGCAGCCCCAGTACGAGCCGCAGCCCGTCGAGCGGCAGGTCGTCGCGATCTACACGGTGACCGGCGGATACATCGACGATCACCCCGTCGACGACGCGAAGCGCTTCGTGGAGGAGTTCGCGGCCTTCCTCGAGACCCGCAGCCCCGAGGTCTTCGCGGCGATCCGCGACACGGGCGAGCTCTCCGACGACACGGAGGCCACCCTGAAGGCCGCGCTCGAGGCGTTCGGCGAGACGTTCACTCCCACCAGCGCCGGTCCCGGCTCCGAGGCGGCGCTCGGCGAGACGACGCCGCCCGACGAGGTCAAGCCCGACGTCGGCTGGGACCGGATGTCGTCGGTCGACGAGGACGAGGAGCCGGTGGTCCCGTCCATGGAGGAGCGCGTCGCCGAGTTCGAAGACAAGGCGGGGCCGATCAGCGGGAGCGACGCCCCGGCGCCGTAGATGGGAGCCCAACTCCGCGTCGTGCGTCGACGGATCAGATCGGTCCAGTCGACGAAGAAGATCACCCGGGCGATGGAGCTGATCGCGTCCTCCCGCATCGTCAAAGCGCAGCAGCGGGTCGAGGCGTCACGGCCGTACGCCGTGCAGCTCACCGAGGCCATGGAGGATCTGGCGCGCAACACCGGCTCGTTCTCGCACCCGCTGCTCGAGGAACGCGAGGACCCCCGCAGGGTGGGGGTGTTCGTGTGCACCTCCGACCGGGGACTCGCCGGTGCCTACGCGGCGAACGTGATCAAGGAAGCCGAGGGCGTGCTGGACTCGATCCGCGCCCGCGGTCTCGAGCCAGTGCTGTACGTCGGCGGGAAGAAGGGCGTTGGGTACTTCCGGTTCCGCGGCGTGCCGATCGAGGCCGACTGGCAGGGCCACACGGAGGTTCCCCCCTACGACGTCGCCCGGGAGGTCGGTCTCCGGCTGCTCGACGACTTCGCCGCCGGCTCGATCGACGAGCTCTACTGCGCCTACACGGACTTCCGCTCGGCGTTCACGCTGCGCGCGACGGCGAAGCGGTTCCTGCCGATCGCGCCCGAGGAGGTCACGGGCTCCCGGGTCAGGACCGTGCATCCCGAGTATCTGTTCGAACCCGGTCCGGAGCGCATCCTCGACCACCTGTTGCCGGAGTACCTGATCACGAAGGTGTACGCGGCGATGCTCGAGTCCGCCGCATCGGAGAACGCGGCGCGCCGTCGAGCGATGAAGGCCGCGACCGACAACGCGGACGAGTTGATGAAGGTGCTGACCCGGCAGGCGAACCGAGCCCGCCAGGACGAGATCACGACCGAGATCATGGAGATCGTCGGCGGGGCCGAGGCCCTGGCGGCGACCGCGGAGGGATGACGATGGCTTCGACCGACGGACACGCGAACGGACGGGTCGTCCGGGTGATCGGCCCGGTGGTGGACGTGGAGTTCCCGCCGGCCGAGCTCCCCGAGATCAACACGGCGCTGCAGCTCGACGTCGAACTCGGCGGCGAGACGACGACGATCACGTGCGAGGTCGCTCAGCACATCGGCGACGCGACCGTGCGGGCGATCGCGCTGAGGCCGACGGACGGCGTCGTGCGCGGGTCTCCCGTCGAGAACACCGGAGCGCCGATCACCGTGCCGGTGGGTGAGGGCGTGCTCGGTCACGTGTACAACGTGCTCGGCCAGCCGCTCGACACGAGCGCCGACGACATCAGCCCCGACACGCACTGGCCGATCCACCGTGAGGCGCCCCCGTTCGCCGACCTCGAGCCGAAGAAGGTCATGCTCGAGACCGGCATCAAGGTGATCGACCTGCTCGAACCATACGTCCAGGGCGGCAAGATCGGCATGTTCGGGGGCGCAGGGGTCGGCAAGACCGTGATCATCCAGGAGATGATCCGCCGCCAGGCCGAGCAGCACGGAGGCGTGTCGGTCTTCGCGGGCGTGGGGGAACGCACCCGCGAGGGCAACGACCTCTTCATCGAGATGACGGAGTCGGGCGTGATCGAGAAGACCGCGCTCGTGTTCGGCCAGATGGACGAGCCGCCCGGGGTGCGGCTGCGGGTCGCACTGTCGGCGCTGACGATGGCCGAGTACTTCCGCGACGAGAAGCACCTCGACGTGCTGCTGTTCGTCGACAACATCTTCCGATTCACCCAGGCCGGGTCCGAGGTCTCGACGCTGCTCGGTCGCATGCCGAGCGCGGTCGGCTACCAGCCGAACCTGGCCGGTGAGATGGGCGACCTGCAGGAGCGCATCACCTCGGCCGGCGGCCGGTCGATCACGTCGCTGCAGGCGATCTACGTGCCGGCCGACGACATCACCGACCCTGCGCCGCACGCCGCGTTCGCGCACCTCGACGCGACGACGGTGCTCTCGCGCGACATCGCCTCGCTCGGCATCTACCCGGCCGTCGACCCGCTCGACTCCACGTCGAGGATCCTCGACCCACGCTACGTGGGGGAGGAGCACTACGCCGTGGCCCGCCGCGTGCAGGAGATCCTGCAGCGGTACAAGGACCTGCAGGACATCATCGCGATCCTGGGCATCGACGAGCTCTCCGAGGAGGACAAGGTCATCGTCTCGCGCGCCCGCAAGATCCAGCGGTTCCTGTCGCAGCCGTTCTTCGTGGCGGAGCAGTTCACCGGCCTGCCCGGCAAGTACACGCCGATCGACGAGACGATCGCCTCGTTCAAGGGCATCACCGAGGGCGAGTACGACCACCTTCCCGAACAGGCCTTCTTCCTCGTCGGCGGCATCGAGGAAGCCGTCGAGCAGGCCAAGCAGCTGCAGGACGCCTGACCCGTGGCCCTCGAGGTCCATGTCGTCACGCCGGAGCGCGAGGTCTGGACCGGCCCGGCCCAGACCGTGATCGCCCGCGGGGTCGACGGCGAGGTCGGCATCCTGGCCGGGCACGCGCCGTTGATGGTGCAGCTGGCGATCGGGCCGCTGCGCATCCTGCGTGAGGACCATGGTGACGTTGCCGCCGTGATCGACGGCGGATTCATGCACGTCACGAGCAGCCCGTCCGGTGAGGAGGGAGGCGGGACGCGGGTGGACGTGTTGGCGGCGCACGCCGAGCTCGCCGGCGACATCGACCTCGAGGCGGCGCGGGCTCGCGCGTCCGCCCTCGAGGAGGAGCTCGCCCAGAACCACGACACGCACCTCGCGGAAGCCGACATCGCCGCGGCCAGGGCCGAGCTGCGGAAGGCGCTCGCCAGGATCGAGCTCGTCGGCTGAGCCCCCCGCGGACCCGCCGGCCATAGACTGGTTGCCCCATGGAACGTCTCCTGGTCACGGGCGGGGCACGATGCTCCGGCACGGTACGGGTCGCCGGCGCCAAGAACTCCGCCTTGAAGCTCATGGCCGCCGCGCTGCTGGCGCCGGGCCGCACGGTCGTCCGCAACGTGCCCCGCATCCAGGACTGCCTCACGATGGGGGAGCTGCTCGATCGCCTCGGGGCGGGCGTGGCCTGGCACGACGACTCGGTGACCATCGACGCGACCGACGTCACGTCGGTGGAGGCTCCCTACGACCTCGTCCGCCGCATGCGGGCGTCCACGGCGGTGCTGGGGTCGCTGCTGGCCCGAGCCGGGCGGGCCCGGGTCGCGATGCCCGGTGGGGACGAGATCGGGTCCCGTCCGATCGACCTGCACGTGCAGGGCCTGCGGAAGATGGGCGTCCGCATCGGCTCGGAGCACGGGTTCCTCGTGGCCGAGACGCGCGGACTCCGCGGGGCAGCGATCACGCTCGACTATCCCAGCGTGGGTGCGACCGAGAACCTGATGATGGCCGCGGTGCTGGCACGCGGCACGACCGTGATCGACAACGCCGCTCGCGAGCCCGAGATCGCCGACATCGCCGGATTCCTCGTGTCGATGGGGGCCCGCATCGAGGGCGCCGGCACGAGCACGATCGAGATCGACGGCGTCGATGCTTTGGTGCCGGCCGACCACGTCACGATCCCCGATCGCATCGAGGCCGGCACGTGGGCGGCTGCGGCCGTCGCGACCCGCGGCGAGATCACGCTCTCGAACGCCAGACCCGACCACCTCGACCTGTTCCTGCAGAAGCTCGTCGACGCGGGCGCCGAGGTCGCGATGACCGAGGGGGGAGTGCGCGTCAACCAGTCTGAGCGCGCCGGCGCGGTCGACTTCGTGACCCTCCCGTATCCGGGGGTCGCAACGGACTTCCAGCCCATCCTGATGGCGATGCTCGCGACCGCGAACGGCACGAGCATCGCGACCGAGAACGTCTTCGAGAGCCGGTTCCTCTACGTCGACGAGCTGCGACGCATGGGCGCCGACATCCGCACCGAGGGTCATCACGCGGTGATCCGCGGCGTGGAGCGGTTGTCGGCCGCGCCCGTCCGGGCGCTCGACATCAGGGCGGGCGCGGCCATGACGATCGCGGCTTTGGTGGCCGACGGCATCACCGAGATCTCCGAACTGCACCACATCGACCGAGGGTACGAAGGGTTCGTCGAGAAGCTGCTCGGCCTGGGGGTCGAGGTCCGCCGCATCGAGGAACCGGCGGACCGGCTGCGCTGAGGATCCGGCCCATGCTGTCCCAGCCCCCTCGCCGCCCCGATCTTCGCGCCGACGGCACGCCGATCGGTTCCTCGCCGATGCAGAGCGCGGCGATCGCGACGCTGCCCGACGGGCGGCCGAAGGTCACCTGGGGCTTCCTCCCCACGCTCGGGATCGCGCTGCTCGGGTTCCTGTTGGGATCACTCGCGGCCGCGCCCATCTTCGCGGCGTTCGGTGATACGACGGAAGGTGGGGCGAGCGGGTTCAGCGAGCTGGCGCAGGGCATCGTGGTCGACGTGGTGCTCGTCGGCACGCTGGTCTACTGGCTGCGCACCAGACATCGCGGGTGGCGTACGTCGCTGCGGATCGTCCCGGACGCACGCGTCGGACGCGAGGTCGCGATCGGTGCCGGCCTCGGGGTCGTGGTCCGGATCGTCGCGGGCATCGTCGCGGCCGCGGTCATCGCCGTCCTGGCGGCCGTCACGAACCAAGACGTCGACGTGCCCGAGCAGGTCACCACGGACCTCCGCGGGTTCCAGCTCGTGGTGTTCGCCCTCTTCGCGGCCGTCGTGGCCCCGATCACCGAGGAGTTCCTGTTCCGTGGGCTGATCTACCGCTCGATCCGCGACCGGCACGGGGTCGCGCTCGGGGCCGTCGTGTCCGCGGCCCTGTTCGGTGCGATCCACTACGTGCCCGGTCCGTGGCCCGACGCCCTGGCGCTGCAGGTCACGATGGTCGTGACCGGGCTCGGTCTGGCCTGGGTGTACGAACGGCGGAAGACCTTGCTCGCACCGATCGTCGGCCACGCGGCGTTCAACCTCATCGCGGTCGCCGTGATCGTCTACGACGCCCTGCGCTGATCGCCGGCGCTCCCGTGCGGCCTCCGTATGCTGGGTGCTCCGGCGAGCGACGGAGGGCGCATGTACGAGTTCCCGCGCGAGGACTGGTTCGGGGCGCTGGCCGACGCGATCAACGCGTCGGAGGCCTACCGCGCGGCCGCCTCGGACTGGGAGGGAGACATCGCGTTCCTGATCGAGGCAGACCCCGAACGCGGGGTGCCGACCGACGTGTGGGGATACCTCGACCTGTGGCACGGCGCCTGCCGCTCGGCCCGGCTGACCTCCCCGGAAGCCGGCGCCGACGCGGAGTTCGCGATCTCGGCGGCCTACCGTCGATGGAAGGACGTCGTCCGGGGGGAGCTCGACCCGGTGCGGGCGATGATGCAGGGCAAGCTCCGCGTCCGCGGCGATCTGCCGAAGATCCTCCGGTACGTGCAGGCCGCCCAGGAGCTGGTGGTGATCTGCGGCACCGTGCCCACCACCTTCCCCGACGAGGCGTGATGCGCGCCGCCGTCCTCGCCGAACCCGGCCGCGTCGAGGTGACCGATGTGCCCGACCCCGAGCTGCGTCATCCGACCGATGCGATCGTGCGGGTGACCAGGACCGCGATCTGCGGCTCGGACCT
>DASZOO010000219.1:0-2913 GCA_035550775.1 Actinomycetota bacterium | reverse complement strand
ATCGAGTAGATCGAACCGGGGGCGTCGAGCACCGTGACCGGCCCGCCCGTGGTGCCGTCGCGGCCCGCGTTGAGGCTGACCCTCCTCACGATGCCGCCTCCGCAGCAATCGCCGAAGAACAGGTCCCCTTGCCGGCCGGTGATCCCGCATCCATCGCAGAACGCGGCGCCGGTGATGCCGATCGTGGACGGGAAGTTCACCTCGGGCATCCGCCTGGGCGCCGGACCGTCCCGGTTGGTGTTGGGGCAGCTCGCGTTCGGCCCCCAGGCGTAGTTGTCACCCCGCCGAACGAGGTTGATCTCGTCGTTGCACTCGGGCCCGTTCTCCGTCTCCCACAGCCGCCCGGTCTGAGGGTCGAAGGCGAACCCGAAGGAGTTGCGGATGCCGTAGGCGAAGATGCGGCTGCGTCTGCCTCCGATCACCGGGTTCGTTCCGGGCCGGGAGCCATCGGGGTTCATCCGCAGGATCTTGCCACGCAGGTTCTTGGTGGTGTCCTGGGCGTTGGACGCCGAGTGTCCGTCGCCGACGATCGCGTACAGCTTGCGGTCGGGCCCGAACAGGATGCGTCCGCCGTTGTGGTACGGGCTCGAGCTCGCTGGCGTCGACAGGATCCTCGTGAGGTCCCTGCCCGTGCCGTTGCGCTCGCGGATGCGGACGATCTGATTGCGGAGCGACCCTCCCGCGCGGCGTGTCACGTAGACGTACACGAACGGCTTGTCGGGCCACCGAGGGTGCAGCGCGACCCCGAGCGCGCCGCGCTCCCCGTCGCCGTTCACGCCCCTGATGCGGAAGAAGAGGCGATCGAAGTCGGTCTTGGGGTTCCGGAAGCGCACCTCGCCCGTCGACCGCTCCAGGTAGACGATCGTGCCCTTCGGCGTGAACGTGAACGCCGCGGGGCCGTTGAGACCGCCGGCCACCTTCACGGCTCGTACGCCGCCGGCGGCTGCTGGTGAAGCGATGAGCACGGCGACGGTCGTCGTCGCGATCGCGAGCGTGAGGGCTCGCGAGATCCGGGTGAGCATCGGTCGATAGCCTCCTCGTTCGGTCGTCGTCGGTCGTCGGCTCATGCGCGCGTGAGCCGATAGATGCCCTCTGCATCGCTGAGATACAGGCGGCCGCCGGGGGCGACCTCCATCGAGTACACGGGACCGCTGTGGTTCGCGAGCGGGACCCCCCGCGGGTCGCGAGCCAGCGACCATCGGCCCTTCCCCAGCGGAGCGAACATCACCGGTCCGCCCGCCCCCTTGCAGGCGCCGCCGCCGGCACAGGCGATGAACATCGTTCCGTTGTACCTCGCCCCGAGGCGGCACCGCCGGCAGAAGGCGACGCCGGTCACGGCGATCGTGTCGGCGAACGTGTGCTGGGGAAGCAGGCGCGGTGGGGGACCGTCCTGGTTCGTGTCCGGGCAGGCCTCGTTCGGCCCCCAGGCGAAGTTGCCGCCTCGGACGACGCGGTTGATCTCGTCGTTGCACTCGGGCCCGTTCTCGCTCTGCCACAGGCGACCTCGCAACGGGTCGAACGCGAATCCGATCGAGTTGCGATGGCCGAAGGACCACACCGGCGAGCCGAACGGGTTCGACGCCGGCACCGAGCCGTCGGGGTCGATCCGCAGGATCTTCCCGCGCGGTTCGTCCAGGTCCTGGGCCGTGCCGGGATCGGCCCCTCCGTCGCCGATCACGAGGTAGAGCTTGCCGTCGGGTCCGAACGCGATGCGGCCTCCATTGTGGTTGGTTCGGCCGTCGATCGGGGAGTTCACCAGGACGTCGACCTCGACGGCTCGTCCGTCCCGGATGCGCAGCCGCAGCAGCTGGTTCCGCAGGTCCTTGCCCTCGGGCGCGCGGGTGACGTAGACGTAGACGAACGGCTGCCGTGGCCACCGTGGATGGAGGGCCACCCCGAGGGCGCCGCGCTCACCCTCGCTGTTCACGCCCGAGATGCGGGTCCACCGCCGGTCTCGCCCGGTCCGTGGATCGAGCAGTCGCACGCGGCCCGTCGCGCGCTCGAGGTAGACGATGCGACCGCTCGGCGTGAACGTGAACCCGACGGGTTGGTCGAGCCTGGCCACGGTCACCACGCGAACGGGCGGCGGGGCGCCCCGAGCGGACGAGGTCGCGGACGCTGCCGCGGTGGCGGCCGTCGCCAGCGCCAGACACAGCAACCGTCGAACGATCGTGCCTCGTCTCCCGGTCATGGACCCTTCCTCGATGCGGACCCGCAACGCTACCGCTTCGCTCCTCGAGCGTCGGTCGGTCGACGCTACCGCTTCGCTCCTCGAGCGTCGGTCGGTCGACGCTACCGCTTCGCTCCTTGAGCGTCGTGGGAGCATGGCACCCGTGGCGGCGCTGCCTCCCTCGATGTTCGGCGTACCGGCGCTTCGGTCGGAGGATCCGAGGTTCCTCACGGGCCGAGGCCGCTACCTCGAGAACGTGCCGATCGAGGGAACGCTGCACGCCGTGTTCGCGCGTTCCATCATGCCCCACGCACGCCTGCTCGGCGTGGACGTGCACGGTGCGCGCTCGATGCCGGGCGTGGCGGGCGTGTTCACGGCCGCTGACCTCGACCTGCCTCGCATGCCTCCCAGTGGGACGGTGGAAGGGGCGACCGGCACGCTCGAGGGGCCGTTCGGGCGGGAGGTGCTGGCCCGGGGAGTCGTCCGGTTCGTCGGAGAGCCGATCGCGGTGGTCGTGGCCGATACGCCGGCCAGGGCGATGGACGCGGCCGAGGTGGTGGCCGGCGAGTACGAGGCCTTGCCGCCGGTGATCGACGTGGAATCGGCGATCGGCGAGGGGGCGCCGCTGCTGTGGCCCGAGCACGGCTCCAACGTGGCGAGCTCGTACTCCACGGGGTGGGACGACGACGTGCTGGCCGGGGCCGATGTCGTCGTCCGAGCACGGTTCGTGAACCAGCGCGTCG
>DASZOO010000218.1:0-2722 GCA_035550775.1 Actinomycetota bacterium | reverse complement strand
GGAGGCGTTCCGGGATGCCGTGCTCGACACGCTCCCATCGTTCCTCGAGGCGCACGAGGTAGGAGGCGAAGGCGCACGGGATGCCCGTCGCCGTGAGCGGGTCGGCCCCGTCCATCAGATGGAAGTGCAGGTGCGGCGCCGTCGAGTTGCCCGTGTGACCGACACGCCCCACCTGCTGGCCGAGTCGCACCGCCTCGCCTTCGCTGACGGTGACGCTTCCCGGGGCGAGGTGGGCGTACAGCGCGTAGGTGTCCGCGGACCGGATGATGACGTGGTTCCCCGCCAGGCGGGCGGGCTCGAAGCGACCTCGGGCGAGCGCGAACGTGTTCCGCAGCGCGGCCCACGTCTCGGTCACGGGATGCAGCCAACGGCGTTCCGTCACGGCATCGACCGCCTCGATGACCTCGCCGGCGACGGCCGCATGCACCGGCTGGCCCCATCCGAAGCACTCCCGGGTCCGTCCTCCGATCAGGAACCATCGCACGGTGCCCGCGGGGTGGACGTGAGCCCCCGGCCGCTCGTCCGTCCGGATCAGATCGAAGGCATATCGCTGGCCGAACGCGTCGGTCCCGTGGCTCGGGACCCGCTCCGCCGGGGTCCGCTCGACCGTCCACTCACCGCGCAGCGGGAACTCGACGACGACCGGAGCGGCGATCTCGGCCATCGTGGTGAACGTTCGAGACGCTCGGACGACGCTCTCACGACCGCCGGTTCCGTGCCCCCGCGCCGTACGAGCCCAGGTCCACCAACACGCCGAGCGCCACGATCACCCAGCCGAGGACCGACACGCCCTCGATGGGGTTGTAGACGAGCACGTACAGGAACGTGGTCCACGGCAGGAGGATCAATCCGAGCAGGGGCAGCAGGATGCCCTCGAACGCCCGGTCCACGAGGTTCGTGAAGATCCACGTGAACAGCAGGGCGACGCGCGGCCCGATCAGGGCCATCAGCACGATCAGACATCCCATCTCAGAACCCCCCGTCGGCGACGCTCCCGAACCCTACCCCAGGTTCACTAGGCTCGTGGCATCGTGAGCAGCCTCGGTCGTCTGGGCATCGTTCGTCCCCTCGCGGTCCGTGACTTCCGGCTGCTGTGGCTCGGCACCGTCGTGTCGTTCCTGGGCGACGGCTTCTACGTGGTGGCGATCGCCTGGCAGGTGTACGAGCGGTGGAACCGACCCGGCGCGCTCGCGGGGGTCGGCATCGCGTGGAGCCTCCCTCAGGTCGCGCTGGTGCTGCTCTCGGGCGTCCTCTCCGACCGGTTCGACCGGCGCCGGCTGCTGATCGCGGCCGATGTGATCCGCGGGCTCGCGATCGCGGTGCTCGGCACGCTCGCCACGTTCGGTGCCCTGGATCTGTGGCAGGTGTATGGGCTCGTGGCGGTCTTCGGTGTCGGGCAGTCGCTGTACGGGCCGGCCTATCACTCGATCCTTCCCGACCTGGTGCCTCCCCGCATGCTGGTGCAGGCGAACTCGCTGGCTCAGTTCTCCCGCCCGTTCGCGATGACCCTGTTGGGGCCGGCGCTCGGCGGCCTGGTCGTCGGTACGCTCGGCACCGGAGCCGCCTTCTACGTCGATGCCGCGACGTTCGCGTTCTCAGGGTTGATGCTGGCGCTCATGCACGGGGTCGCCAGGGCGCCGAGGGACGATGACCACGGTTCGATCTGGCGCGAGGCCCGCGAGGGACTGCGTTTCGTGTTCCGCAGGCCGTGGCTGTGGGCGGGGATGGCGGCGGCGACGATCAGCCTGCTGTGCGTGTGGGGACCGTGGGAAGTGCTCGTGCCCTTCCTCGTGAAGAACGATCTCGGCGGCGACGCCACCGCGCTCGGCTTCGTCTTCGCCGCCGGGGGGGCGGGGGCGGTGCTGGCGGCCGTCGTGACCGGCCAGCGGGACCTGCCGCGCAAGCCGATCACCGTCCTCTACTGGGCGTGGGCGATCTCCGCGTTCGCGATGATCGGGTTCGGCGTGTCGAGCGCGATCTGGCAGGCCATGCTGGCCTGCTTCGTCATGGAATCGGGCATGACCGTGTTGCTCGTGCTCTGGTACACGGTGGTCCAACGGCTCGTTCCGTCGACGATCCTGGGTCGCGTCTCGAGCCTCGATTGGCTGATCTCGGTCGCGGGCGTGCCGGCCTCGTTCGCGCTCGTCGGGCCGCTCGCGGGTTCGATCGGCACCCGAGGCACGCTGATCCTCGCCGGCGCCGTGGGCGGCTCGGTGATCCTGCTGTTCCTCTACGGGGTGAGCGGAGCGCGTGCACCCGAGCAGGAAGGTTCCCTCGCCGATGCCGCCGAGCGGGCGGTCGACCCGTCGCTCGTGGAACGATGACGGCGACCCGCGAGCACCACGTCCGGATCGAGGTGGCCGGCGCCGTCGCCGAGGCGGGGGCGGGCGTGGTCGACGGAGATCTTCGGGTCCCCGCCGATGCGAGGGGCATCGTCGTGTTCGCCCATGGAAGCGGCAGCAGCCGCCTGAGTCCTCGCAACCGCATGGTTGCCGCTCTCCTGAACGAGGCCGGGTTCGCGACCCTCCTCGTCGACCTGCTCACCCGGGCCGAGGAGGAGATCGACGACCGGACGCGCCGCCTGCGGTTCGACATCGGGTTGCTCGCGGAGCGGCTGCTGGCGGCCTGCACCGCGGCGTCCCGGCATCCCGACGTCGCCGGCCTTCCCATGGGGACCTTCGGTGCGAGCACCGGCGCGGCGGCCGCGCTCGTCGCGGCCGCC
>DASZOO010000217.1:0-7919 GCA_035550775.1 Actinomycetota bacterium | reverse complement strand
CGATCGGGCGTGGTCCAGGCCACCCTGATGCGCATGACGATCCACATGGTGTCGCGCCGCGACTTCTGGCCGATCTCACTCGCCCTGCGGGAACCTCGACGCGCGTGGTGGCTGGCCGCGACGCGCAACGCGCAGGATGCGCGCACGATGTCGGCCATCGCGCGCCGTCTGCGTTCCCTGCTCGCCGACGGCCCGAGGCGGCGCGGCGAGATCGTCGCCGAGCTCGGCCTCGACGCTCAGACATGGAACGGACTCGGGCTGTGGCTCGACCTCGTGCGCGTGCCTCCCTCCGGCACGTGGGAGCGGCGGCGTGCCGACCTCTACGGCCTCGCCGAGCACATCGTGGGCCCCGAACCGGCAGGCGTCACGGTCGCTGCGGGCCGTGACCTGCTCGTCCGCCGCTACCTCGCCGCCTTCGGGCCCGCCTCGGGCAAGGACATCACGACCTTCACCGGCCTTCCGCCGGTCGAGCTCAGCCCCGTGCTCGACCGGCTCCCGCTGCGACGGTTCCGCGACGAGCACGGCGGCGAGTTGCTCGACGTCACTCGCGGCCTGCTGCCCGATCCCGGCACGCCCGCGCCGGTGCGGTTCCTCCCGACGTGGGACGCGACCCTCCTCGTGCACGCGCGGCGAACCCAGGTCGTGCCCGAACCGGTGCGTCCGCTGATCTTCAATACGAAGACCCCGCATTCGGTGCCGACGTTCCTCCTCGACGGACGGGTGGCCGGCACGTGGCGCCACGACGAGGGCCGGGTCGAGGTGACGCCGTTCGAGCCGATGTCGACCGCCGATCGCCGGGCGGTCCACGTCGAAGCCGAGCTGTTGCAGGGCTGGCTCACGTAGAGACCCAACAGCACTCACAGCCGACACGACCGACCGCCTGTCTTGACGATGATTGAATATTGTGCACTAAATGCCATCCGCAGGTGCCCGACCCATGGATGCCATGACGGATGGAGAAGGGGGTATCGATCACGAGCACGCGGGTCGAGGAGTGGAAGGCGCGAGGGGGATCCCGTTGCGGTCGAGGCGCGCCCGCGCCCATGACGGACCGCCACCCGATGGGGGGGACAGGATGCAGAAGACTCGTTGGTTGAGGGCGTTCGCGATGGTCAGCGCGCTCGCTCTCGTCGCGGTTGCGTGCGGCGACGATGGAGGTGGTGGGTCCGGCGGCGACGAGCGATCGGTCGTGCGGTTCGCCTTCTCGCCCGACCCGGTCATCGACTGGATGAACGACCAGGGCATCATCCCCGAGTACGAAGAGAAGTGGAACACGCGCCTCGTCACGACCTCGACGTGGGACGAGTTCGCGTTCTTCGCGGGCGGCCACGGCGACATCGTCTCGATGGCGACCTACGAGACGCCACTCCTCGAAGAGGAGACGGGCGTCGACACCGTGACCTTCGGCTCGTACAACAACCTCCGCGTGCCGGTGTTCGTTCGGTCCGACAGCGACTACGAGACGCTCGAGGATCTGAAGGGCAAGGTCGTGGCCGTGCCGGGACCGGTGTCGTCCACGATCGTGTGGGGGATGTTCGTCAAGGACTGGTACGGGCTCGACTTCTGCATCGAGCGTCCCGACGGCAGCGACTGCGCCGACTACGACCTGCGTGAGGGCGACCACTTCGCGAACATGGACCTGCTGTTGCGCGGCGACATCGAGGCGTGCGTGTGCATCCCCGAGGCCGGCTTCCCGTACTGGCGCACCGATGAGATCAGGGCGCTGTACGAGCCGACGAACGCCCCGTGGGAGATCTACGCGGAGCAGTACGCCGACGGGCACAAGGGATTGAACGGGAACAACTTCGTCGCCCGCAAGGACTGGTTCGACAGCCACCCGAACGAGGTCGGGTTCTTCCTGGACCTGTGGGAGCGGGGCATCCAGGAGTGGCAGGAGAACAAGGAAGAGATCATCCGCACGTACCCGCAGCACTTCGCGGTCGAGGAGGAGGCCGACGTCGACTTCGCGGTCGAGTACATGAACGAGCACGACTTCTTCACCGACACCGTGTACCTGGACCAGGAATGGGTCGACAACGAGACGGCCGTCTACGACCTGATGCAGCAGACCGGGTGGATGACCGAGGGAGCCGAGATCCCCGAGTTCGTGGTGACCGAACCGAGCGAACCGGCAGCTTGACGAGTCGGTAACGACTCGATCTCCATCCCGTCTGCCCCGAGCACGGGGCCGTTCGCGGCCCCGTGCTCCCGTCGAGAGAACGGAGCGAGCCAGAGATGGCGACACGGACCGTGCGCACGGCGCCGCGGAAGCTGCTCCCCCGCGGCTGGCTGAGCGGCGGCGATGTGTCGCCGAAGTACCAGACGTGGAGGCTCGCCGGCTACGTGCTGTTCATCGGCGTGTGGCAACTGCTCTCCACGTTCTACTTCGAGCCGTTCGTGCTGCCGTCGCCGCTGGAAGTCATCCGGGAGATGTGGGACATCGTCCGCTCCGGGGACTTCTGGGTGAACGTCTGGGCCACGATCAAGCACCTGCTCATCGGGTTCTCGATCGCCTTCGTGCTCGGGACCACGATCGGGATCATGATGGGACGCAGCCCGTACTGGGACGGGTTCTTCCGGGACTACGTGATGCTCACCCTCACCACGCCCGGCCTGGTGTTCGCGCTGATCGCCGTCATGATCTTCGGCCTCAGCACGTTCGGTCCCATCGTGGCGATCGTGCTCACGTCGTTGCCACACGTGACCGTCAACGTCGTCGAGGGCGTGCGCGCGATCCCGAGGGATCTGTCCGACATGGCCCAAGCGTTCGGCGTGAACCGCCGGACGCGGATCCGATCGATCATCCTCCCCGCCGTGGCACCCTTCCTGTTCACGGCGGCCCGCTACGGGTTCGCGATCGCCTGGAAGATCACGGCGCTGACCGAGCTGTTCGGAGGTGCCGACGGCATCGGCATCCAGATCCGGGTGCAGTTCCAGTTCTTCAACATCGCGGGGGTACTCGCCTGGGCCTTCTTCCTCGTGGGCTTCTCACTGATCACCGAACGGTTGGTCCTGCAGCGCATCGAGGATCACTTCTTCCGGTGGCGTCCGAAGGCGTTCGTGTGAAGGGATGAGCATGCAGACGACGACCCGCGCATCGGCGACCACGCCTTCGGCCGCTCGCCCCTCGGTGTGGACGAGGATCGGCCGGGCCCTCACCACCCCTCGTGCCGCGCGCATCACGTTCCCGGTGGTGTTCGTGCTGCTCTGGCAGCTGATCGCCCCGCTGATCCCTTCGAGGATCCTGCCGATGCCGGCCGAGGTCGCCGAAGAGATGTGGCAGATGCTGACCGACGGCACGGTCGTGGACGCCTTCTCGGTCAGCCTGCTCCGGCTGCTCATCGGCTTCTCGATCGCGCTCGTGGTGGGAGGCATCCTGGGGCTCGCCATGGGTGTCTCCCCGCGCATCAACGCGATGCTGCACGACTTCGTGGTCGTCGGGCTCACGTTCCCGTACCTGATCTGGGGGCTGCTCGTCGCGATGTGGTGGGGCTTCGAGCCACAGGGGCCGGTGATCGTCGTCATCATCGCGGCGCTCCCCTACGTGATGCTCAACGTCTCCGAGGGCGTGCGCGACGTGTCGAAAGAGCTGCGGGACATGGCCGCCGCGTACGAGGTGCCCGAGGCGCGTTCGATGCGTCACCTCGTCCTCCCCTCCCTCAGCCCGTTCTTCTTCGCCTCGCTGCGATACGGGCTGGCCAACGGATGGAAGGGACTCGTGCTCGCCGAGGTGTTCGCGGCCGTCTCGGGGGCCGGCTACGTGATCAACGAGTTCCGCGATTACGGGAACTTCGCGGGCATCATCTCGATGGCGCTGTACTTCGCGATCTTCTCGATCATCGTGGAGCGGCTCGTGTTCGGCCGGCTCTCGCGGTGGGTGTTCCGCTGGCGTCCGTCGATCGCGGCCGAGGTGACCGAGATCCCCGAGACGGTGACGCCGTGACCACCCGCACCCGACCCGCTCCCGAGGAGGCGTGAACCTGTGGCGACCGTGAACGTCCAGCATCTACGGAAGGTCTTCGACGGCCAGGATCGGCCCGTCGTGGCCCTCGACGACGTCTCGTTCGAGGCGTCGGGGCACACGTTCGTGTCGATCGTTGGGCCGTCGGGTTGCGGCAAGTCGACCCTGCTGAACATCCTGGCCGGGATCGAGACGCCGACGACCGGACAGGTCGAGATCACCGAGAACGGCTCCCGCGCACGGGTCGGGTACGTCTTCCAGGCACCCCGGCTGTTGCCCTGGCGGTCGGTGATGGACAACATGCTGTTCGTCCAGAAGGAGCGGTCCGCCGAGACCACCGAACGGGCCACGAGGTACCTCGACATGGTCGGGCTCGCCGAGCACCACACGTCCTGGCCCGCCCAGCTGTCGGGCGGCATGCAGCAGCGCGTCGGCATCGCGAGGGCGTTCTCGATCGAGCCCGACGCCCTGCTGATGGACGAGCCCTTCAGCCACCTCGACGCGATCACCGCCCGGGGACTTCGCCGCGAGCTGTACTCGATATGGCAGGAGACCAAGAAGACCGTCCTGTTCGTCACCCACGACGTCGGCGAGGCCGTGGAGCTGTCCAACCGGATCGTGATCCTGGCCAAAGGTGGCAAGCTCCGCCAGGACGTCGCGGTCGATCTCCCCTACCCTCGGGATCCGGCCGACGACCAGGTCGCGCTGATGAAGGCCGACGTGCTTCGACAGTTCGAGGAGCTGGACCTGATCGCGACCTGAGTCGAGCCGACCTCATCTCACACCCGCACGATCGACGAAGGAGGAAGCCCATGGGCAAGATCACGTTCGACCGAGACGATGACAACCTCGTCACCCCCCAGTACTCCGAGGCGCGGGGCCCCGTGCTGCGCAGCGAGAAGATCGAGGTGACGAAGGCGATGTTCGCGAAGGACAAGGGCGCGAAGACGCACACCCACCCGGAGGAGCAGGTCTTCTACATCGTCAGCGGCCGGCTTCGTGTGACCTGCGACGGCGAGACGTACGAGGTGGGGCCCGGCGAGGGCAGCTACCATCCGTCCAACGCCGAGCACACCGTGCTCGCGCTCGAGGACACCGTCGCGATCAGCTTCAAGAACCTCGTGGATTCGATCTACGAGAAGACCGGCGAGCTGCGCTGACGCGCGAACGCCCGCGATCAGGAAGGAGCACCGCAGATGCCGTTCCTCGTCTTCGACGAGATCGACAAGGAGACCGTGACCCCGAAGTACTCGACCGCCTACGGCGAGCTGGTGACGGGGGAGTCCATCGAGGTGGGGCGACTCAGCTTCAAGGCCGGCGAGGGTGCCGTGGAGCACGCGCACCCGCACGAGCAGGTGATGTACGTGATCTCGGGCCGGCTCTCGGTCGACCTCGAGGGTGAGCACGCCGAACTCGGCCCCGGCATGGGGTTCCACGCCAAGCCCAATCAGAAGCACCGGGTGCAGGCCGTGGAAGACACCCAGGTCCTCAGCTCGAAGAACGTGATCGAGGGGGTCGGGCACAAGATCTGAGCACACCCGCTCGTTCGAGGAGCTCCGCCCCAGCGGCAGAGACGCACGCGCCCTCGGGGCGTGCGTCCGCGTCGTGGCTGACCGCCGAGCTCGCGGTCGCCGGGCTGTCCGGCACCGTCGTGAACACGTCGGTGACGGTGGCCGTGGCCGCGATCGCGGAGTCCTTCGGCGCCTCGATCGCGCTCGTGGCCGCCACGGTGGTGCTGCTCAACGTGGCGATGGCGTTCACGATGCCGTTGGCGGGGGCCGCCTCGGCTCGATTCGGTCCCCGGCGGCTGATCTCGGTGACCGGCATGCTCGTCCTCGCCGCGTCGGTGGTGCTCTCGCTCGCCCCCAGCCTGACGATCCTCGCGATCGCACGGGTCGCGCAGGGGGTGGCGCTGGCGGCCGTCGTCCCCGTGTCGGTGCAGGCCGCCGGGCACCTCCTGCACGGCGACGCCCAGGCCAAGGCGCTCGGGTGGTGGGGGGCATCGAACGGCATCGGCCTCGCCTTCGCTCCGTTGATCGGCGGCGCGATCGTGGACCTCGCGGGGTGGCGCTGGGTGACCGTGCCCTCCTGCCTGCTCGGCATCGGTCTGGTGATCACGGCAACGCGGGCGTTCCCCGCCGGGTTCCGCAGGGATCACGGGATCCCGCTGCTCGGGGTCGGCGTCGTGGCCCTGCTCACCGGCACCACGATGACGACCCTCACCGCGCTGTCCGCGGGAGCCTGGCCGGTGGCGGTCGTGGCCGGAGCGTGCTGCGCGATCAGCGTCGTCGCCGCGGCGCGTCTCAGCCGCCCGGGGGGCACCCTCGCGGGACCACGACGGTGGCTCCACGATCGGGCGGCGCGACGCTCGAGCCTCGGCGCGACCCTGCAGATGGTCGCCAACGGCTTGGTGCAGGTGGCCGTGCCGGCGTGGCTGATCGTCGAGGGTGGCTTCGGCGCGGGGGCGGCCGCCGCGACCGTGATGGCGATGACCCTCACGATGGCCGCCTTGGGACCCATCACGGGGCGGCGGCCATCGGTCCCGTACGATCGACGCCTGGGCCGAGGGCTGCTCGGGTGCGCTGCCGGCCTGGCAGGGCTCGCCGGGGCGACGGCGGCCGGATCGTGGTGGCCGGCGATCCCGGCGCTCATGGTGCTCGGACTCGGCGCCGGGTGGCTGCTCTCCCCCTCCCTCACCGCGTTCAGCCGGACGGAGGCCGGGGCGAACGCCGTCGGCATGTCGACGTTCAACGTGCTGAGGCTGGGATCGTTCGGTGTGGGCGGCCTGCTCGGCGGCACGGCGGTCGACGCCGGCCGCACGGGGGCGGCCTTCGCGGCGGTCGCGGCGCTCTGCGGTCTCGTCGGAGCCTGGATCGGGCTCGGGAACCGAACGCATCGGACGGAATGGATCGCCGCGCCGGACGGCGCAGAAGGAGGACCGCGATGAGGGCGGATGGACTGACGATCGACACGACCGGCTCGACCCTGACCCTGACGTTCGACTCGGGTGAGGGGAACCGGTTCTCGCGGGAGATGATGGATGCGCTCGTGAGCTCGGTCGCCGAGGCAGGGAACGACGAAGCCCTTCGTTTCGTGAGGCTCCGGGCGGAAGGCGACACGTTCTGCATGGGCAGGGGCAAGGGCGGCGCCGACCCGGCCGAGATGCGCAGCATGGCCACGCGCATCTCCACCGTCAACGAGACGCTCCGCACGACCTCCCTGACGGTCCTCGCGGAGGTCAACGGGAGCGCCGCGGGCTTCGGGGTGGGCATGGTCGGCGCGAGCGACATCGCCGTGGCCGCGGACGGCGCCACCTTCGCGTTCCCGGAGATCAAGGCCGGCTTCGCGCCGGCGGTCGTGATCAGCTGGGCGCGCTTCATGCTGCCGCCGCGGCTCCTCTACGACATGGTCTCGACCGGCGACCCGATCGGCGCCGAGCAGGCACGGCTCGCCGGCCTCGTGACCGAGGTGGTCCCGCGAGACCGGCTGGGCGAGCGCGTCGACGAGCGCATCGCGCGCCTCGAGGAGGTGGACGCGTTCGCGCTCCGGGAGATGAAGCGATTCCTCGTCTTCACCAGGGCGATGGACCCGGCGACCGCTTCCAAGGCGTCGGTGGACGCACTCGTGTTCAGCGGCATGCGGGTCATCGGGAAGTTCTGATCGGACCGGGCGCGCCGACGCCCGCGAGACCGGGAGCCAGCGGAGCCGAGCGGGCGAGCCGGACGACCGTGGCCACCGCCACGGCCACGACGCCGGCCGTGAGCACGAGCCCGGCGACGTAGGAGTCGGTCGTGTCGACGACGGCGCCGAAGATCGGCGGGGCCACGATCGCCCCGCTGAAGCCGAGCGCCATGCCGACACCGGACGCCCACCCCGCTCGCTCCACGTCTTCCTCGGCGATCGCGACCTGGTAGACGGCGTTCCCGCCCTGGGTCGCCGTGCCGAGCACGATCACGAG
>DASZOO010000216.1:0-3763 GCA_035550775.1 Actinomycetota bacterium | reverse complement strand
GAGCTCGAGGAGCCGCTCGGTCATGCCGTCGACCACGAGCGCGTTCACCCGGCCCACGTCGATCGGGTCGGCCCTCGCGTTCACCATCGCCACGACGAGCTCGGGCAGCTCGCGACCCGCCGTGGCCACGTCGTCGGCCGTGCGAGCGCGTTCCACGGCGCTCTTCATCGCGAACGGTGTGTGGCGGCCGAGCCCCATCAGGTCGGTGTCGGTCACGACGCCGATCAGCTGCCCGCCCGTGTCGGTCACTGGGAAGTGGTGCACCCCTTGGGCGAACATCGCGAGCAGGGCGTCGCCGGCCAGCGTGTCGCGATCGATCGTGCGCACGGGGAACGTGGCGATCTGCTCGATCGGTCCGCCGGGGTCGGCTCGCGTCGCGACGACGCGCGTGCGCAGGTCGCGGTCGGTGACGATGCCCCACCCGCCACGCATCGGCACGAGCAGCGACGAGACGCGCTCCGCGGCCATGCGCGCGGCGGCGTGCGTGATCGTGTCGGCCGGCTCGGCGGTGACCGGCGCTCGACGCACGAGGGTGCCCACCGGCCGCAGGCGCGGGTCGGGCGTGCCGTCCGTCGCATCCGTCGCCGCCGCGATGCGCCGGCGCATGCTGCCGATCACGAAGCGCAGGCCGGCGTGGGTCTCGAACATCGTGTCGGCGTCCGCTTCGGGGATCAGGTAGCACAGGGTGTCCTCCTGGGCCCGGACCGTGAGCGAGGGACCCTCGTGGGCGAGCAGGGAGAACTGGCCGAAGACCTCGCCCTCGAGCAGCAGGTCGAGCAGACGCCCGTCGTCGAGCAATTCCACCGCGCCCTTGCGCACCACGTACAGGGCGGTGGCGGGTTCCCCTCCTTGCTGCAGAATCAGGGCGCCGGCGGGGAAGTGCTCGATCTCGATCGACCCCGCCACGTCTGACAGCTGCTCGGCCGACAGCGCGTCGAACGGAGGATATCGGCGCAGGAACCCCGCGATGTCCACGCCCGGAGTATCGCCGATGTTCGCCGGGGGCGGCCGCGGAGCGACCCGGTGCGGGTCAGGCGGCGGGCACGATGCGCCACGTGCCGTACTCGACCGTGGTCGGCACGGTGCGCACGCGCGTGACGCGGTAGCGATCCCCCCGTCGTTCCACGCGGAGCATCACGATCACGCCGTCCTCGACGCCCTCGGGCCACAGCGCGCCCGGCCACATGCCCGACAGGAAGTTGCCCATTCCGTACGCGACCACCTTGCCGTGCACGCGCGCGACCGGCTGCACGACGTGGGCATGGTGACCCACGATCGCGTCGACGAACGGCGACCGCGTCAGCCGCTCGCCGACCTGCACCTGGAACGCCGTCGGCGTCGTGACCGGCTCCACGCCCCAGTGCAGGCTCACGACGGTGAAGTCCGAACCGCGCCGGCGGGCGCGGCGCGCGTCGTCGAGGATGCGTTCCACCTCGATCCGGTTCGCCTGCCAGTCGTGGTCGGGCGTGAAGCCGTTGAACCCGAACGCGTAGGAGAGGTGGGCGATTCGCGCGCCGTCGACGTCGACCATCGTGATGCGTCGCGACTCCGCGGCGCTCCGCGCGGTGCCGGCGTGCGCGACGCCTGCGCGGTCGAGGGCGCCGAGCGTCGCTCCGACCCCGGCGCTCCCACCGTCGAGCGAGTGGTTCGACGCCGTCGAGCACGAGTCGTAGCCGGCGTCGGCGATCGCGGCGACGATCTCCCGAGGCGCCGCGAACACCGGGTAGCTCGAGAGGTCGCCGTCGGCGGTGACGGGGGTCTCGAGGTGGCACAGGGCGACGTCGGCTCCGGCCAGCGTGCGGCGCACGCGCCGGAACATCGGCCGGAAGTCGAATGCCGCGCCGTCCGCGGCGCCGAGCACCGCCGCGCGCTCCCACAGCGCCTCGTGGATCAGGATGTCGCCCGTCGCCGCGATCGTGAATCGTCGGGGCAGGCGCTCCTCCCGTGCGGTCGTCGGTGTCGAGGCGGAGGGATCCCCGCTCGGGGACGTGCGGCCCGATGCCGACGGGCGCACGGGCGCGACCGCCGGGTGCGGCACCGCCATGCTCACGGAGACGACGGCGATCACGACCGTCGATCGTGTGAGGGGCCCCGGGGGTGGCCGCCGACGTCGGTGTTTCCCGCGCATCGTGGACCTCGGTGGGTCGGGGACGGGGAGGACCGTGCCTCACCCGGTTGGAGGTCCGCCGAGGGTACGCCCGGAACCAGCCCGATCCGTGGAGGCTCCGGTAGTTTCCTCTCTGGGGCCTGCGGGGAACGCGGTCTACGTCAGGTGCCGTCCCACTGCCCGGCGTAGGGGCCCCGCCCCGACGCGCACGCCGCCCCGCACCGGGCAGCGAACGCGAGCGCGCGCGCCGCTTCCCAGCCCGACGCCAGCCCGAACGTGAGGCCCGCGGCGAACGAGTCGCCGGCGCCGTACGCGTCCCCGGCCAGCCCTCGTGAGATCTCGACCGCGTCGTAGCGACCCGTCTGCCCGCTCGCGGTCTCGTAGCGGCCGCCCGACGTTCCCTCCGTCCGAACGAGCAGCGGCGGCCGCCACGGCAGCAGCTCCGTGTCGACGTGCTCGGCGGGGTCGTGTCCGCTGCCGACGAGCGCGTCGGGCACGACGTCGGCGACGAGCAGCTCCTCGAGGACCCTCGAGGTCACGACCATCACCCGTGCGCGTCGTGCGTGGCGGAACGCCGCCGCGTCCCCAGCGGTCACGTACACCGAGTCGGCGCCGTCGAGGCGGTCCCATGGCAGCGGGTCCTCACCTCGTGGCTCGAGCCGCCGGCCGAGCGTGGTGATCGTGCGCTCGCCGGCCGGGTCGACGAGCGTGAGCGCGCGTCGCGTGCGATCGGCGCGCGTCGCCACGTGCATCGTCGGGCCGAGCCCGGCGAGCTCCTTGGTAGACCGGTCTCCGAGCTCGTCGTCGCCGAGCGAGGTGAAGAAATCGCAGGCGCCGGCCAGCTTCGCGAGCTGCACGGCGGCGACGCCTCCGCCACCGCCCGGTTCCTCCCACTCGTCCGTCGCGTGCGCGATCTCACCGGGGCCGGGGATGCGGTCGACCGCCCCGAACCAGACCCACTCGACGTGCCCGACGACCGCGACCCGCATCGTGCCAGTGTCTCGCGGAACCCCGCGAGGCGTGCGAGAGTCGTCTCATCGGACCGTCGGCGGGAGGCGTCGTGGCGCACGACGACGAGCAGGACCCCGGGCTGCCGATCCCGTTCGGGCCAGCCTCCAACGGGGAGTACGACCCGGAGCCGACGCTGCCGCCCGTGCTGCGCGAGACGGTGGCGCGCGCCCGGGCATGGTCGGTGGCCAACGCCGATCACCTCGGCATGTCGCGTCGCGAGTTCCTGCTCTCGGCCTGCGGCGCGGCGACCGCCTTCCTCGCCCTGAACGCGTGCACCGCCGAGGAGCACGCGGCCGGGCCGTCGTCCCCGAGCGCGACCGGGTCGTCGCCGGGCGGCACGTACGAGGTCCCTCCGAGCGCGTCGGTCGAGCCCGAGAGCGCGTTCGACGCGCTCGGCGGCGAGGAGTTCGTCTTCGACATCCAGGGACACCTGCTCGAGTACCACCTGAACCCGGTGCTGAACGGCCAGGACTTCTGGGCCTCGTTCCCCCAGCAGGACTGCGGCGAGGACGATCCGCGCGCCTGCTACTCGATCGAGCACTTCCTCGAGCTGATGTTCCTGCGCTCGGACACGAACATGCTCGTGCTCTCGGCGCTGCCGATCTTCCCCGAGGGAAGCCCGCAGTCCCACGACGTGATGGACCT
>DASZOO010000215.1:0-18831 GCA_035550775.1 Actinomycetota bacterium | reverse complement strand
CTCCGATCCTCGACGCCTTGTTCCGCAAGGCGAGCAGCTCGCTCGCGATCTCGCTCTACGCGATATCGGTGAACGCCGTGATCCTGCCGCTGGCCATCGTGGTCCTGGAGTGGGCGACCCGCCCCACCGACGAGGCTCAGGCCTTCGGCACGGTCCTGCGCCGGGTGCTGATCAGCACGGCTTCGAGGTCGATCGTGTGGTCGCCCTTCCTCGCGCTGGCGCTCGTCGCGTTGGGGTTCGAACCGCCCGATCCCTTCGACGCGAGCCTCGACCTCGTCGGGCAGGCCACCTCGGCCGTGGCGTTGTTCGCATCGGGACTCATCATCGCCCGGTTCCGCGTGTCGTTCGGCCTCGAGCCGATCGCGCTTTCGCTCCTCAAGAACGTCGCACAGCCGGCGGCGATGATCGCCATCGCCGCGCTGTTCGGCATCACCGGTATCGCGAGGAGCGAGGCCGTGATCCTCACGGCGATGCCCGCATCGGTGGTCGGCCCGATGTTCGCCGTGCGCTACGGCGCCTACGAATCGGAGTCGGCGTCGGCCCTCATCGTGAGCACGGTGCTCTCGATCGCGACGATGGTCGTGGCCGTGCTGCTCTTCGGCTGAGGCCGGCGCTCGATCAGCCCTCGGCTTCCAGGGCGAACCACGCAGCCCTGCCGAGCCCGCCCCGTCGCTTGTACAACGCCTGCCCGAGGAAGAGCCCGTGGTCGATCTGCACGAGCTCGTCGAGCACGCGCCGCACGGTCGCCGGGTTCTCCTCGACGCTCCGGTAGTCGAGCCGCAGGACCGTGAGACCCGGATCGGTCGCGCTCGGTCCGATGCTGGTCGCGAAGAGGAAGCCCGAGGCGCCTTCCTCGCCATCGGCGAGGCCCACGTACCGAGGGAAGACGACCCTGATCGCCCGCCGCCCGCCCGGCGTGAACAGGTTCATGCCTTCGGCGGCGTGCCGCGAGAACTCCTTGCCCTGCCAGGGCAACCACAGCCGCGCCAGACCCTCGAGGGCGCCGTCGAGCCCGTAGCCCCAGGTCGTGGCGAGCAGGCGCCCTCTGCGGAACCCGACCAGACCCTCCGCCGCCTTGCCGCCCGCGAAGCACGCCTCGAGCTCGGTCAGCCCGCGCGGCCGGTCGAGCCGGAGCATGGCCACCGCGTGCCAGTAGTCGTGCATCGCCTCAGTCCAGCACAGCGAGGAACTCGTCGAGGTCGGGAGACACGTGGTAGCTGGCCTCGATGAACCCCTCGAGCGCGTCGATCGTCTTGTAGCCGTTGCCGGTCACGTATGCGACGACCTCCTCGCCGGGCCGAACGATCTGCTGGTCGACCATGCGCTTGAGGTTCGCGATCGTGACCCCTCCGGCCGTCTCGGTGAACACGCCCTCGGTGCTCGCGAGCAGCGTGATGCCCTCGCGGATCTCCTGCTCCGTGCACCACTCGATGTGCCCCCCGGTCTGCCTCGCGACCTTCATGGCGAAGTAGCCGTCGGCCGGCGCGCCGATCGCGAGCGAACGCGCGATCGTGTCGGGCTTGACCGGTGTGATCTCGTCGGCTCCGTCGAGGAACGCCTGCGCGACCGGCCGGCATCCCTCGGCCTGCGCGCCGGAGACACGGTAAGGCTTCTCCTCGACCGCTCCGATCGCGATCAGTTCGCCGAACGCCCGGTGGATCTTCGTGAGCAGCGCGCCAGACGCGATCGGCACCACCACGTGGTCGGGCAGCCGCCAGCCGAGTTGCTCGGCGGTCTCGAACCCGAGCGACTTCGAGCCCTCGGCGTAGTAGGGGCGCATGTTCACGTTCACGAACGCCCACGGCAGCGCGTCGGCCACCTCGCTGCACAGGCGGTTCACGTCGTCGTAGTTGCCCTTGACCGCCACGACCTTGGCGCCGTATGCCTCGGTCGCGAGGATCTTGGCGCGTTCGAGGTCGTCGGGTACGAAGACGTAGCTCGGGATGCCGGCCTTCGCGGCGTGCGCGGCGGTCGCGTTCGCGAGGTTCCCCGTCGATGCGCACGAGATCGCCTCGAACCCGAACGCGCGGGCCATCGTGGTGGCCACGCTCACGACCCGGTCCTTGAAGGAGTTCGACGGGTTCACCGAGTCATCCTTGACCCAGATCGTGCCGTCGTGGCCGAGCGCGGCCGCAAGGTTGTCCGCCTTGCGGAACGGCGTGAAGCCCGCCCCGAGGTCGATCCGATCGATGCCGGGACCGCCCGGCAGGAGCGATTCGTATCGCCAGAGCGTCTGCGGCCCGGCTTCCGCCTGCTTGCGGAAGTCGACCCCGTCGATCGACTGGAGATCGTAGGCGGGCTCGAGCGGTCCGAAACACTCCTCACAGATCGTGAGCGGTTCCACCGGGTACTGCTGTCCGCAGATGCGGCACTGGAGCGCAGCCGGCGAGGTGATCGTCGGATGCGCGGTCACCACGTCACCGCCCCGTGATCGGCGGAGCCGACCTCGCGCGCGTACTTCGCGAGCGCGCCCTGCGTGTACCGCGGCTCGGGCTGCGTCCACTCGCCCCGACGGCGCTCGAGCTCCGCGTCGTCGGCGAGCACCTCGATCCGCCGGGCGTCGGCGTCGATCCGGATGCGGTCGCCGTCGCGCACGAGCGCGATCGGCCCACCCACGAAGGCCTCCGGCGCGATGTGCCCGACGCTGAAGCCCTTGGTCGCGCCGCTGAAGCGCCCGTCGGTGATCAGCGCGACGTCCTTGCCGAGCCCGGCGCCGGCGACGGCCGCCGTCACGGCGAGCATCTCGGGCATGCCGGGCGAGCCCTTCGGGCCTTCGTACCGGATCACGATCACGTCGCCGGGGACGATCGCGCCGCCGGTGAGGGCGTCGAACGCCGCCTGCTCGGAGTCGAAGCACTTGGCGGCGCCCTCGAACGAGGTGGCCGCGGCGCCCGCGACCTTGATCACGGCGCCGTCGGGGGCGAGGTTCCCTCGCAGGATCGCGAGCCCGCCCCACGGGTGGATCGGATCGCTCGGCGGGTGCACGACCTCGCCGTCGGGCGCCGCGACCTCCATCGCGGCCAGGTTGTCCGCGATCGACTTCCCGGTCACGGTCAGGCAGTCCCCGTGCAACAGGCCGGCGTCGAGGAGCTCGCGCATCACGACCTGCACGCCGCCGACGCGGTCGACGTCGCTCATCACGAACCGGCCGGCCGGGCGCACGTCGACCAGGTGGGGCACGTCGCGCGCGATGCGGTCGAAGTCGTCGAGCTCCAGGTCGACGTGGGCCTCGCGCGCGATCGCGAGCAGGTGCAGCACGGCGTTCGTCGAGCCGGCGAGCGCCATGACGACGGCGATCGCGTTCTCGAACGCTTCCTTTGTCATGATGTCGCGCGGCAGCGGGCCGCCCTCGGCCACGAGCCGCGCCGCATGGATGCCCGACTCGCGCGCCGCGACCTCGCGCCGGTAGTCGACCGCCGGCGGCGAGGCCGAACCCGGCAGCGACATGCCGATCGCCTCGCCCACGGCCGCCATCGTGTTCGCGGTGTACATGCCGGCGCACGATCCGGTCGTCGGGCACGCGGCCCGTTCGATGTCGCGGAGCTCGGCGTCGTCGATCGTGCCCTTCGCGTGGGAGCCGACCGCTTCGAAGACGTCCTGGATCGTGATGTCGCGCCCCCGATGGGTGCCCGGCAGGATCGTGCCGCCGTAGAGGTACACGCTCGGCAGGTTCGTGCGGGCCATCGCCATCAACATGCCGGGCTCGCTCTTGTCGCATCCGGCGATGCCGACGAGGGCGTCCATGCGCTCGGCGTGCAGCACGAGCTCGACCGAGTCCGCGATCAGGTCGCGGCTCATCAACGAAGCCTTCATGCCTTCGTGGCCCATCGCGATGCCGTCGCTCACCGCGATCGTCGTGAACTCGATCGGCACCGCGTCACCCTGGCGCACGCCTTCCTTCGCGAGCGCCGCGAGCTTGTCGAGATGGTAGTTGCAGGGGGTGACCTCGTTCCAGCTCGAGGCCACGGCGACCTGCGGCTTGCCGAAGTCCTCCTCGCTGAAGCCGACGGCGCGCAGCATCGCGCGGGCGGGGGCACGCTCGGGCCCTTCGGTGACCTGCCAGCTCTTCGGCCATCTGTGCGAGCGCTCGCCGACCATCGCGTGACCCTTCTTCGCTGGAGACGTGGGACCTCACCGTAGCAACCCGCGACGAGCGCCGACGACGAGCCGGGGGTGGGCTCGGCGAGCGCCTGGCCTCGGGCGATACGCTTGCATCGCGATGAGCACACCGACCGATGCTTCCGACGTGCCCATGCCGCCCGACGAGGGTCGGAGCTGGTGGCTCCGGGAGGCTCTCGCCCGCCCGGAGTTCGTGGGCGAGGACTCGCCGCCGCTGAAGGGCGACGCGACCGCCGACGTCGTGATCCTCGGCGGCGGATACACCGGGCTCTGGACCGCGTACCAACTCAAGCGCCTCGATCCGGGGGCCGACGTCGTCGTGCTGGAGCAGGACATCTGCGGCGGCGGGCCGAGCGGGCGCAACGGCGGGTTCGTGAACGGGTTCTGGAACGGGCTGCCGCACCTCACCAGGGAGTTCGGCGACGCCGCGGCGCTGCGTCTATGCCGGGCGGCCGAGACGAGCGTCGAGGCGATCGGGGCGTTCTGCGACGATCACGACGTCGACGCCTGGTTCCGTGCCGATGGCGAGCTCGACGTGGCCGCGTCGCAGGTGCAGGTCGGCGCGTGGGGCGATCTCGTGATCGCCGCCGAGCGGCTCGGCCTCGCCGAGGACTTCGAGGTGCTCTCGGCGGCAGGCGTTCGCAACCTGGTCGACTCCCCCGTGTTCCGGGGCGGGGTCGCGAGCCGGTACGGGGCGACCGTGCAACCGGCCCGTCTCGCGCGCGGCCTGCGGCGCATCGTGATGGAGATGGGCGTGCGTGTGCACGAACGAACGCCGGTCACGCGGTTCGGGGTCGGTTCGCCCGCCGTCGCCGAGACCCCGTCGGGCACGGTCCGCGCGGGGACCGCCGTGATCGCGCTCAACGCCTGGGCCGCCCACTGGAAGCGATTCCGGCGAGCGATCACTGTCCGGGGCAGCTACATCGTGCTGACGGCTCCGGCGCCCGAGCGCCTGAAGGAGATCGGCTGGACCAACGGCGCGGGTCTCAGCGACTTCCGGGCCGCGCTGCACTACGTTCGCACCACCCCCGACGGGCGCATCGCGTTCGGCCTCGGAGGCATGCAGCCCAACCTCGCCCGGTCGATCGGCCCTCGGTTCGCCTACGACGAAGCTGCGCTGCGCGTCGCGGCCGCCGACCTGCATCGCATGTTCCCGAGCTTCGCCGACGTGCCGATCGACGCGGGGTGGGGCGGACCCATCGACGTCTCGGGGTCCCACCTGCCGTTCTTCGGCACGCTCGACGGCGGCACGGTTCACTACGGCCTGGGGTACACGGGCAACGGCGTCGGGCCGGCGCACCTGGGCGGTCGCATCCTCGCCAGCCGGGCGCTCGGCCGCTACGACGAGGTGCTCGACCTGCCGATCGTCGACGAGGAGCCGATGCGGTTCCCGCCGGAGCCGATCCGCTCGCCGGGGGCGCTGATCGCGAACCACGCGATCCGACACAAGGACGAGGTCGAGGACCGCGGCGAGCAGCCGAACCCCATCGTGGACTTCGTCGCCAGGCTGCCACGACGTCTCGGGTACAACTTGGGCCCGTAGCGCGCATGAGCTCACGCCGAACCGACGCCACGCACCCGATGGCGGGCATGGACGCGTTCGCGCCGGCGGAGATCGCGGCGCTGGTCGAAACGCGCGGGGTCGCGAAGGCGAACGCACCGTTCGTCGCGACGTTCGTGCTCGGGGTGCTCGCCGGGGCCTTCATCGCGCTCGGCGCCGTGCTCGCCACGATGATCGGCACGTCGTCCGAGCTCGGGTTCGGCGTCACCCGCTGGCTCTCGGGCATCGGCTTCTCGCTCGGACTGATCCTGGTGATCGTCGCCGGAGCGGAGCTGTTCACGGGGAACAACCTGATCGTGATGAGCGTCGTGAGCGGGAAGGTGCCGGTCGCCCGTCTCCTGAGGAACTGGGGGATCGTCTACGTCGGGAACTTCGTCGGAGCGCTCTCGGTAGCCCTGTTCGTGTGGCTCGGGAACTGGGAGGCGCAAGATGAGGGCGCGGTCGGGGTGACGGCGCTCTCGATCGCCGCCGGGAAGGCCTCGCTGCCGTTCTGGGACGTGGTGTGGCGAGCGGTCCTCGCGAACGCGCTCGTGTGCCTGGCGGTCTGGCTCGCGACCGGGGGCCGCACCATCGTCGACAAGGTCTTCGCGATCGTGTTCCCGATCAGCGCGTTCGTCGCATCTGGGTTCGAGCACTCGATCGCGAACATGTACTTCATCCCCGTCGGTCTGCTGCTCCAGCGCGATCTGCCGGCCGGCGATCGCCCCCCCGGGCTCGACCTCGCCGGGTTCGGCACGAACCTGGCTGCGGCGACGATCGGCAACATCGTCGGCGGAGCCGTGCTCGTGGGCCTCGTGTACTGGTTCGTCTACCTGCGTCCCAGGAACGCGTCGCCATGACCCCGGTCGTCGAGGCGACGGCGCTCACGAAGTACTACGGCTCCACCCGAGGCATCGAGGAGCTCACGTTCGAGGTCCCCGAGGGAGAGGTGTTCGGCTTCCTCGGACCGAACGGCGCCGGCAAGACCACGACGATCCGCACGATGCTCGATTTCATCCGTCCGTCGTCGGGCTCGGTTCGCGTGTTCGGCCTGGACCCGCGGACCGACGGGCTGGCCCTTCGTGCCCGAGCGGGATACCTGCCCGGCGAGCTGTCCCTGTACCCGCGACTGACCGGCGAGGAGTACCTGCGAACGTTCGCCTCGCTGCGGCAGGGAGTCGAATGGCCGTTCGTCGAACAGCTCATCGAACGGCTGCAGCTCGATCCGACCAGGCCGATCAAGGATCTCTCGCACGGCAACAGGCAGAAGGTGGGGCTCATCCAAGCGTTCATGCACCGGCCCGATCTCGTGGTGCTCGACGAGCCGACCCAGGGACTCGATCCGCTGATGCAGCAGACGTTCTACTCGCTGCTCGAGGAGGAACGGGCGCGGGGGGCGACGACGTTCCTGTCGTCGCACGTGATGCCGGAGGTCGAGCGCGTGTGCGACCGCGTCGCGATCGTGCGGGAAGGGCGACTCGTCACGGTCGCCGACATCGGCGAGCTGAAGGCTCACGCCCTGCGCAGGCTCGAGCTGCACTTCGAGGGACCGGCGCCGGCGACCGCGTTCGACGGCCTGCCGAGCGTTCGCGAGGTCCAGGCGCGCGGCGACGAGCTGTCGCTCTCGGTCGAAGGACCGCTCGACGCGGTGATCAAGCGGGCCGCGGCATTCACCGTCGTGAACATCGAGACACGGGAACCGAGCCTCGAGGACCTGTTCCTGACGTTCTTCGGCGCCGACGGTGGCGCTCCCGCGCCCGCCTCCGGCGACGACCTGCCCGCGTCCGACGGGCCGGGCCTGAGCGACGGCGGCCCGCCCTCGTGAACGGCCTGCTGGCGAAGGCCGCTCGCGACCAGCGCCGATCGTTGATCGGCTGGAGCATCGCCGTGGCCGGCGTGGTGTCGATGTACACGGCGTTCTACCCGAGCATCAAACAGAGCGCGGCCGACCTGCAGTCCTATATCGATGCGCTGCCCGAGGCGATCCGCAACATCGTGGGGGCCGAGAGCTACGCCACGCCGGTGGGCTACCTGGAGGGCGAGTTCTTCAACACGATGGGCCCGGTGATCATGCTGATCTTCGCGATCGGAGCGGGTGCCCGCTCGGTGGCCGGCGAGGAGGAGGCCGGCACCCTCGACCTGCTGCTGTCCACCCCCGTCGGCCGCCGGCAGGTGCTGTCGACGAAGGCCCTGACGATCGTGGGCACCACCGCCGTCCTGGGCGTCGTGGCGGCCGCGACGATCGTGCTGGTGGGCCCCGTCTTCGACCTCACCGTGCCCGTCGCCGATGTGATCGTGGCCTGCCTGATGCTGGCGCTGCTCGGCCTCGCGTTCGGCGGCGTGGCGTTCGCGGTGGGGGCCTCCACGGGCCGCCGCACCGCGGGGAACGTGGTGGCAGGTGGTCTCGCCATCGTGGCGTTCATCGTGAACGCCGTCGGTCCGGCGGTCGACTGGCTCCGGCCCTTCCGCCCACTCTCACCGTTCCGCTGGTACCAGGACCCATCGGCTCTCACGAGCGGGCTGCAGCTGCGCAACGTGCTCGTGCTGACCGGCATCGCCGTCGTCTCCTACGCCGTCGCGTGGGTGACGTTCGACCGGCGTGACCTCGCCAGCGCATGAGCGTCGAACTCATTCACCGAACGGCGTGTAGCCCGGCGCCACGGCGGGCCACGGTCGCGCGGCTTCCCAGGCCGCGCCCACCGCGAGCACGAGGTCGTCGGCGAACCGCGGCCCGGTGATCTGGATGCCGAACGGCACGCCGTTGGGAGAACGGCCGGCCGGGACCGACAACGCGGGGTGGCCGGTGATGTTGGCCGCCTGCGTGTTGTAGGCGGACGCCGCCGTCGACCGTTCCTCGCCGCCCGGCGTCCGGCCGTCGGCGAAGAACCCCTCCACGCACATCGTCGGCGAGACCAGCACCGCATCGAAACCGAGCATCTCGTCGAGGGTCTTCGTGTACGTGAACCGTCGCCGCCTGGCATCGAGGTACTGGTCGAGCGTGATCGTGGCCGCGATCTCGAGCCCGTCGCGCAGGTACGGCGTCAACTCGGCCCCTCGCTCGGTCGCGTCGTGGCGGCCGATCCAAGTGATCTCCTCCACGGCGACCGTCGTGAACCAGTCGTCGTCGATCTGCTCGGGGAACGGCGGGGGGACGGGTTCGATCGGGAGGCCGGCGGCCGCCCCGAGCGCGGTGATCGCCTCGTCGAACTGCGAGCCGATCGGATCGGGCAGCGGGCCGTAGTCGACCATGCGGGGGGTCGCGAGGATGCGCCCGGGCCACGTCCCGACCCGAGGGGCCCACGCAGGCACCGCGGTCGGGTCGCCGGCCACCGGACCGCGCATCACCTCGAGCAGCAGGGCGGCGTCGGCGACGCTCGTCGCGAGCGGTCCCTTCGTCGAGAAGTCGATCCACGACGGCGGCGGGTCCCGGCCGATCAGGCCACCGGTGGGCTTCAGGCCGACGAGCCCGCAGAAGGCCGCCGGTATGCGGATCGACCCGCCCCCGTCGGTGCCGGTCGCGAGAGGCGCCAGTCCGGCGGCGAGAGCGGCGGCGCTGCCTCCGCTCGATCCGCCCGGCGACCAGTCGAGGGCCCACGGGTCGCGCGTATCCCCGAACAGCCGGTTCGACGTGAACCCCTCGAACGCGAACTCGGGCAGGTTCGTCTTGCCCGCGACGACGGCACCTGCGGCCCGCAGGCGGCGGACGACCTCGCAGTCGCGCTCGGCGGGCTCCGCGTCTCGACGGAGCAACGAGCCGAACGTGGTCGGCAGCCCTGCGACGTCCTCGTTGTCCTTCACGAGCAGTGGCAGGCCCGCCAGCGGCCCGGGGTCCTCGCCGGCCTCGATGCGGGCGTCGATCGCGGCGGCGTCGGAGAACGCGCCGTCGCGGCGGACGTGCACGACCGCGTTGATCGGGCCGTCGAGTCGCTCGATGCGGCCGAGCGACTCCGCGAGCAGCGCCTCGGCCGAGACCCGCCGCTCCGTCACCGATGCGACGATCTCACGCAAGGGCATGCGCCGAAGCGTATCGGCGCCCTCTCGAGGGAACAACGCGCGGGACGCGCACGACCGGCTACGCTCGGCAACCGTGGATGCAGACGTCATCGTGGTCGGCGGCGGGTTCGCGGGCCTGGTCGCGGCCAGGGACCTGGGGGACGCCGGCCGTTCGGTCGTGCTGGTGGAGGCCCGCGACCGACTCGGCGGCCGAGCCTGGTACCGGGAGATCCCCGGCACCGGGGTGAAGGCCGAGTACGGAGCGGCGTGGGTCTTCCCCGAGTCCCAGACCGCGCTGTCCGAGGAGGTCGCCCGGGCAGGCGTGCCGCTGCGCGCATCGGACCCGACGTCGTCGATCGCCTGGCTCGTCGACGGTGTGCTCCGGACCGATGCGATCGCACTGATCTCCGAAGCGCTCCGGGCCGCGCCCGCGATCGACGGGGCGTTCGAGCGTCTCGTGCGCGGGCGTCCGACCGTGCAGACGACGCGATCGGACGCCTGGGACGACCTCGACGTCCCGGTCACGTCGTGGCTCGAGACGAACCGCGTCCCCGCCGAGGCGACGTCGTTCATGCAGGCCTTCGCCGCGATCATGGGCGGGGGGGAGCCCAGCCACATGTCGATGCTCGGGCTCCTGCTGGACGCCGTCAGCGAAGGTTACCGGTTCGACGAGTTCCTGGGGGACGTCGGGTCGACCTTCGCCGAGGGATCGGCGAGCCTCGTGGACGCGATCGCCGGGCAGTCGCGCGCCGATGTGCGCCTACTGAGCCCGGTGGTGCGGGTGCGCTCGACCGACGACGGCGTGACCGCCGACATCGCCGGCGGCGGGGAGGTGCGGGCATCGGCGGCGGTCGTCGCGCTTCCACTGCACGTATGGGTCGACGTCGCGTTCGACCCGCCACTGAGCGCGGCGAAGCACAGGGCCGCGATCGGCGGTCATGCCGGCGCGGCGACGAAGGCACTCGCGATCGCGAACCACGTGCCGGGTCGAGCCCTGGGGATCGGCTGGCCGGCTGCTCTGCAGGGTGTGGTCGTGGGCGGCCCGGTATCGGGCGGGCATCTCGTGACCGGGTTCTCGGGAACCCGTTCCATCCGCGCCGACGACCGCGGTGCGATCGAACGGGCGATCCGCGACTACTTCCCGAACGCGCAGGTCGACGTCGCCCACGGGCACGACTGGGTGACCGACCCGTACTCGAAGGGCACGTGGTTCGCGCCCAAGCCGGGGTGGTACGCGGTCGATCCTTCGTCGCGCCTGAGCACGGAGGGACGCATCACGTTCGCCGGCTCGGACATCGCCGACGAGGGCACGGGCTGGATCGAGGGCGCTCTCCGAACGGGACGCCGGGCGGCGACCGAGGTGATCCGCATCCTCTCGGGAGACTGAGGCAGAACCGATGGGTTCCCGACGTCAGCCGCCGGCGATCAGGGCGACGCCGACGAAGGCGGCCGCGATCCCTGCCACCTGCCACGGTGCGAGCCGCTCGTGCAGGAACCAGCGCGCCAGCAGGACGGTCGCGACCGGGTAGAGGGAACCGAGCACCGAGACGATCGTGAGCAAGCCTTCCCGGGCAGCGAACGCGAACATCACGTTGGCGCCGTTGTCGAGCGCGCCGACGCCGGCGAGGATCGCGGTCTCGCGGCCGGTCGGACGTCGCGTGTGCCGCACCGTCACCAGGGCCGCGGCGATGAACAACGGAACGGAGACGACCCGGACCATCAGCGAGGCCCACAGCGGACTCGCCTCGCCTGCGACGTCGAGCGAGGTCACGAACAGCCCGAGGAACAGGGCGGCCAGCAACGCGAACCCGATGCCTCGGGTCCCGGTGCCGCCGGGCCTGCTGACGTCCGGTTCCGGGGTGCGCACGGCGAGGAGCACGCCCGCCCCGGCGACGGCCATGCCCACGACCTGCAGGGTCGCGGGCCGCTCCCCCTGCAGGAACCCGACGACCACCGGCACCGCACCGGAGAGCGCCGCGGTCGGCGCGATGATGCTCATGCGGCCGACCGCCAGTCCGCGATAGAGCGAGGCGAGTCCGATCGCACCCGCGACGCCGCCGAGCGCCCCGGCCGTGAGGGAACCTGCATCGGGCCGGGGCTCGCCGAGCACGATCACGAGCCCGGCGGTGAGGATCAACCCCGCCCCCTGGCTCACGACCATGACGATCGCCGTGGGCAGGCGTCGCGACATCAGGCCACCGACGAAGTCGGCGCTTCCCCAGGTCAGCCCCGAGGCCAGGGCCAGTCCGATCGGGAACACGCGAGGCTACGCCGGAGCCTCGAACGGCACGACCCGGACCCCGTCCTTCCAGACGTGCTCGATGCGTGACTCGTACTCGTCGAAGACGAGGGGGTCGCCGTCGAGCACGACGAGGTCGGCGCGCTTCCCCGGCTCGATCGTGCCGAGGTCGTCTCGCATGCCCATCAGCTCGGCGGCGCTCGAGGTCGCGGCGTGCAGGGCCTGCGCCGGGGTGAAACCGTGCGCGGCCATGTGGCGGAGCTCGTTGAGGTTCGTCCCGTGCGGGGCGACCGGGCAATCGGTGCCCATCGCGACCTTCACACCCGCGTCTGACGCGAGCCGCATCGCCTCGAACTCCGGACGGCCGAGGGTGCGCAGCTTCTCCCGCACGGCCGGCTGCACCTTCTCGTCGGCGGCCAGCGCTTCGGTCGTGTCGCCCGCCGTGAGCGTCGGCACCAGCCAGGTGCCCCGCTCGACCATCAACTCGGCCGCCTCGTGATCGAGGAAGGTGCCATGGTCGATCGACCGAACGCCCGCACGCACGGCGCGCTTGATGCCCTCGGGCCCGTGCGCGTGCGACATCACCCACGTCCCAAGATCCGCCGCCGTGCGCACGATCGCGTCGACCTCCTCCTGCGAGTAGTTCGGCTCCATCGGATCGTCGGCGGGCGAGAGGAAGCCGCCGCTCGAGGCGATCTTGATCACGTCGGCGCCGGCCCTGATCACCTCGCGGACCTTCGCGCTCACCCCCTCGACCCCGTCGCAGACGCCGGACGGCATGCCTGGATACTCGACGCCGTACATGCCGCGCGCGCCGCTGGGCAGCCACGGATCGTTGTGGCCACCCGTCATCGACAACATCGTCAGGGAGACCTGCATGCGGGGACCGATCAGCGTTCCTTCGTCGACGGCGACCCGCAGGCCCGCGTCGGCGCCGGCGGCGTCTCGCACGGTCGTGATGCCGAGCGCCAGCGTCCGCCGCAGGTTCTCGGCCATGCGGAAGAACGCGAGGGAGAAGGGCTCCTGCATGCGTGCGTATTCGTCGAAGTCCTCGTAGCGGTACGCGAGGTGCACGTGACAATCGAACAGGCCGGGCAGGAGCGCCCGGCCGGTGCAATCGACGCCCTCGTCCCCGTCGAGTCCCGATCCGATCTCGACGATGCGGCCCCCGTCGATGACGACGTCGGCGTCCGCCGGAGCGGCGCCGGTTCCGTCGAAGACCACGCCGCCGTGGAACACGGTCCTGCTCATCCGGTTCACGCCCCCTCGAAGCGCCGCCCTAGACTCGCGCCGAACCCTACCTGCCGCGAGGAGTGAGCGCCGTGGACCTGACCTTGTCCGCCGACGACCGGACCGTGCAGCAGCAGGCGCGTGAGTTCACCGACCACGTGCTGGTACCGCTCGAGGACGAGTGCGAAGCGAACGATGGCCTCACACCGGAGAGCCATGCCACCGCGAAGGCAGCCGTGCTCGAGTGGGGCTTCCATGCCATCAACCACGCCGTGGAGGACGGCGGCCAGGGCCACGACACGTTCCGGCAGATGCTGATCGAGGAGCAGTGGGGTCGTGCGACCGGGGCGCTCTGGGACATCCCGTGGCGGCCCTCGATCCCGCTCGCGCGGGGCACCGAGGATCAGAAGGCGCGGTTCCTGCGGCCGGCGATCAGGGGCGAGCGCCGCGACGCGTACGCGATCACCGAGGAAGGCGCCGGCTCCGACGTCACCGCGGTCTCGACCACGGCCCGCCGAGACGGCGACGGGTGGGTGCTCGACGGCGAGAAGTGGCACGTGACGAGCGGCGACGTCGCGGACTTCTTCCTCGTGCACGCGCACGTCGACGGCGACCCCGCGAAGGCGACGGTCTTCCTCGTCGACAAGGACATGCCCGGCGTGCGGCTCGTGCGCACCCCGAGGTACACGCACACGTTCGTCTTCGAGCACCCGATCTACGCGTTCGAAGGGGTGCGGGTCGGCGACGATCGCGTGCTCGGCGAGGTGGGTGAGGGCTTCGAGCTCACCAAGGACTGGTTCGTGGAGGAGCGCATCATGATCGGCGCGCGCACGATGGGTGCGAGCGCACGGGCGCTCGAGCTCTCACTCGCGTTCGCGCAGGAACGCCGTCAGTTCGGCCGCCCGATCGTGGAGTTCCAGGCGATCGAGTTCATGCTCGCCGACATGGCCGCCGAGATCATGGCCGCCAAGTCGTTGCTGTACCGGGTCTGCTGGGACGCATCCCGCGGCGGCGCCACGAGGAAGCAGACCCATGCGATGGCGAGCGCGGTGAAGCTCGTGTGCAGCGAGACCGCCGGGCGTGTGATCGACAAGGCGGTGCAGATCTTCGGCGGCCGTGGGTACATGCGAGAGCAGCCGGTCGAGCGGATGTACCGCGAGCTCCGTGTCGATCGCATCTGGGAAGGCACGAGCGAGATCCAACGGCTCGTGATCGGCAACGAGCTCCGCAAGCGGGGTTCGGACCTCTACACGGGATGGCCCGCCTCAGCCTAGGCGGTCGGACGTCACGGAGCTCGCGCCCCGAACGAGGGTGACGGACCGTTCATGATGTCGGAGTGAGGCTGCCGCTGTTCGTATCGCTGCGCGGGTACCGCCGCGGCTCGCTGCGGGCCGACATCACGGCCGGCGTGCTGATCGTTGCGATCGCGATCCCGCTCAGCATGGGCATGGCTGAGGTGGCGGGCATGCCGCCGATCGCCGGCCTCTACTCCTGCGTGCTGCCGCTGGTGGCGTACGCCGCCCTGGGCTCGTCCAGACAGCTCGTGATCGCCCTCGATGCGTCGACCGCCGCCATCGTGGCGGCGACGGTCGGGCCCCTGGCCGCCGGTGATCCCGCGAGGTACGCCGCGCTCGTGGCCGGCCTCGCCCTGCTCGCCGGGGCGATCCTCGCGATCGCCGGCGTCGCGAAGCTCGGGGCGGTGGCCGACTTCCTGTCGGAGCCCGTGCTGCTCGGGTACCAGGCGGGCCTGGCCATCGTCGTCATCGCGAGCCAGCTTCCGCGCATGCTCGGTGTGACGGTCGAGGCCGACAGCACCCTCGGGCTCTACGCGAGCTCGGTGCGCTCCGTCTCGGTTGCCGACCCCGCCACGATCGCCATCGCGATCGAAGCGATGGTCGTCATGCTCGTCTGCCGTCGATGGCCCCGCGTGCCGGGCCCGCTGCTCGCCGTCCTCGCGGCCACCCTGCTCGTGGCGGCGGCGGATCTCGATGTGACGGTCGTCGGCCCGCTCCCGTCGGGCTTCCCGGCGATCGGCCTGCCCGACCTAGCCATGTCGGACCTCGGCGACCTGCTTCCCGGAGCGGCCGCGATCGCGCTGGTGGCTGCCGCCGACACGCTCGTGAGCTCCCGTGCCTTCGCCGCGCGCAACGGCTACGAGGTCGACGCGAACCGAGACCTGATCGGGTTGGGCGCCGCCAACCTCGCATCCGGCGGATCGGGGGGCGTCACCGTCAGCGCGAGCGCGGCCAGGACGGCGGTGGCGGAATCGGTCGGCTCGCGCTCGCAGCTCGCGGGACTCGCGGCGGCGGTCCTCATCTCCCTCGTGCTGCTGGTGGCGACCGGCCTGTTGCGAGACGTCCCGGTCGCAGCCCTCGCCGCGGTGGTCACGGTCGCGGTGCTGCGCCTGTTCGAACCCCGGGCGGCGCTGACCCTGTGGCGCGTTCGGCGCGCAGAGTTCGCGATCGCGATGGCCGCCCTGGCGGGGGTCGCGGTGATCGGCGTGCTCGAGGGGGTGGTGATCGCGATGGCGCTGTCGCTGCTGGACTTCCTCAGACGTTCCAGCCATCCGCACGACGCCGTGCTGGGCCTGCTGCCCGGTCGGATCGGGTTCCACGACGTGGCCCGCGTGCGAGGAACGCGCCAGGTTCCGGGGGCGCTCGTGTACCGGTTCGACGCCCCGCTGTTCTACGCCAACGCCGAGCGGTTCCGCTCACGGGTCCGCACCCTGACCCGACGGCGCGACGACCTGCGGATCGTCGTGATCGAGGCCTCGACGATCCCGGACATCGACGTGACCGCCGCCCGCATGTTGGGGGAGCTCCAGGAGGAGCTCGCCGAGCGCGACATCAGGCTGGTCGTCGCCGAGGCGGTGGGCTCGGTCCGGGATCTGTTGGTCGGAGACGAGCTCAAGCACGACTTCGTCGCGGGGGACATGTACGACTCCGTGGATCAGGCGCTCGACTCCGTCGAGGCCGACGACTGAGCCCGCGCTACGGCGAGAACGGGGGCGTCACCGGCATGCCGACGACTCCCTGCCACGCCAACACCGGGTAGGTCAGCGCCGTCGCGCCGAGCAGGATCGCGGCGACGGTGGACGACCTGGCCGGACCACCGAACGACGAGAGGACGGCGCCCACGATCGCGACCGTGCCGCACAGGGCGGCCAGCACGATCAGGTCTTCGTGGAGTCGGTCGACCGCGAGCTCCGACGCGAGCCAACTGCCCATCGCTGAGGTCGGGCGCATCTGGTAGAGCCAGAGCACGAAGGTGCTGACGAACCCCGCGACGCCGCTCAGGACGGCGACGACGCCGAGAGGATCGCTGGGACGGTGGTGAGTACCGATCGCGACGTTCATGGCTCAGATGGAACTACCTCACCGGGGGATGGCGCAACGGCCAGATGCCTTAGGACCGACGTCTCACGTTCCGGCGAGGCACCCGCGCACCTCGTCGGGCAGTCCCGCGATGTCGAGACCCTGGCCGCCACCGACGAAGTCGTACGGGATGCCCGACCAGCGCCCGGGCAGGCCCGGGTACGCGGCGGGCTCGGGGTCGGCCGAGTCCCATTGGAACCCGGTCCAGTCCGGCGAGCGGAAGCCCCTGGAGTCGTACGGGGCTACGGCCGCGACGCCCCGGCCGAATCGCCGGGCCTCGACGATGAACCGGCCCTGGTAGCTCCAGTCGGACTCGACGAAGAGCTTGATGTACCACCGGTCGATCTCGAGGATGTAGCCCTTGTCGGAGGGCGGCGACTCGGGGCCCGTGAAGTACCGCATGTCGACCACGGTGAACTCGCCGTCGACCGGCGCCGTTCGCCGCACGATGCCCAGTGGATCGGTGAACAGCGGGGTGTCCCGGGGCGGCGTCCGCCAGCCTTCGACACACGTCGGCGACGCGGCGCCACGGGTCTTCGGTGCGGGATCGGGCACGGCGGGTTGCGTGGGCGAGGGCGCGACGCTCGCCGACGGCGTGAACGCATCGGTCGCGGTGGGCGACACCGACCGAGCCGCCCCGAAGCCCTCGTCGCGCCCGCCGTCGCCCGTTCCGTCACAGGCCGCGATCGCCAACGCGAGCACCATGACGATCACGGCCATCGAGCGCGCGAGCCGAGGCCGTCGGAAGGGCGAGGGAGGCGATGGCACGGGCGACAGTATCCGGGCGCGATATGACGAAGCTGTGTGCACGGTGCGGCCAAGGATAGCGATGGCTCGGCGGCTTGATATGAATAACCGATGCCCGAATCGATGCACCCGCGCGACGAGGAACGCGCGCCGGCCCACCCGATCCCCTACCTCACGCGACGGCGGTTCCTGCAGGGCTCCGCGATGGCGGTGGCCGGCGGAGTCCTCTTCTCCTGCACCGGGGGCAAGGTCGTGCCGAGGCTCGACGACCCGAGGCCCGAGATCGACACGGCGACCCCGATCAAACGGGTCGTCTACATCATGTTGGAGAACCGCAGCTTCAACACGATGTTCGGCAAGTTCCCGGGTGTGGAGGGCACCACCGTGGGTCTCGAGTACGGCAAGGAGAAGCCGTTGATCCGCTGTCCGGAGTGGCTGCCCGGCGACATCCCCCACGACCGGGCGGCCCACCTCAGCTGCGTCAACGGCGACAAGATGGACGGGTTCGGCAACGGGGAATTCGGCTCGACCTACGCGTACTCGATCTTCGACGAGGACCAGATCCCGAACTACTGGACGTGGGCCCGCGAGTACGCGCTCTCCGATCACTTCTTCGCGAGCGTGGGCGGCCCGTCGTATCCCAACCACTACTACTTCATCGCCGGGCAGTCCGGGGGCGTGCTCGACAACCCGGAGAACATCGAGACCCGGGTGACCGACGGCAAGCGCTTCAAGAGCTGGGGGTGCGACGCGCTCGGCGACGATGTCTTCGTCTTCGTCAAGGACGACGTGGGGAACCTCACGAAGCACGACACGTGCTTCAACTACCGAACGGTGGGCGAGCAGCTCACCGACATCGGCGTCGACTGGACCTACTACTCCGCCGCACCGGGCCAGGTCGGGTATTTCTGGAACGCCTACAACGGCATCGGGAACGTGTTCCACACCGACATGTGGCCCGAGCACATGCGTCCGATCGATCGCATCGTGAACGACATCGAGGCCGAGAAGCTCCCTGCCGTGACCTGGGTGACCCCCCGCTTCGAGCTCTCCGACCACCCGCCGTACTCGACGGGGCACGCGCACAACTGGGTCAGCGAGATCGTGAACGCGGTGATGCGCAGCCCGATGTGGGAGCACACCGCGATCTTCCTCACGTGGGACGAGTGGGGCGGGTTCTACGACCCCGTGCTCCCGCCGGCCGTCGACGACCTCGGGCTCGGCGTGCGCGTTCCGCTGCTCACGATCAGCCCGTACACGCGTCGGGGCATCATCGACAGTGAGGTCGGGGAGTTCTCCACGCCGCTGCGCTTCATCGCCGACAACTGGGGCCTCCCCTACCTCACCCCTCGTATCGAGAAGACCCACGCGTTCGAGCACGTGTTCAACTTCAAGAAGGGACCGCGCGAGCCGGTCTTCGGACGGAGATCAGCACCCACCTACGGGGGCGCGTTCGCCTTCCCCGAGGGGTACGAAGGGTGGCAGCCCGGCACCGTGCCGAACGAAGACCACTTCATCTAGTTCGGCGACTCCGCCTCCCCGACGTGCACGATCTCGGCGTCGGATTCCGGGAACACCAGCCCTTCGTG
>DASZOO010000214.1:0-4321 GCA_035550775.1 Actinomycetota bacterium | reverse complement strand
TCAGGTGAGACAGAGCAGCGGGGTGGCGACCTCCGTCGCGTTCGACCACGCGCTCACCCGCGGCCCGTCGAACGCTCGAACCCGGTAGGTGTAGAACGCATCGACGCCCAGATCGACGTCGCGGAACGTCTCCGTGTGCATCCCCCGCACCCGAGCCACGAGCACGCGGCCGTCGGCTCCGCCCCGGCGCCAGACCTCGTATCCCTTCGCGGGCCCGTTGCCCGACCACGCCAGATCGACCCCCGTGGAGAAGAGCCCGTCGCAGGAGGCCGCGGCGCTGAGGTCGCTCGGTGCCGGCACCTCGAGCGGGCCGGTGACGCTCGCCGCCGCCTGCGGCGCCGTGAGCGAGGCGACGACCTCCCCGACCACGAGCGCGCCGACGAGGACCATGGCCACGAGCAGCGTCGCGATCGCCGCGCGCCCCAGACGCCGGCCGCGGGGTCGCCGGCGCACCCTGGCCACCGCGAGGCCGCGCGCCGGCGGCGGCCGGACCCCCTCGTCCGGCGCGGATCCGAGCGGGCGCGTCGCGAGGCGGACGATCGGGGTGGTGCCGCCCGCCGCACGCCGGTGCAGCGGCATCGTCGGCGCGTCCGCGTGGCCCAACTCCTCGAGCGCGGCCGCGAGCGCCGCGGCCGACGGGCAGCGAGCGCTCGGCTCGGCCGCGGTCGCTCGCGCGAGCACGTCGTGGAGTCGTGTGTCGTCGATGCCGGTCGCGAGCTCCACGAGCACCGCCCCCAGCGCGTACACGTCGGCGCGCGCGTCGACCCTTCCGCCCTGCAACACCTCCGGGGCCAGGTAGGGGAGCGTCCCTCGCGAGGCGGCGGCCGACCGCTCCGCGGCGCTGCCGCCCCGGGCGATGCCGAAGTCGAGGATCTTCACCACCCCGTCGGCGGTCACCATGATGTTGGACGGCGAGACGTCGCGGTGCACGATGCCTCGCTCGTGGGCGTGGGCGAGCGCTCGCGCCGCCGCCACGCCGATGCCGGCGACGCGCCGGCCCGTCGGCGCCGAGCCGTCGCGTGCCATGTCGGCGAGGGTTCGCCCGGCGACGAACTCCATCACGATGAACGTCCTGCCCCCGTCCTCGCCGATGTCGTGAACCGCCACGATGCCGGCGTGCGCCAGTCGCGCCGCGGTCGCGGCTTCCCGGCGGAACCGGGCGAGGAACCGATCATCGGCGGCCAGCTCCGGGCGCAGCACCTTGATCGCGACCGTGCGACCCAGGCGGCGATCGACCGCCTCGAACACCTCGCCCATGCCCCCGCGTCCCAACGGCGCGCGGATCTCGTATCGATCCGCGAGGAACGTGCCGAGCAGCGCCGCCTCGAGCGGCGCCTGCCCGGCCGCGTCCGCTTCGAGCGAGGACCGTTCGTGCAGGGAGGGTTCGGTCAGGGGGGCCGACATGCGGCCCCGATGGTAGCGCGACGGCGTGTCGAGCGGGTCGTCGTCACGGGTTCGCAACATCGTCGGCGGGGCCACCGCGTCGTTCCGCTTGCGCGGCGTGCCGTGACCACCCGGTGGCCTGGGAGGCCGTCGTATAGTGAGGCCCCCAGCGGGTGGGGCACCCTGCCCGCCGACGCGTCGCGAGGCCAACCATGACCCTGTCCGACAGCACGCTCACCCTGGTCGCCCTCATCGCGATCGTCCTGGCGGTGCTCGCGTTCCTCTTCTCGATCGTGGGAGCCGGCGGACGCCGCGCGAAGGAGTCCGCCGGACCGATCCAGATGAGCGAGGCTCTGCGGGGGGTGCTGACCGGTCAGGCCCAGCGCATCGAGCGCCTCGAACAGGCGGTGCGCACCCTCAACGCCACCGACAAGCGGCAACAGGTGCTCATCGACGGCACGGTTCGGCACGTCGCGTTGTTGCGCTTCGACGCCTTCGAGGACGTCGGCGGACGGTTGTCGTTCTCGTGCGCGTTGCTCGACGAGCACGGCACGGGCGTCGTGTTGACCTCGATCAACGGCCGGCAGGAGACCAGGGTCTACGCGAAGCCGGTCACCGAGCGTTCCAGTTCGTACAACCTCTCCACCGAGGAAGCCGAAGCGATCCGTCAGGCCATGGCCGGCGATGCGGAACGGGTGGAGGCTCGATGATCTTCAAGCGCGACGAGGACGACGCCGACCCGATCGAGGCGACGGCCCCGACGGCCGACGTGCACGGGCGCCGGGAACGAGAGCAAGGAGGCGGCATGGCTGAAGACAACGGAGAGGTCACGATCGTCGGCACGGGTGCGCGCCTCGAGGGCAACGTGGTCTCGGCCGGCAACCTGCGCATCGACGGCCAGGTGAAGGGCCAGATCAACGCCGACGGCGACGTGACGCTGTCGCCGCAGAGCCAGGTCGAGGCCGACATCCGGGCTCAGAACGTGAGCGTCGCCGGCAAGTTCAAGGGCAACGTGGTCGTCAAGGGCAAGGCGCATCTCGCCCGGGGTGGGCGCATCGACGGCAACATCACCTCGAAGACGCTCGTCGTGGAGGAAGGCGGCATCTTCCACGGGCAGAGCATCATGGACGGCGGATCGGGGGCGGCGCCGCAGCAGGGACAGGCGGCCCAGCCCGCGCAGGCGGGGACCAAGGGCGGCGACCAGGTCAAGGTCCCGTAACGCATGCTCGACATCAAGGCGCTGCGCGAGGATCCGGAACGGTTCCGCGCGGCACTCGCGCGGCGGAACCTGGCCGGCGCCGTCGACGAGATCCTCGCCGCCGACGAGCGACGGCGGTCGCTCACCGCCAAGGTCGAGGACCTCCGCGCCGAGCAGAACAAGGCCTCGAAGACGATCGGCCGCGCCGAGGGTGAGGAGAAGCAGCGGCTGATCGACGATGTCGCGCGCGTCTCGGCCGAGCTGAAAGAGCTGGAGCCGCAGCTGGGCGAGGCCGACGAGGCCCTGTCCGCGCTGCTCGCCGCGACGCCGAACCTCCCGCACGACAGTGCACCCGACGGGTTCACCGACGAGGACGCGGTCGAGGTTCGCCGTCACCTCGAGCCGCCCGAGTTCGCGTTCGAGCCGAAGGATCACGCGGAGCTCGGCGCCGCGCTGGGCGTGCTCGACGTCGAGCGCGCCGTGCGCGCGAGCGGCTCGCGGTTCGTCTACGTGCAGGGCGATCTCGTGTTCGTGCAGTTCGCCCTGATGCGTCACGCGGTGGACATCCTGGTGGGCAAGGGCTTCGTGCCCGTCATCCCGCCGGTGCTGGTGCGCGAGGAGGTGATGTACGCCTCCGGGTTCCTCCCCACCGACGAGGCCAACATCTACCGGACCGATGCCGACCAGCTCTACCTCGTCGGCACGTCGGAGGTCTCGCTCGCCGCGCTGCACATGGGCGAGATCCTCGAGCAGGCGGCTCTGCCGCTCCGCTACGCGGGCTATTCCACGTGCTTCCGTCGGGAAGCCGGAACCTACGGCAAGGACCTGGGTGGCATGTTCCGCGTCCACCAGTTCGACAAGGTCGAGATGTTCTCCTTCTGCGACCCCGGCTCGAGCTGGGACGAGCTCGAGTTCCTCGTCTCGGTCGAGGAGGAGATCGTCGGGAACCTCGACCTGCCGTACCGCGTCGTGAACATCGCCGCGGGGGACCTCGGCGGCGCTGCCGCCAAGAAGTACGACATCGAGGCATGGCTGCCGGGGCAGCAGCGCTACCGAGAGATCACCTCGTGCTCCAACTACACCGACTACGGCGCGCGCCGTGCTCAGACCAGGATGCGAACGGATGACGGGCGAACCGCGGTTCCCCATACGCTGAACGGCACCGCGACGGCGATCGGGCGCACGCTCATCGCGCTGCTCGAGAACCACCAGCAGGAAGACGGCTCGGTGGTGCTGCCGGAGAAGCTCCACCCGTATCTGCCAGAGGGCGTGCGCGTGCTGCGCCTGCCCGCCGGCTGATCACGCGGGATCGGCGTCGACCGCGACGTCCATGTGGTCGGAGATCGAGCCGGCCTCCACGTGCCGCGTCACGTCGACCGCGATGCCGTTCCACACCGGGCGGTCGTCCTCGAACGTGCGGGTCGCGTAGCTGAAGATCCAGCGCAGCGAGCCGTCCCGGTGGCTGACCCGGTAGAGCTCGTTCCAGGGCTCCCCCGTCGAGTCGCAACGGTCGCTCGCGGCCCGCAATCGCTCTCGGTCCTCGGGATGCACCATCCGATAGAAGTGGTCGGGCTCCATCATCAGCTCCTCGGGCCGGTACCCGAAGACCGTCTCCACCTGCGGCCCGATGAAGACGAACCGGCTCAGCCCCGAGGCAGGGTCGACGACCTCGCTCCACGGCACCGCCGGCATCGTCTCGATGATCGAGCGGTAGCGGCTCTCGGCCGAGGCGAGCGCGAG
>DASZOO010000213.1:0-6908 GCA_035550775.1 Actinomycetota bacterium | reverse complement strand
CGATCCCGCCGACCGCGACCACGCCACCGTTCGGAGCGACGGCCACCGCGTTGGCTCGAACCGAGCCTTGGACCGGCGCCCACGTGTCGCTCCAGATGAGGTCGCCGTCGGGCCCGTATCGAGCGATCACGCCGCTGTGGTCCGCACCCCATGACTGCCTCCCGGCGACCACCGCGCCGCCCGAACCGTCGCGAGCGACGTCCTCGAGTCGCATCCCCGATCTGGCGAACCATGAGACGACCGGAGGTTCGGCCGCCGCGGCAGGCAGCGCGGTCGAGACCAACAGGAACGAAGCGACGATCGCGGCGACGAGCTTGGCGAGACACATCGTGGTGCCTCCCGACAGACGATTCCACGTTCAGCGTAGGTCGGCGGCCCGAACCCGGCGGAGGCGTTGGTGCTGCGACCGTCGGGACCATCGCCCCTTTCCCGCAACAGGTCCCGCCGATCCTCCTCGGGCGCGCAGTCGTCAGATCACGTAGGCGCAGCCGTTCCAGAGGGCTGTGACGCGGCGGTGGAACCCGCCCTTCAGGCGCAGGTGCAAGGTCCGGGGGAGGCGCATCGTGCGCGGCACGAACACCAGCAGGCCACGGGCCTCGAACCGGCGCCAGTCGAGCGCGTCGGGCGGCGGCTCGGTCGTGGTCTCGAGCGTCACGATGCCCCCCGCGTGCACGCCCGAGCCCTTGCGGATGCGCACGAACAGCAGTCCTCCGCGTTCCTGCACGTGCGAGCGCACGTCGGGGGGTGCGACGATCCTCATACCTCCTTCTTCGACAGGGACTTGAGCCCCCAAACCCGCCGTCAGCTCACGTGCACGACGATCGAGTGGTGACCGGTAGCGCCGTCGGGGAAGGGCTCGACGCGCTCGGTGGTCTGCAGATCGCCCTCGGCGTCCGTGGCCCTCACCGTGATCGTGTGGTTCCCGGTCGTGAGCGGCACGGTGACGCGCCACTGGCGCCACGTGTCGATCGTGTCCTCGGTGGCGAGCTCGGCTTCCCGCCAGGAACCCTCGTCGACCCGCACCTCGACCCGGTCGATGCCGCGATGCTGTGCCCACGCGACGCCGGCGACCACGACGTCGCCCGGCGGCACGTCCGCGAACGACCTCGGCGTGTCGATGCGCGACTGGGTCTTGATCGGCGCCCGCTCCGCCCAGCCGCGGCGGATCCAGTACGGATCGAACGCTTCGAACGTCGTGAGCTCGAGGTCCACGACCCACTTCGTGGCCGAGACGTAGCCGTAGAGCCCGGGAACGACCATGCGGTCGGGGAAGCCGTGCTCGATCGGCAGCGGCTCGCCGTTCATGGCGATCGCGAGCATCGCATCGCGGCCGTCGGTGACCGCCGCCACCGGCGTGCCGGCCGTGAAGCCGTCGTCCGAGGTGGACACGAGTTGGGTGGCGGCCGGATCGACACCCGCCTCGGAGAGCAGGTCGGCCAGCGGCGCCCCCACCCAGCGGGCGTTGCCGACGTACGGGCCGCCCACTTCGTTCGACACGCACGCCAGCGTGATGTCGCGTTCGATCAGCGGGCGACCCATGAGCTGCTCGAAGTCGATCGTGAGCTCGCGCTCGACCATGCCGTGCACCCGAAGGCTCCAGTCCTCGGCGGGAACCGAGGGCACGATCAGGGCGGTATCGACCCGATAGAAGTCCTCGTTCGGGGTGAAGTAGGGGCTGAGCCCGTCGATGCCGAAGTCGGTCCCGGCGGGGGCGGGGAGCGCCGCCTCCACCGGATCGGGAACCGTGACCGCCGCTCGCGACACGTCGGCCTGCTTCCGTCTCGAGAGGACCTGCCCGAGCGCGGCGGAAGCCCCCGCGACGACGAGCGCGACGCCGCCGGCCACGAGGAAGCGCCGCCGCTCCACCGGATCGAGGGCCTTCGGCGCCGGGGGCTCGGGGATCGCGGGAACCGGCACCAGCCGCCGGTGCAGGCTCAGCAGGGTCGCCGCCCCGGCCCCGGCGCCGAGCAGCGCCGGCAGCGCGCTTGCCCAGGTGGCGTCGGGCCGTGTGAGCGCCGCGAGGGCGCCGGCCGCGCCGAGCGCCGCGAGGCCCGCCAGCCCGGTGCGCGGCCGGCGCACCGACGCGACACCCAGCACGACCGCGAGGATCGTGAGCACCACGCCGATGCCCACGAGGAGCACGAGCTTGTCCTGCTCTCCGAACGTGCGGATCGCGAACGACTTCAGCCACTCGGGGGCGAGATCGATCGCGGCCGAGCCGACGGCGACCACCGGAGACGCGTTCCCGGACACGAGCGCGGCCACCAGGTGAGCGACCCCGAGCGCGACGGCGGCCGACGCGATGCCCAGCACCGCGCCGAGTCGAAGCCTCATGTAGATGCATTCGTGCCCGGACCGCCGACGGATGCCCCACGGAGCGGGTGGCAAAGGCCGTAGTCCGCTCCGTCCCACATCTTGTTCATTCGACCGACGCGGTCGACGCACCGCCCGATGCTAGACTCAGCCGGACGCGGGACGGTCTCCCCCGCCCCGACGAAGCCCGATACGCCGAAAGGAATCCCCCCGGATGCGCTTCAAGACCACCGCCCTCACGCTGTGCCTCGTCGTCGTCGCGTCGCTGATCGCGACCGCCTCGCCGGCGTCGGCCCTCACGACGACACCCGATGCCACCCCCTGGATGGCCAACGGCTACATCAAGGCCAGCGTGCAGTACGGCGACGTGCTGTTCGTCGGCGGCAGCTTCCAGCGGATCGGAACCTCGGTCGCGCCGGGACCGAACCTGACCCCGTTCGTCGACGGCTACACCGGACTGGCGGCGATCGACATGTCGACCGGCCAGGCCATCCCCGCGTTCAAGCCGCAGCTCGCGGCCACCGGCGGCCAGACCCTCGACGTCTATGCCCTCGAGATCGTGGGCAACCGCCTCTACGTGGGCGGCCAGTTCAGCCGGGTCAACGGGGAGAACCACTACAACCTCGCCGCGATCGACATCAACCCGACCACCATCAGGGACACGGTGGTGAGCTCGTTCAACCCGACCGTGGGCGTCCCGGGCGCCGCGAACGAGCACACGTTCGAGGTGCGCACGATCCTCGCCGGGAACGACGGCCTGTACTTCGGCGGAGCCTTCAGCAAGGTGAACGGCAAGGGTCGCCAGAAGACCGCGAAGGTCGACTTCAACGACGGCTCCCTCATCAACGGCTACAAGACCGTGGCCGTCAACGGCATCGTTCACGACATGGTCTTCTCGGCCGACGAGCAGTCGATCTTCCTCGCGGGGGGCTTCAAGCAGCTCGGCAACGGCAATCCTCGCTACGCCCTCGGCCGCGTCGATGCCGCGACCGGCGCCACGCTGCCGTGGACGGTTCCCCCGTCACAGATCCCCGGGGCGACGTCCTCGGGTCAGATCTGCTACGAGATCGCCGTCACCGCCGCGCGCATCTTCGCGGGCTGCGGCAAGGGACCGAACTTCGTCGGCGCCTTCCGTCTCGACAACGGGAACGAGGGCACCCGAACGTGGCAGTACGGCACCGGCGGCAACGTGCAGACCGTGCGCCTGCTGCCCAACGGCCAGGACCTGGTGATCGGCGGCCACTTCGGCATCAACAGCAGCAGCCGGTACAACGGGCGCATGCGTTGCGGAACCTCCGCCCAGGCCACATGGATCCGCGCCGTCGCGATCGTCCGGAACGTGGCCTCAACGACGAGCGCGGTCTCCCCGCTCACCGACGGCACGAGCTCGGCGACCCAGCCCTGGGTCGACTGCAGCTGGCTGCCCAACATCGACGGCCTCGACCAGCCGTGGCCCCAGCTGACGCAGAACTTCTCCGGCGTGAACCGCTACGGCGGTCTGTGGGAGATCCAGGTCACCGGCGACCACCTGTGGGCGCTGGGCGAGTTCCGCTACGTCAACGCGCAGGTCCGGCGCGCGATCGCGCGGTTCTCGTTGACCGGCAACCCGACGCCTCCGCCGAACCCTACGCCCGCGGTGCTCACCGAGCTCGTGACCGCGTCGCCGTTCCCGGTGCAGGCCAACCGCCAGGTCTCGTTCACGCTTCGCTGCCCGGCCGGCGCGGACCCGTGCAACGGCACCGTGCGGCTGATCGCCGGCGGCAGCAAACAGCCCGGGCCGGACCCGATCGCGCTCGACCCGACCGAGCAGGCCACCTACGTCGTGACGTTGAACGACACGGCCTGGAACAAGCTGCTCGCAAAGGACAACCACCAGATCGGCGGGATCGTGAGGCTCACGGCGGAAGGCTCGCCCGGCACCACCCCGCTGACCTCCGACATCTCGGTCCAGCTGAGACTCGTCTGAGTCGACGATGTTCGACGGGGGCGGGGGCGCGCTGATCTCGGGGTTCGTGAGCCTCGGCCTGCTGATGGCGATCGTGGCCGTCATCGCCGGACGGCACCTGCCCGATCAGACGGCGACGCGTCCTCGCGCGATCTACCTGTCGGTCGCGATGCTGCCCGTCCTCGTGATCGGGGCACTGGCGGCGGCCGCCTTCCTCGAGGCGCTGATCCAGCTAGTCCTCGGTCCCGAGTCGAAGGGCGAAGCGGTGTCCGACCTGATCGGCGGCCTGACGCGAGGTGGCGATGCCGGCATGGGCGGCCTCGGCAGCCTGCTCACCGGCATGGGCGGCGGGTTCGACCCGACCGACGCCACGATCCGCACCCTCGTGGTGGCGGGCATCACCGCCGTCGTCGCGCTCGCGATCTATCGGATCCACCAGAGCTGGCGGGACGAGCTGACCGGCGACGGCGGCTTCGTCGGGACCGCAGCGGCGAGGGTGCTCCAGGCGTTCGCGTACACGGCGGTGCTGATCTTCGTGGTGCTGTTCGCGGTGAGCGTCGTCAAGGCCGGCTACGGCGTGTTCCGCATCGTGGCTCCCGACACGAGCGCGCTGCTCTCGTTCAGCGACACCGCCGAGCGGGAACGTGGCATCGCCGACGTCGTCTCGGGCCTGGCGCTCGCGGGCGCCTCGTGGTGGCTCTTCCAGATGCACTGGAAGCTCGCGGCCACCTGGCGCGGCGAGACGGCGACGCAGGCGCCGCCGGAACCGCCGCCCGCCGCGTAGGCTCCGGCGTGGTTGGCGCTCGGCGCCGACGCGCTAGACGTTCCGCGTCCGGAGCGAGTCGCGGATCTCGGTGAGCAGCTCGATCTCGGTGGGACCGGCTGCCTCGTCCTTCTTCGGCATCATGCGGTTCGCGGCCTTGACGATCAGGAACAGCACCCACGCGACGATCAGGAAGCTCACCAGCACGGTGATGAACGAGCCGATCCGCACCACGCCGTCGCCGATGGTGAACGTGATGTCGTCGAAGTTCGGCTTGCCGAAGATCGCGGCGACGATCGGCATGATCACGTCGTCGACGAGCGAGGTCACCACGGCGGTGAACGCCAGCGCCAGCACCAGGCCCACGGCGACCTCGATCAGGTTGCCCTTGAACGCGAACTCCTTGAACTCCTTCAACATCGAGCCCTCCCCTCGGCGGGATCACCACGCCAGCCGACCACACGGGCGCCGCTCGCATCAACTCGGCGTCGGGAACGGGCGCTCAGCCGCCGACGCGGCGCTGCGAGCGTCCGGCGATGCGCGCGGTCGTCGTGCGGGGCAGGAACCGCGTCCCGAACGCGAACGCCTTGCTGGAGCCGCCGGTTACGAGGTAGGGCTTCCCCGACATGAGGGCCGCGTAGCCCGCCCGGGCGACCTCGCGGGCATCGGGCAGCTGCCGGCCCCGGATCAACGCCGAGTCGCCCATCTCCGCCCGTTCCTGGAATCCCGTCTCCGTCGGGCCGGGGCACAGGCAGGTGACCGTGACACCGGTGCCGCGCAGCTCCTCGGCCATCGCGAGCGACAACGAGAGCACGTAGGCCTTCGTCGCGGCGTAGGCCGCGGTCATGGGCGCCGGTCCGAACGATCCGACGGACCCAAGGTTCAGCACGCGCCCACGGCCGCGCTCGACCATGCCCGGTAGGAGGAGCCGGCTGAGCTCGGTGAGCGCGACGACGTTCACCTGCAGCATGTCCGATTGTGCCCGCGCGTCGTCGTGCCAGAACTCCCCGTAGGTCGAGAACCCCGCGTTGTTCACGAGCGCGTCGACCGTGAGGCCCCGTTGGTCGAGCGAGGCGACGAGATCGGCGGCGGCGCCCGCTCTCGACAGGTCCTTGGGCAGCACGGTGACCTCGACGCCGTCGCGTTCTTCGACCTCTTGGGCCACCGTCTCCATCGCCGCGCCGCCACGGGCCACCATGACCACGTTCCACCCATCGGACGCGAACAGGTGCGTGAACTCCACCCCGAACCCGCTCGACGCGCCGGTGATCAGCACGGTCGGCCGGCCGGGTCGGTCGGTGGCGTCGCGCTGGATCCGGCTCACGAAACCTCCTCGGAGAAGACGCGCTCCATCGCACGACGGGCGCGCCGCGTCACGCGCAGGTAGTCGTCGAGGAAGCTTTGGCGAGGGTACTCCTCGTAGCCGAGGCGGCGGGCGAGCGCGGTCTGGTCCGCCGGGCTCGGCGGCACGGCCTCCGCGTGCAGCCGCCGGTCCATCTCGAGCGCGTTCTTGACGTCGGTGCAGAACACGAACGACTCGCCGAGGTCGCGGGCGACCGAGCCGCTGAGGAGCTTCGCTTCCGCCAGGCGATCGATCGCTTCGAGGGTTCGGCGCGATCGGACGGACGGATGCTCTCCGCCGTGGCGCATCAAGGAGAGCTCAACCGCGAACTGCACGTCGGCGAGCGAGCCGATGCCGAGCTTGAAGTTGAACTTCGCCGCCTCGGGCGGCTTCACGCGCTCGCGCTCGATGCGTTCGCGCATGCGCCGGATGTCGGCGACACGGTCGATCGTGATGCCCTCGGGCGGATACGCCGCGTCGGCGGCGTTCAGCTCGAACCGGCGGCCGAGCTCCGGGTCTCCCGCGATCGCCCGGGCCCGCAGCAG
>DASZOO010000212.1:0-4406 GCA_035550775.1 Actinomycetota bacterium | reverse complement strand
GTCGACCTGGGCGGCGCCGGTGATCATGTTCTTGACGTAGTCGGCGTGCCCGGGCATGTCGACGTGGGCGTAGTGGCGGTTGTCGGTCTCGTACTCGACGTGGGCGATCGCGATCGTGATGCCGCGCTCGCGCTCCTCCGGCGCCTTGTCGATCTCGTCGAACGGGGTGAACTGGGCGAGGCCCTTCTCGGCCTGGCGCTTGGTGATCGCCGCGGTCAGCGTGGTCTTGCCGTGGTCGATGTGGCCCATCGTGCCGATGTTCACGTGGGGCTTGGTCCGCTCGAACTTCTGCTTCGACATGGTCCTCGTCCGTCCTCTGATCGACGTGCGGATGTGCTGCGATGACGAGCGGCTAGCTTAGCGGAACCTCGATGCGGTGCAGCGCCGTCAGTGGCCGGTCGTCAGTGGCACGTGTCGGTGCCCGCGTCGAGCGGCGCCTGGTCGGAGATCGACATGAACCGCCAGCTGTAGGAACCCTCGGACAGCGTCAGCTCGAGCACGCCGTAGCGGTCGTCGATGCGCACCTCGCTGCCCGGCTGGGCGGTGGGAGCCAAGTACTGCTGCTTGCCGCCCGTGCCCACCACGAACGACCGCAGGCCGGCCGCGTCGGGCTGCTGCAGCGGGTTCAGCCGAGCGAATCGCTCATACAGATGGTCGTGCCCGCCCAGGGCGATCTCCGCGCCCTCCGCGTAGAGGGCCTGCCAGAACTTGTCCAACGAGGCGATGTTGCCGTGCGGGCCGGAGCTGAACCTCGGATGGTGCATGAACGCCAGCGTGCACGCCGCGTCGCTGGCCGCGAGGTCGCTCTGCAGCCACACGCCCTGCGGCGAGCTGAGCGAGCAGCCCCCGACCTTGCCGCAGTTCGAGTTCAGCGCGACCACGTGCCACTCGCCGAGGTCGAAGCTGTACCACCCCTGGGCGGGGTTGCCCGCCGCGGGCCCGAAGTAGGCGTAGTAGCCGGCCGCGTCGGCGACCGGGGAGCACCCGGTGCCCTTCGGGAACTGCGTGGTGGTGCCGTACTCGTGGTTGCCGGGAACCGGGTGCGTGATGGCCTTGAGCCGTCCCCACGAGGGCTCGTAGGACTGCAGGAACGCGTCGTAGCCCCCGCACGCGTACTGCAGGTCGCCGAGCGCCAGCACGTCGGTCGGGTCGAGCGAGAGCGCCAGGTCCGAGGTCGCCGCGTGCCGGCAACGGAGGTCGGTGCCGAGCCCGCCGTTGAACGCGGTATCCAGCGGATCGCACGCGACGTCGCCGACGGCCACGACCACGGGATCGGACGAGGCCTGCTGGGTGGTCACCGAGACCGGTCCCGCGCGCGAGGAACGGCGCCCCGCGTCGTCGAACGCCTCGACGCCGTAGGCGTAGGTGTGGTCGGGCTCGAGGCCCGTGTCGGTGAAGGCGAGCACGCCACCCCCGACGGTGCCGACGAGCTGCCCGTCGCGGAACACGTCGTACCCGGCCACCCCCACGTCGTCGGTCGAGGCGTTCCAGCTGAGCTGCACGCGCGTCGAGCCGGTGGCGGCCCCCGAGAGCCCGCCGGGAACCGACGGTGGCTCGAGGTCGGTGGGCGTCTCGGTCGCGACCTCGAGCTGCGGGGCCGTCACGCCGGCCTCGCGGCTGTGCAGGTCGAAGGCGGTGCGGGTGGAAGTCGTGAGCGCCAGGCTCACCGGGCCGGGACCGCTCACGAGCGCGCTCACGTCGACCGACGTCCACCCGGCGGCCGGCAGCGGGCCCGACGAGGCGATCGGGGCGCCGAACGCGGGGGCGTTCGAGTAGGAGACCGCCGCCTCGGTCCACGTGGTGTCGGCGACCGGATGCACCGAGAACCCGGTCGCGGAGGCCGACGGGGAGTACACGCGCAGCGTGGCCCCGGCGATCGAGGCCGACGAGGGCACGGAGAACCTGAGGTAGCTGCGCGTGATGGGCTTGGCGTCGAGCTTGAGCACGGTCTTCGTGCCCATCTTCGTCGAGGGCTTCGTCTCGACGACGAACGTGTCGGCGACCGGCCGCACGATCTCGGCCGCGGCGCCCGACGGCGAGGAAGCGGCCGAGGCCGCGAGGGCCAGGGCCGTCATCGCGACGACGCCGACCCAGGCGGTCGTCCGGTGTCGTGCGTGGAACGATCGCCGCATGCCCGTCGAGATCGGTGCCAGCCCCTTCTCCGTCTCCTGCCGACGCCGCGCGGAGGTCCGCGCGGAACGCCCCAGCCTAGCGCACGGTTCCCGCCTCGGCTCGAAGCCGAAGGACTAGGTGCAGGCCCCCGTTCCCTCGTCGAGCGGCGCCCCACCCGACGTCGGCAGGAACTCCCAGCCGTAGGACTCCGCGCCGAGCGCGAGCTCCAGCACGCCGAACGAGTCCCCGATGCGCACCTCGCTGCCCGCTTCCTCGTTCGGGAACGGCCGAGGCTTGCGGCCTCCGGTGCCCACCACGAACGACCGGATGCCGTCGGGGTCGAGCTGCTGCGCCGGGTCGAGCGGGGCGAACCGCTCGTAGTCGTGATCGTGGCCGGCCAGCACCACGTCGACCCCGGCCGCGTCGAGCATCTCCCACATCCTGGTGACGGAGCTGCTGTTGCCGTGCGATCCCGAGCTGAACCGCGGGTAGTGCCAGTACGCCAACGTGCACCGGCTGTCGTTGGCCGCCAGGTCGGCCGCCAGCCACTGGCCCTGCGGGGTGTTCCCTCCGCACCCGCCGATGTGGGGACAGTTGGAGTTCAGCGCGATCATGTGCCAGGCGCCGACGTCGAAGCTGTACCACCCCTGCCCGGGCGTGCCCGCGGCTGCCCCGAAGTACCGGAAGTACCCCGCGGCGTCGGGCACGGTCGAGCAGTCCGTGCCGGCGCCCGAGCCGGTTCCGGATGCCTCCTCGTACTCGTGGTTCCCGGGCACCGGGTGGGTCAGCGCCTTGAGCCGTCCCCACGAGGGGTCGTAGGACTCCAGGAACGCCTGGTAACCGCCGCAGTCGTACTGGAGGTCGCCCAGCACCAGCACGGCGTCGGGGTCGAGGCCCAAGGCGAGGTCGGAGGTCGCCTTCATGGAGCAGTCCACGCCGTTGCCCTCGCCGCCGGCGAACGACGAGCTGTCGGGGTCACACGCGATGTCGCCCGCCGCGACCACGGTCACGACGTCGGGACCGGTCGGCACGGGCGGTGCCGCGGGCAGCTCCGCCCCGTCGGAGCGGAGGCTCGCCGTCACGAAGCCCGCGGTCATCGCGACCGCCACGATCACGATCACGGTGGCGGTTCGGCCGGAGAGGACTGCTGTCTTCGCCATCGGGGGGACCTCTCTCTCGACGGTGGTAGCGGCGGGTGGACTCGAACCACCGACACAGCGATTATGAGCCGCTTGCTCTACCTCTGAGCTACGCCGCCGTGTTCCGGAACAAGGATTCTACCCGCGACCATCGCCGTCCGCATGAGGTCGCGGCGGGTGGACGGAGGAAGGGCCGGCCCTGCGGGCCGGCCCATCCGGTGTGCGAGGACTGGGGATCGTCACTCGCAGGCACGAACGGTGTCTCTGCCCTTCCCTCCCTTGCAGAAATCGGTGCCGGGACCTCCGAACAGGTTGTCGTTGCCCTTCTGACCGAAGATGTCGTCGTCCCCGTCGCCGCCGCGCAGCCGGTCGGGTCCGTTGCCGCCGCGGATGTTGTCGTCACCACCGGCGCCACGCACGGCGTCACCACCACCGCCGGCCCGAACATCGTTATTCCCGGAGGTGCCACGGATCGTGTCGCCGTGGTTGGAGCCGGTGACGTCCTCGATCGAGTCCAGCTCGTCGTCGTCCGCGCCGGTCGATGCGGTGGCATCCGTGAACGACACGGTGTCCTTGTGGGCACCACCGTTCACCGTGTCGTCGCCCTCGCCGGGTATGAGGGTGTCACGACCGGCGTCGCCGTTGAGGGTGTCGTCGTTGTCGCCGCCCGAGATGGTGTCCCGGTCGGCTCCACCGTTCAATTGGTCGACGCCGGCTCCGCCGTTGATCGTGTCGTCGCCGTCGCCTCCGCCTTCAACTGGGCCCGTTGTGTTCCCGACGAAGTCATCACCGGCACCTGCGTTGATGGTGTCCTCACCGCCGCCGCCACTGATGTCATCTGCTCCGTCATCGCCGTTCAGCGTGTCGTTCCCGTCACCACCGAGCAACTCGTCGCTATCGGCTCCCCCATTCACCGTGACCGCGCCATTTGCGGTTGGGTCATCGCCGTCGAAGGCGTCAACTCCGTCGCCGAGGTTGACGGAGATGGGGTCCGCGCCGCTCGTGTTTGTAACGTTGACGTTGTCGTCGCCAGCACCGAGATTCACGTCGATAGACGCTGTGAAATCGTTCGTGCCGTTGATCGTCACGGCCTGGTTCTCCACCTGGGCAGGCGTTTCAGCGTTCACGACGACCGCCGACACGTCGGCCTTCAGG
>DASZOO010000211.1:0-4298 GCA_035550775.1 Actinomycetota bacterium | reverse complement strand
CGCGACCCACACGCAGAGGGACCGCTCCAGCGCCCAGAGCGGGGCGATGACCGCGGCGGTGGCCGGGAACCTGCTACGTCCGCCCGCGCGGCGCCGTCCCACCTCCGCGACACCCATCATCGCTAGGGCGATCGGGACGAGCAGACTCGGCCGACGCCGCGAGACCCACGCGACGAGCGGCAAGGCCGAAGCCTCGATCAGCAACCGAGCGGGCTGGGCCAGGTCGTCGTACGCCTGACGCACCCGCTGGCTCACGAACGTCTCGGCGGACGGTGCGAGTCGAGGCACGAAGAGACCGGGAGCCGACAGGACGCGACCGCCGGCTGCCTCGATCGTCCTCATCAGCTCGAGGTTCTCGAACAGCACGTCGTCGTCGTAGCCGCCGATCCGCAGGAACGTCGATCGGCGCACCGCCATCGTCCCTGGGTAGTCGCGGCCGAATGCACGGTTCACGACGGTGCGGGCCGTGTCCCAGGTTGCGTGCCACGGAGATGGCCCCGCGAAGAAGTTCTGTGGGACGACCAGGTCGGCGTGGTCGAGCAACCTCGAAACCGCCGCGAGCGTCGCCGGGTCGTAGACGACGTCGTCGTCCGCGAGCACGACCCGCTCGAACGAGGCCACTCCGACCCCGGCGCTGATGCCCGTTACCTTGCCGTTCACCCCCTCCTCGGATCGGGTGACCTGCAGGTGGCGCGCCGCCGAGATGATGTGTCGATGGCGCGCGAACGACGAATCATCGGAGCCGTCGACGACCACGACGTCGGCTCCATGCGACCTGAGGATGCCGAGTGACTCGGCAAGCGCGGCGTGTCCCCGGCACGAGGCGTCGCACCGGATCGGCACGACGACCGAGACATCCATGTCAGTCGACGCCGAGAGGGCGTGGCACACGATCAGTCCCGAACAGCGAGCTCTCTCCTCGCTGCCACGAGCCGATCATGGAGTCGGCGACCCTCCCGTCGAGTCCGAGGAGTGACGACGCGCCGAACATCACGTCGACGTCGAGCGCCGGCTCGTCGGCGAGGAGGCCGCCGGCGAGGTCGGTCGCCGCGATCGCGCCATGAGCCGCGTCGGCCTCGACGTGTTCGTCGAAGTACCGGGTCACGTCGGCATCGAACCCGAGCCGGCGGAGCCCGTCGCCGTAGCGTCGGTTCGGGATGCAGGAGGTCAACTCGAACGCCGCCAGGTGGCCGACCAATGCGCCACGCAACCGCCGATGGAGGCCGAACATCGACATCAGGTTCATCGTCGCGAGGGTGACGCCGGGTACCCGATCGAGGAACGCGCCTTCGGACGTGTCCAGACCCAGCCCCTCCATGCAGCTCGCGAACAGCGCCGAGTGCATCCACTCGGCGCTGCCCCCGCCGTACTCGTCATGCTGTATCTCGACCATCGCGGCCTTCGCGCGCCCACGGAGCCTCGGGATCGCGAACGAGTGAGGATCAGCTTCCCGCAGGTGGTACACGGACCGATGCATCAGGAACTCCCGGTACATCGGGAGCGTGCCCTGGCGGGCGAGGAACGACGACAGCGACTGCCCCTCGTCCTCCGCGATCAGCCGAGCCAACTGCACGTCGATCGGCTCGCAGGTCGGCATCAGCTCGAAGCTCTTGCGGAGGGCGACCTCGAACGTCAGCTCGAGCGACTGCCGGAAGGCGAGCAGCGACGGGTTCCACTCGAGCGAGTCGTCGATCCCTTCGATGCCCCGATAGTGGAGCTCGTAGCTCAGGAAGAGGGCGAGATGGAAATCGTCGTCGCCGAGGGGATCCTCCACGACGTTGACGCCGGCCTCGGGCTCGTCGGTTCCCTGCAGAAGCCCCCAGACGGCCTCGCTCAGCGGACCGCGCATCTCGATCGCCATGATCGCCTGAGGTTCCCGACACCGGAACGGTCGAAACCCTCGACGAACCCATGGGGCGACGAGGATCCGTCGTCGCGACCGGGTAATGCCAAGTGCACCCGCGCAGGACGCCGCGTTCCCGCCGCAGGGCCCTCCTGCGCCGATCTCCGTTTCGAGACGGCCGGTATGGGAAAGACGGCCATCGGTGAGGGCGACGGAAGGCCCGGGGGCGTCGCGAGGCTCGATCGGCACGGATGCGCCGATCCTGTCCCGGCGGGCGTGGTCAGGCGCGTTCGCTGCATGACGAGGGGAGGTCGATCACGATGGTCATGAGGTACGACCCGTTCACCGACATGGACCGGCTGGCCCGGCGGCTCGTCGGAGGGATGCAGGACCGATCTGCAGACATCATGCCGATGGACGCGTATCGGCGAGGGGACGAGGTCGTGGTCCATTTCGACCTCCCAGGGGTCGCCCCTGACTCCATCGACGTGACGGCCGAACAGAACACCCTCACGGTTCGGGCAGAGCGGCGCTGGACCCAGAAGGAAGACGACCAGATCCTGGCCCAGGAGCGGCAGCAGGGCGGATTCACCCGCCAGCTCATGCTCGGTGAGCACCTCGACACCGAGAACATCTCCGCTACCTACGAGGACGGGGTCTTGACCGTTTCGATCCCGGTCGCCCCTGCTGCCAAGCCTCGGCGGATCGCAGTGGAGTCAGGACGGCATCGGGAGGCGATCGACGTCGAGGCCGGCGAGTAAGGGGGCGCGTGGCGACGGTGGCTCGCCATCGTGCTGCTCCTCGCCATTCCACTCGGCATCGCGGTCGATCTTCAGCGACTCGTGGCGAACCCGAGGCAGGGCCAGCCGTCCCACGAGGGGCCGGGCCATCCGATTGACAGAACGGTGCCTGAGGGGGTTCACTCCAGTCGAGGAGTCGCTGGAGCCTTCGGGTTCCGGCGGCTTCTCACTTTGGGAGGGCATCTGATCCGCTCGGAGATCTGGCCTCGCCTAACGCCCGATCTCTCGCTTGACGCCGGCGGATCTGTGGGTAGCCATGAGTCTTCCTCTCGACTCATAGCGCCGTGTGGGCAGGCGACATTCGCGAACCCTCGGGCATCCAAGTGGACCTAGCTCCCAGTCAGTACACCGCGAGCTGTTCTCGCGTCAGGCCGGACAGGCCCATCTTGTCCATCGTGCGGGCACGCTCGGTGGCGAAGTCTTCGCCCGCGACGATCGAGGCGATGCGGATGACGGCATCCATGGTGGGGGTCGGCACCGACAGGTGCCGAGCCAGGTCGGTGAGGAACACCATCGAGTAGCCCACGTCCTCGGTCAGGTAACGGTGATGAAGCTCGTCCTGTGCCTTGATGCCACGAAAGCCTGGTGCGGTGGAGTAGCCGGTGGAGTAGTTGGACTCGCTCATGTAGCCCTGCCGAACCCCGAGATCCGGCTCTGCAAGGATCTCCACTCCCAAGGCCCTGGCGATGGATTGCCGCTCGCCGTCGACCGCCTTCATGAGGCGACCGACCGCCTCGGTAACCCCTTCCTCATAGAACATGAAGTCACCACCCGTGCGTTCGATGAGGGCGGCGTTGAGCAAGGTGACGGCCGGGTGGATGACCGGGTTGCCGTTCTGCAGCGTGGTCTGGAAGATCCCCGCGGCCTCGTCGGTGTTGCGGTACACCTGCCGCAGGACCTCGAGCAGGCGAGGTGTGTTGCTGCGCGGGGCGGCAGCGGCCGAGAAGCCGGTGTCCAACCGGTGGAAGATCCGCACACTGGCGTACATCGATGCGCGTGCGGCGTAGGGCAGCGTGCTGGTCTCGCCCACGACGACGCTCTCGTCATGGAGGTCCAACCCCGCGGCGTGCTTGAAGGCCAGACTGCCGACGCACGAACTGGGGCAGACCACGACGGTCATCCCGGGGCGCAGGTGACCACGAGTGTCACGGCCGAACGGCTCTGTGGCATAAGCCGGGCCGACGACGAAGACCACGTCCACACCGTCCAGCGCCTCGGCGATGTCGGTGGTGACCGCCGCCAGAGAGACGAACCCCTCGAGCTTGCCCTCGGCTTGGATCCCGCCGCGCTCGCGGACCGGCACCAGATGGTGCTCATGGGCATGTTGTGCGTACAGCGCGACCTCATGTCCCTGACTCGTCCACTCGTAGGCGACCGCTAGCCCTCCAGCGCCGGCCCCCAGCACCGCGATCCTCATCTCGGCTGACTCCCTTCGCGCGCACGCCTGCAGCGTCGTCAACCCACCGTCTCACACAGAGACTGCGCGACAGTCGAGCGACATCGTCCATGACGGCGATGCGTGAGGCCGAGGCCCTCCACCATGTTGTCGCCGCTTGGCACGGAGACGACACGGCACTGATCCTCAAGGACTACCCGTCCGTGCCCTTGCGGTCGAACTCGTGGGCAGGGTCTTCCGCGTCTGGGTGGACGAAGGC
>DASZOO010000210.1:0-3287 GCA_035550775.1 Actinomycetota bacterium | reverse complement strand
CCCTTCTTCTGGGTCTCGAGCAGCTTGCGCTTGCGGGTGATGTCGCCGCCGTAGCACTTGGCGAGCACGTCCTTGCGCTTGGCCTTCACGGTCTCGCGGGCGATGATCTTCGAGCCGATCGCTGCCTGCACGGCCACGTCGAAGAGCTGGCGCGGGATCAGTTCCTTCAGCCGTTCGACCATCTTCTTGCCGTAGGCGTAGGCCTTGTCGCGGTGCACGATCGTGCTGAACGCGTCGACCGGCTCACCGTGCAGCAGCACGTCGACCCGCACGAGGTTCGCTTCCTGGTAGCCCCAGGGCTCGTAGTCGAGGCTCGCGTACCCGCGCGTGCCCGACTTCAACTGGTCGAAGAAGTCGAAGACGATCTCGGCCATCGGCAGCACGTAGTGCACCTCGACGCGCTCGGGCGTGAGGTAGCTCATGTCGACGAGCTCGCCTCGGCGGTCCTGGCACAGGCCGAGCACGGCGCCGAGGTGGTCGGCCGGCGTGATGATCGTCGCGTAGACGACCGGCTCCTCGACCTCGTCGTAGTCACCCCCGGGGGGCATCTCGGAGGGGTTGTGCACGATCGTCATGTCGCCACCGCGGACGACGTGGAACTCCACGTTCGGCGCGGTGGCGATCAGCTCCAGGTCGAACTCGCGCTCGAGCCGCTCCTTCACGATGTCCATGTGCAGCAGGCCGAGGAAGCCGCACCGGAACCCGAAGCCCAGGGCCTGCGACGTCTCGGGCTCGAAGTGCAGGGCGGCATCGCTGAGCTTCAGGCGGTCGAGCGCGTCGCGCAGATCGGCGTAGTCGCCGCCGTCGGCCGGGAAGAGCCCCGACCACACCATCGGCTTGGGCTCGCGGTAACCGGGAAGGGGTTCAGTCGCGCCGTGCTTGCCGGCGAGGGTGATCGTGTCACCGACCTTCGCCTGATGCACGTCCTTGAGCCCGGTCACCAGGTACCCGACCTCGCCCGGACCGAGCTCGGGCACCGGGGTGGGTTCCGGGGCGTTGACGCCGGTCTCCTCGGCCTCGCTCTCCACGCGGGTCGCGAACATCCTGATGCGGGCCCGTGACGGGAGCACACCGCCTTGCACCCGGACGTAGGTGATCACCCCTCGGTAGGGGTCGAACAGGGAATCGAAGATCAGCGCCTGCAGCGGCGCCGTCGCGTCGCCCGAGGGCGCCGGGACCCGGTCGATCACGGCGGCGAGCAGGGCGTCGACGCCCTCCCCCGACTTCGCACTGATATGCAGGATCTCGCCGGGATCACAGTCGAGCAGGTTCGCGAGCTCCTTCGCGCGCTCTTCCGGCTCGGCGGCGGGGAGGTCGATCTTGTTCAGCGCCGGCACGATGACCAGCCCGGCGTCACGGGCGAGGTGGTAGTTCGCGAGCGTCTGCGCCTCGAGTCCCTGCGCAGCATCGACGAGCAGCACCGCGCCCTCGCATGCTTCCAGCGACCTGGACACCTCGTAGGTGAAGTCCACGTGCCCCGGGGTGTCGATCAGGTTCAGCTCGTACCCGTCGTGGAGCAGCCGCACCGACTGCGCCTTGATCGTGATGCCTCGCTCGCGCTCGAGATCCATCTTGTCGAGGTACTGCGCTCGCATGTCGCGATCGGCCACCGTGTGCGTCACCTCGAGCAGGCGATCGGCCAGCGTCGACTTCCCGTGGTCGATGTGCGCCACGATGCAGAAGTTGCGGATGTGCGAGGTCTCGGTGCTCACGGCCCACCATGGTACGGGCGGCCGGGAACCGCGATGCCCCGCTGGTACGCTGGTCGGCCGATATGGCGAACATCAAGTCACAGATCAAGCGGAACAAGCAGAACGAGGCGCGCCGCGAGCGCAACAAGGCCGTCCGCTCGGCGCTGAAGACGTCACAGAAGAAGGTCGAGGCCGCGATCGCCGAGGGCGACGCACAGGCCGCTCAGGACCAGGCCCGTGAGGCCGCCCGCGCACTCGACAAGGCCGCGAGCAAGGGCGTGGTGCACAAGCGCACCGCCGCTCGCCGCAAGAGCCGCCTCGCGAAGGCGGCCGGCGCCGCCGGGCAGTAACCGGCCGGCTCCTTCCCCGTCGTTCCCTCGCATAGGCTTGCTCCATGACGACCTCCGGTCGTTCCTCCGCGACCGCCTACCTCGCCATGGGCGCCGTCGTGCTGACCACCGTCGTCGCACTGAACGCCATCTCCACCCCCGGACCGCCTCCGGAGCCAGCGATCCATCCAGGGCCGACGGTGAGCATCGTCGACGGCTTCGGGTCGACGATCGAGCGGGACTTCCTCCCGACCGTGCTGCGGCGTCCGCGGATCTCCCGAGCGCACCGCTACTGCGATCCCCGCGGCTGTTGCCCGACCTCGCGCACGGTCCTCGGCACCACGAGCAATGTCGACGTCGTGATCGCGACGCTCGAATCGCAGGGCTACGAGGCCAGGCCCTGGCACGGTGAGGCGATGCGTGCCGGGCCCTTCCCGAAGGCCGGCTGGACCGGCGTGCTGGGCGCCGGCGACCGGCGGACGTGGCTGCGCGTCGATGTCTCGCGGGGCGCCGACGTCGACCGCCCGGCGTGGCCCACGATCTTCGTGCACAGCTCGGTCGCCTGCCCCACGCGCTGAGCCATCTCCGTCAGCCGGCGGCGATCGCCACCACGAGCGCCGGCATCACGGTGTCGCCGGAGGCGCCCGACTTCAGTGCGCGATCGGCCTCGGCGATGCGTTCGTGCAGCCGGACGAGCTGCGCCAGCGAGAAGCGCGCCGCCTGCCGTTGATAGCGGCGGGCCTGCCACTCGAACCGCAGCCCGGCGCGCTTCGCGAGCTCGGCGGGCGGCATGCGGTCGGGCAACGACTGCACGCGGATCAGGTCGCGGAGACGGCTCGAGACGGCGCCGAGCACCTTGAGGGGATCGTCACCGCCCTCTTCGAGCGAGCGCCACGACCGAATCGCCCCGGGAACGTCCCGTGAGAACGCGCGGTCGCACAGGTCCCACACCTTCTGCTCCCCCAGCCCTCGGAACTGCTGCGCCACGATCGCCGGCGAGAGGCGCTGGCCGGGGAAGGCGGCGGCGAGCTGTTGCATCGCGGCCACGAGCTGCCCGGGCTCTTCGCCGAGGGTCTCGACCAGCGCACGGGCGGCCGGCACGGGCAGGTCGAGTCCGAGCGTCGAGGCCCGTCGTGCGAGCCACGGCTCGAGGTCCTTCCGCTTGATCTCGACGTGCACCACGTCACCCACCGGCTTCACGAGCCTGTCGAGCGCGGCCGGCACCCTGCCCCGCTCGCCGACCTGTGCGCAGATCACGAGCAGTGCG
>DASZOO010000209.1:0-28535 GCA_035550775.1 Actinomycetota bacterium | reverse complement strand
TGATGCCCTCGGCCTCGAGCCGTCCGCGCATCATCTCCCCGGCGACGCTGTCGCCGCTCGCGAACACCCGCACGAGTCGGTCGTCCATGCGCCCATCCTCGCACGCCGCACGCGTTCTCGCCCGTTCGCCGGCGTCCCTTTCGTATTGACGTTCATCGATGCGTCTGCCAGGATGCCCTCAGATATCGACGTTCCTCGATGGATGCATCGCCTGGATGGATCCGTGGTGGATGGGCGAGCCTGGTCCGCCGGCGAGGGGATGAGGGCGATGGAGGGGACACCGATCGCGACCGCCGAGGCGCCGGCGCAATGCTGCGTGCCGCTGGCGGCCGATGACATGACGACCGACGAGGCCGCGACCACGGCCTCGTTGTTCCGGGCGCTGGGCGATCCCCATCGCGTGCGCGTCGTCAACCTGCTGGCCACGGTCCGCGAGGCCGTGTGCGTCTGCGACCTGACCGAGTTCCTCGGCCTGTCGCAGCCCACCGTGAGCCATCACATGCGCAGGCTGGTCGACGCGGGGCTGCTCAGCAGGGAGCAGCGCGGCGTCTGGGCCTACTACTCGCTGCGGCCCGACGCGATCCAACGGCTGAGCGAGGTGCTGGCCTTCGGGGAAGGAGCGGATCGATGAGCGAGCTGAGGGAACAGGTGCGAGACCGGTACGCGGCGGCCGTGAAGGTCGTCGCCGCGGGACGGGCGGCCGACGACGACGGCGCGGACCTCATCGCCTGTTGCGACGGCTGCGCGCCCGAGGACGGCAACGGCGTCGCGCTCTACGACGCCACCACCCGAGCGGATCTCCCGGAAGACGCCGTGCTCGCGAGCATGGGATGCGGCAACCCGACCGCGGTGGCCGAGCTCCGAGAGGGCGAGACGGTGCTCGACCTCGGCTCGGGCGGGGGCATCGATGTGCTGCTCTCCGCCAAGCGGGTCGGACCCACCGGCAAGGCCTACGGGCTCGACATGACCGAGGAGATGCTCGAGCTCGCCCGCGCGAACGCGCGGAAGGCCGGCGCCGAGAACGTCGAGTTCCTCGAGGGATTCATCGAGGAGATCCCGCTCCCGGACGGCAGCGTCGACGTCGTGATCTCGAACTGCGTGATCAACCTGTCGACCGACAAGCCTCGTGTGGTCGACGAGATGTTCCGGGTGCTGCGCCCGGGCGGGCGCCTCGGCATCAGCGACGTCGTGGCCGACGATCGCCTGACGCCTGCCGACCGGGCCGAGCGCGGGTCGTACGTGGGCTGCATCGCGGGCGCGCTCTCGTTCGCTGAGTACGGAGCGGAGCTCCTGCGCGCCGGGTTCGTCGACATCGAGGTCGATCCGACACACGAGCTCACCGACGGCATGTACGGCGCGATCGTGCGCGGCGTGAGGCCGGCCTCGTGACCGACGCGCCGGCCGTGGGTCCGCGCCCCGAGGTGCTGTTCGTCTGCGTGCACAACGCGGGGCGCAGCCAGATGGCGGCGGGGTTGCTCGACCACCACGCCGCCGGCAGGGTGGTCGTGCGATCGGCGGGCAGCGCCCCCGCCGACGAGGTGAACCCTGCCGTGGTCGAGGCCATGCGCGAGCTCGGCATCGACATCTCGAAGGAGTTCCCCAAGCCGCTGAGCGACGCGGCCGTCCGGGCTTCCGACGTCGTGATCACGATGGGGTGCGGCGACGCGTGTCCCGTCTTCCCCGGCACGCGCTACGAGGATTGGGACCTCGAGGACCCGTCCGGGATGTCCGTGGAGGGCGTCCGGCCGATCCGGGACGAGATCGACCGGCGCGTCCGTGGGCTGCTGGCGGAGCTGCTGCCCGAGGGGTGACCCGCGGTGCGGCTCGACCCACCGCGGGGTAGCCTTCCCGCCGTGACGGAGCGGCTGTTCGGCACCGACGGGGTCCGCGGGTTGGCGGGCATCGAGCTGACCGAGGATCTCGCCTATCGATTGGGGCGAGCCGCCGTGGCCGTGCTCGGGCGGGGCGTCGAGGGGCCTCCGTCGTTCGTGATCGGGCGCGATCCCCGAGATTCCGGGGAGTGGCTCGAGGACGCTCTCGTCGAAGGCATCAGGGAGGCCGGCGGCGACGTGTTCGTCGCCGGCGTCGAGCCCACCCCCGCGATCGCGTTCCTCACGACCGACCTGGGAGCCTCGAGCGGCGTCGTCATCTCCGCGTCGCACAACCCGCCCGAATACAACGGCATCAAGTTCTTCGACGACGCCGGCATGAAGCTCCCCGACGAGCTCGAGGACGAGATCGAGGCGGCGATGGGCCAACGGTCCGGCCCGCGGGAACGTTCGGGCGAGACGAGACCGGTCGGGGACGGCCGCGAGCGCTACCTGGCGCACCTCGTCGACGCGGCGGGCGGGCGCCTCGACGGTCTGCGCGTGGTCGTCGATTGCGCGAACGGGGCGGCATCCGACGTCGCGCCGGTCCTGCTGCGGCGCCTCGGCGCCGAGGTGCATCCGATCCATGCCGATCCGGACGGGAAGAACATCAACGTCGGATGCGGCGCCCTGTACCCCGAGGTCGTGGCGGCCGACGTGGTGCGCCTGGGAGCCGACGCGGGGGTCTCCCACGACGGCGACGCCGACCGGGCCCTGTTCGCCGACGCCACGGGCGCCATCGTCGACGGCGACCAGGTGCTGGCCGCCTGCGCGGTCGCGCTGCGGGACCGGGGGGCGCTGGCCCGCGACACGGTGGTCACGACGGTCATGGCCAACCTGGGCTTCCATCACGCGATGCGCGAGGCCGGCATCGAGGTGGTGTCCTCGAAGGTCGGCGACCGCTACGTGCTCGAGGACATGGTGCGCACGGGAGCGATGCTCGGCGGGGAGCAGTCGGGCCACCTGATCTTCCGCGACCGGGCCACGACGGGCGACGGGCTCCTCACGGCGGTGCGGTTCCTCTCGCTCGCGGCGGCCTCGGGCCGCTCGGTCGCCGAGCTCGCGTCGGTGATGCACCGGTATCCGCAGCGCATGATCAACGTCGAGGTCGCCGACCGTTCCGTCGCCGAGACCGACGCCGTCCGCGGGGCGGTCGCCGAGGCCGAGGCCGCGCTCGGGCTCGACGGACGGGTGCTCGTGCGGCCGAGCGGCACCGAACCCCTCGTGCGGGTGATGGTCGAGGCCGAGACGGGATCGCTCGCGACCGAGCACGCGGAGCGCATCGCCGGGGCCATCCGGTCGGCGGCGGGCTGAGCCGCCGAGCCCGCCGACGGCACCGCCGAGCCGGCACGAGGACCCCTGCTAGGGTTGGAGCCTCATGTGCGGCATCGTGGGCTACGTGGGGCCCGACGAGGCCCTTCCGATCGTCCTCGAAGGTCTCCGGCGGCTCGAATACCGTGGGTACGACTCGGCAGGCGTCGCCGTGCTCGACGGCGGTCTCCGCGTGGTGAAGCGGGCCGGGAAGCTCAGCGAGCTCGAGGCAGCGCTCGAGGCCGGACCGACGACGGCGGGGTCGGTCGGCATGGGTCACACGCGCTGGGCCACGCACGGAGCGCCGACCGATCGCAACGCCCACCCCCATCTCGACTGCGAGGGGCGGGTCGCGGTGATCCACAACGGCATCATCGAGAACTTCCAGGAGCTCCGCGCCCACCTGGAGAAGGAGGGTCACACCCTCGTCTCGGAGACCGACACGGAGTGCGTCGCTCACCTCGTCGAGCAGATCCTGCGCACGGGGCGATCGGTGCCCGACGCGGTGCGCGAGGCCGTCCGAGAGCTCGACGGCGCGTTCTCGCTCGTCGTGTGCTCGCTCGACGATCCCGACGTGCTCGTCGGCGTGAAGGTGTCGTCCCCGCTCATCGTCGGGCTGGGCGAGGGCGAGACGATGCTCGCGTCCGACATCCCGGCGGTGCTGGAACGCACGACGACGGTGATCCCGCTCGAGGAGGGCACGGTCGTCGAGGTGCGCAGCGACGGGGCGGCGTTCACCGACCTCGACGGGGCGCGGCTCGATCCGCAGCCGATCACCGTCGATTGGGACGTCGCGCGCGCCCAGAAGAGCGGGTACGACACGTTCATGCGCAAGGAGATCGACGAGCAGCCCGCCGCGATCCGCGACACCCTGGTCGGGCGCAGGGTCGGGGAGCGCATGGTCCTCGACGAGCTGCACGTGAGCGACGACGTGTTGCGCGAGGTCGGCAAGGTGTTCGTCGTCGCGTGCGGCACCGCGTTCCACTCGGGACTCGTGGCGAAGTACGCGATCGAGCACTGGACGCGGCTGCCGGTCGAGATCGAGATCGCGAGCGAGTTCCGCTACCGCGACCCGGTGCTCGGACCCGACACCCTCACGCTCGCGGTCTCGCAATCCGGAGAGACGATCGACACGCTGGAAGCCGCGCGGCACGCCCGGCGCCAGGGCTCGCAGGTGATCGCCGTGACGAACACGGTCGGCTCGTCGCTCGCTCGCGAGGCCGACGGCGTGCTCTACACGCACGCCGGTCCGGAGATCGGCGTCGCGGCCACCAAGACGTTCGCGACCCAGATGGTCTCGCAGTACCTCGTGGCGCTCTACCTCGCGCAGGTGCGGGGCACGAAGTTCCCCGAGGAGATCGCCGAGGTGCTCGCCGAGCTCGACGAGCTGCCCGCGAAGGTGGAACGCGCGATCGCGCTCGACGAGCAGGTGCGCGCGATCGCCGAGCGTTACCGCGACGCGCGCGACGTGCTGTTCATCGGACGGCACACCGGGTACCCGGCGGCGCTCGAAGGAGCGCTCAAGCTGAAGGAGCTCAGCTACGTGCACGCCGAGGGCCATCCGGCCGGCGAGCTGAAGCACGGGCCGATCGCCCTGGTCGAGGACGGTGTGCCGGTGGTGGCCGTGGCCACGCGCTGCCACGTGTATCCGAAGATGCTCTCGAACATCCAGGAGGTGCGCGCTCGAGGGGCCCGCGTGGTGGCGGTCGCGACCGAGGGCGACGCCGAGGTGGGCGCGCTCGTCGATCACGTGCTCGAGGTGCCCGCGACCCCCGAGCTGATGTCGCCGGTCGTCGTGACCGTGCCGATGCAGCTGCTCGCGTACCACGTCGCCACGCTGCGCGGCTGCGACGTCGACCAGCCTCGGAACCTCGCGAAGAGCGTCACCGTCGAGTAGGGGCGACCCTCTAAGCTTGCCGGGTGGAGATCCTCGGGCTCGGCGTCGACATCTGCGAGATCGTCCGCATGGAGCGAGCGCTCGCGCGCCATCCCACGATGCGTGAGCGCGTGTTCACGCCCGCGGAGATCGCCTACTGCGATTCCAAGGCGCGTCCGGCCGAATCGTATGCGGGCCGATTCGCCGCGCGCGAGGCCACGATCAAGGCGCTGGGAGGCTACCGGGGCAAGCGGTGGCAGGACATCAGCGTGGGTCGTGCCCCGACCGGTGCGCCGTCGATCGTGCTCGAGGGCCACGCGAAGTCGAGAGCCGACGCGCTCGGCGTCTCCCAGGTGCTGATCACGTTCACCCACGAGAAGACGAGCGCCGTGGCGTTCGCGGTCGCGGTGCGCGCATGAGGGAACGGGCGACTCCCCGATGAAGCCGGTCCTCACCCCGCTGGAGGCGAGCGAGCTCGACCGCGCGACCCAGGCCGAAGGGGTCGCCGCGGCCGACCTGATGGAGCGCGCCGGCCGCGCCGTGGCCCGCACCGCGATCGAGGTCGCCGGCGGCGTCTACGGGCGCCGGGCGGTCGTGGTCTGCGGGAGGGGGAACAACGGAGGCGACGGCTTGGTCGCCGCCCGGTGCCTGGCGCGAGAGGGCCTCGGGGTGGACGTGCTCGCGATCGAGCCCGACGGCTCCGACCCGGCATCGGCCGCCTCGACGAACCTCGCGCGCCTGGCCGAGGCGGGACTCGTCGCGCATCGCTGGGACGAGGCCCGAGCGGGCAGGGCGCTCGCTCGAGCCGATGTCGCGATCGACGCGATCTTCGGCACCGGTTTCCACGGCAAGCCCGAGGGGATCTGGCAGGAGGCGATCGACGCGCTCAACGCGTCGCGGGCGCCGGTGGTCGCCGTGGACATCCCGTCGGGGGTCGACGGAGCCTCCGGGGCGGTCCTCGGGTCGGCCGTCCGGTCCGAGGTCACCGTGACGTTCGGAGCCGCGAAGCTCGGATCGGTCCTGCTCCCCGGCGCGGAGCGCTCGGGCACCGTGACGGTGGTCGACATCGGCTTCCCCGACGACCTCCTGCGTCCGCGGATCGGGTTGACCGAGCCTCACGACGTCTCCTCCGCGATGCCCGTCCGCTCCCTCGAGGGCCACAAGCGCAGCTCGGGCGTGCTGCTCGTGGTCGCGGGCTCCCGGTCGATGACGGGTGCCCCGGCCTTGATCGCGCGGGCGGCGGGCCGGGTCGGAGCCGGTCTCGTGATCCTGGCCACGCCGCTCGACGCTGTCCCGGCGGTGCAGGCGCACTCGATCGAGTCCGTGTTCCTGCCGCTGGCTCAGACCGACGAGGGCACGATCGGATCCGACGCGATCGATGCCCTCCTGGATGCCGCCGAAGGAGCCGACGCGGTCGCGATCGGCCCGGGGCTCACCCGCGACGAGGAGACGGCCCGCCTCGTGCGGGATCTCGTGGCGCGGTGCCCCTGTCCGATCGTGCTCGACGCGGACGGATTGAACGCGTTCGAGGGCGATGCCGAGGCGCTCGGGCGACGCGCGGCGGACGCCGTGCTCACCCCCCACGACGGGGAGTTCGCGAGGCTCATGCTGCGCTCCGTCGCCGAGATGGCCGACCGCGTCACGGCGGCGCGCGCCCTCGCGGACGCCGCCCGTGCGGTCGTGGTGCTCAAAGGTACGAGGAGCGTGATCGCGCCGCCCGACGGGCTCGTCCGCGTGAACCCGACGGGCACGCCGGTGCTGGCCACGGCGGGCACGGGCGACGTGCTGACCGGCGTGATCGGCGGGCTGCTCGCCCGGGGCATGCAGCCCCTCGAGGCGGCGACGGCGGGCGCGTTCCTGCACGGCCTGGCGGGCCGCTCGGCCGGATCGGAGCTCGGTGAGGGGGCGCTGGCGGGCGACGTGGCCGACCGGATCCCCGATGCGGTGGAGGCGCTGGCGTGACGATCCTGCGGCCGACGTGGGTCGAGGTCGATCTCGAGGCGATCGCGCACAACGTGCGGGCGTTCGCGTTCGAGGGCAGCGAGGTCATGGCCGTCGTCAAGGCCGACGCGTACGGCCATGGCGACGCGCCCGTCGCCCGGGCGGCGCTCGACGCGGGCGCCACGTGGCTCGGGGTGGCGCTCGTGGAGGAAGGGCTCTCGCTGCGAGCCGCCGGCCTCGACGCGCCCATCCTCGTGCTCTCGGAGTGTCCGCCCGGTTCGGAGGTGGCCGCCGTGGCCGCCGCGCTGACGCCGACCCTGTGCTCCGACGGCGGCCTCGAGCGCCTCGCGGCGGTCGCCCGAACGGTGGAGCGGCCGATCGACGTGCACGTCAAGGTGGACACCGGCATGCACCGGATCGGGGTCTGGCCACCGGATGCCGCGGCGCCGTTCGTCGGCCGGGTCGCCGCCGCGGGCCTCGGCGTCGAGGGCCTGTGGACGCACCTCGCCTGCGCCGAGACCGACGAGGTGACGACGAAGCACCAGCTCGACCTGTTCGCCGAGACGCTCGACCAGGTCCGGGGGGCCGGGCACGAGCCCCGGCTCGTCCACGCCGCGAACACCGCCGGGGCGCTCGGGTATCCGGAGGCTCGCTTCGACCTCGTGCGCCCGGGCATCGGCCTCTACGGTGTCGCCCCCGCCGAGGGCCTGGGGGAGGAGGCGGGGCTCCGACCCGCGATGCGGTGGCGCACCGAGGTCTCGTTCGTGAAACGGCTGCCGGCCGGGCGCCGCCTCTCCTACGGGCATCGCTACCGGCTCTCCGACGACGCGTGGGTCGCCACGGTGCCGGTCGGCTACGCCGACGGCTACGCTCGCACGCTGTCCTCGCGAGCCGACGTGCTGATCGGCGGCCGGCGGTGCCGCGTGGCCGGGAGCGTGACGATGGATCAGCTGATCGTGGATTGCGGAGACCTCGAGCCCGACGTGGGTGACGAGGTCGTGTTGCTCGGCCCTCAGGGGCCCGAGGCGATCACGGCCTGGGAGCTCGCCCGACTCTCCGGCACCATCGCGTACGAGATCGTCACGACGGTCGGTGCGAGGGTGCCGAGGCGACATGCCGTCGGCGGGGAGGCGTCGTGACCCGCAAGCGAACCGCCCTGATCGCCGGCGGCGTGGCCGCCGGCGCGATCGCCGCCGGTGCCGTGGGCCGCACGGTGCTCCGACGCCGCGTCGACCACGACCTCGGCGCGCAGATGTGGGACCTGCCCCCCGACGTGGTGGGGCCGGTGCGGTCGTTCGACGGCACTCGGCTGGCGGTGCGGGCGGCCGGCGATCCGTCGGCGCCGATCCTGCTGTTCGTGCACGGGTTCAGCCTCGACATGACCACCTGGCGCGAGCAGTGGATCGATCTCTCCGTCGATCACCGCTGCGTGCTGATGGACCAGCGAGGTCACGGAAGCAGCGAGCAACCGGCCGACGGCGACCTGTCGATCCGATCGATGGGCCGGGACATCGCGGCCGTCGTCGAGGCGGTCGCGCCCGACCGGAGGGTCGTGATCGTGGGGCACAGCATGGGCGCGATCGCGACGCTCGCGATGGCCGAGGTCCGGCCCGATCTCGTCGCGACGTCGGTGGCCGGGCTCGTGCTCGTCGGCACGTCGGCCTCGGAGCTCGTGCGCGGCGCGATGGGATCGATCACCGACCTCGTGCGCCCTCGCCTCGGCTCGCTCCGCTCGGCGGCCGAGCGGGTCGACCGGCTGCGCAAGGCGCTCCTGGCGAGCCCCACCGACCTCCGAGGCGCCGTCGTCCGGCTCACGCAGTTCGGGCCCGACGCCCCTCGCCACGTCGTCGATCACGTCGTGCATCTCGCCGAGCGCGCGTCGTCCGAGGTGTGGACCGACGGGCTCGCCGGCCTGCTCGAGATCGACCTGCGGCACGTGCTCCCGCGCATCCGGGTCCCGGCGTTGGTCGTCGTCGGCGAGCACGACCGGGTAACCCCGCCGTCCAGCGGCGTCGAGCTGGCCGCCGGCCTGCCCGACGGGCGGTTCGTGCTGCTGGAGGGCGCCGGTCACATCGCGATGCTCGAGCGGCCCGTGGAGCTCGATCGCGACATCCGCACGTTCGCGCGATCCGTGCTGGCCGCAGGGCATGCGCCCCGGCCGCGTCGCACGTCCACGAAGGGAGGCAAGCGCGCGCGATGAGGACGCTGGCGGACGTGGCCGCCGAGGCCGCCGGGTGCACGAGGTGCCGGCTGGCGCAGGGCCGGACGCAGGTGGTCTTCGGCGTCGGCGATCCCGACGCGGACCTGATGTTCATCGGAGAAGGTCCGGGGTTCCACGAGGACCGGCAGGGGGAGCCGTTCGTCGGCGCCGCCGGCCAGCTCCTGACCCGGATGCTCGGTGAGATCGGCCTCACCCGGGAGCAGGTCTACATCGGCAACATCGTGAAGTGCCGGCCTCCCGGGAACCGGGACCCGCGGCCCGACGAGATCGAGGCCTGCACGCCCTGGCTCGTCGAGCAGATCTCCCTGATCCAGCCGCGGGTGGTCGTGACGCTGGGGAACTTCGCCACGAAGTACGTGCTGAACACCCAGACCGGCATCACCAGGCTCCGGGGGCGGGTGCACGATTGGCACGGTCGCACGGTGATCCCCACGTTCCACCCGGCGGCCATCCTGCACGGTGGCGGGGAGGGGTCGCGCCAGTTCGAGATGCTCCTCGAGGACTTCCGGGCGGTTCGGCGCACGCTCGACGAGCTCGAACGCGCATCCGCCGACGAGGCCGGGGGCCGACCGACCGGGGCCGCGGCCGACGCGGGGACGACGGTGGAGGTGTCCGAGATCGACCAGCTGGAGCTGTTCTGACATGCCCGTCGAGGTCCGCACGTCCTCGGCGGAGGAGACGCGCGAGCTGGGGGAGGCCGTCGCCGCCCTGCTGCGTCCCCGCGACGCGGTCGTGCTCACGGGCGAGCTCGGAGCGGGCAAGACGACGTTCGTGCAGGGGGTGGCGCGCGGACTGGGGGTCGAGGACCCGGTCGCCTCGCCGACGTTCACGCTGATCAAGGAGTACGCGGGCATCCTCGACCTGGCGCACGTCGACGTCTACCGGCTCGACCGGCTCCAGGACGTCGTCGACCTCGGGCTCGAGGAGCTGGGCGACGGCGACGACGTGCTGCTGGTGGAGTGGGGGGACACGATCGAGGACCTGCTGCCCGACGACCGGCTGCGCGTGGAGCTGATCACCGTCGAGGGCGACGACGCGGACGCACGCTCGATCACGATCACGCCGGCCGGCGCCGGCTGGGCCGAGCGGGTCGCCGAGCTCGAGGCGGCCGTGAAGCCGTGGACGGTGCCGGCGTGATCGTGATCGGCATCGAGACGTCGACCCCGCAGACCTCCGTCGCGCTCGGCAGCGAGCACGAGATCATCGCCGCGGCGAGCGTGGCGGGCACGGCGCGGCAGGAATCCGTCACCCCGCTGCTGGCCGACCTGATGCAGCGGAGCGACCTCTCGCTCTCCCAGGTGGGCGGCATCGCGGTGGGGGTCGGGCCCGGCCTGTTCACCGGCTTGCGGGTCGGGGTCGAGACCGCGAAGACGCTCGCCCAGGTGGGGGGCCTGCCGATCGTCGGCATCACGAGCCTGGATGCGCTTGCCTACCCGGTGCGCTTCACCCCGCGGCGCATCGCCGCGGTGATCGACGCCCGCCGGGGTGAGGTGTTCTCGGCGATCTACCGGGCCGTGCCGGGCGGCGTCGTGCGTGAGCGCCCGTACGAGGTGCACGCGCCCGACCGGCTCGCGGCCGAGCTGCAGGCGCTGCCCGGCGAGGTGTTGGCCGTCGGCAACGGTGCGATGCTGTACCGACATGTGCTCGAGGAGATCGGAAGCAGGATCGAGTTCGCGTCGTCCATCTCCGCGCATCCGCAGGCCGCTGCGCTGGTCGAGCTCGCGGTGCCCCGCTTCCTGCGGGAGGAGCACGATCGCCTGTTCGACGTCGTCCCGCTGTACCTGAGGAAGTCCGATGCTGAGATCGCGTGGGATCGGCGAGCACGGGGCGCCTAGGGTCGAGGTCATCCGCATGCGCAGGCGTCACCTGCGCGGCGTGATGGCGATCGAACGGCAGGTCTACGCACGCCCGTGGAGCCCGAACCTGTTCGTGGCGGAGATGAGCGAGTCGAGCAACCGCTGCTACCTGGTGGCCCGGGTCGACAAGACGGTCGTGGGCTACGGCGGGCTGATCTGCTACGGCGACGAGGCGCACGTCACCAACATCGCCGTCGATCCTCAGCAGCATCGCCTCGGCATCGGCACGCGATTGCTCCACGGGCTGATCACGCACGCGATCGAGATGGGCGGCCACGCCGTGTCGCTCGAGGTGCGGGTGACGAACTGGGGAGCGCAGCGCATGTACGGCCGGTTCGGCTTCCACCCGGTGGGCATCCGGCGGAACTACTACCAGGAGCTGCACGAGGACGCCGTCGTGATGTGGACCGACGACATCCGCACCCCGGCCTACGCGAGCCGGCTCGCCTCGATCGCGGCCGCGATGCCCGACCGGGTGCGCCTCACGTGATCACGCTGGGCATCGAGACGTCGTGCGACGAGACCGCCGTCGCGGTAGTGGAGGACGGCTACGCCGTGCGGGCGAACCTGATCGCCTCGCAGGTGCACCTGCACGAGCGGTTCGGTGGCGTCGTGCCCGAGGTCGCCGCGCGAGCGCACGTGGAGTCGTTGAACCCCCTGTTCGAGGAGGCGCTCGCCGAGGCGGGCGTGGGGTTCGCCGAGATCGACGCCGTGGCGGTGACGACGGGGCCGGGACTGGTGGGTGCCCTGCTCGTCGGCATGGCCGGCGCGAAGGCGGTCTCCCTCGCGACGGGGGCCGATCTCGTCGGCGTGAACCATCTCGAGGGGCACTACTGGGCCAACTTCATCGAGCACGGGCCGCCGTCGCCGCCCTACGTCGCCCTGATCGTCAGCGGGGGCCACACGATGCTCGTGCACCTGCCCGAGATGTTCCACCACGTCGTGCTCGGCCAGACGCTCGACGACGCGGCTGGTGAGGCCTTCGACAAGGTCGCCAGGCTGATCGGGCTCGGCTTCCCGGGCGGACCGGCGCTCGACGCTATGGCCCGCGAGGGGGACCCGAACGCGATCCGGTTCCCTCGCGCGATGGAGGACTCGGGCGACTACGACTTCTCGATGAGCGGGCTGAAGACGGCCGTGCTGCGCCACGTGAAGGCCGAGCGGGCCGCCGGGCGTGACCTGCACCTGCCGGACCTGGCGGCGAGCTTCCAAGAGGCGATCGTCGACGTGCAGGTGTCGAAGACGATCGGCGCCGCGAAGGCGGTCGGGGCCCCCACGGTGCTGCTGGGCGGCGGCGTCGTGGCGAACACGCGCCTGCGCGAACGCCTCGCCGCCGCCGGCGAGCGGGAGGGCATCGAGGTGCTGTACCCGTCGATGGCGCTGTGCACCGACAACGCCGCGATGATCGCGTGCCTTGGCTCCGCGAGATGGGCCGGCGGGGAGCGCACGTCCCTCGACATCGGCGCCGATCCGCAACTAAGGTTGACCGCGTGAGCACCGTCCTGGTGACCGGGGGCGCCGGGTTCATCGGCTCGCACCTCGCGGATCGACTGCTGGCCGAAGGCCATCGCGTGATCAGCGTCGACGACCTGTCCACCGGCCGCATCGCGAACCTCGTCGACGCGCGCGGCTACGGCAAAGAGTTCACGTTCTTCAACATGGACGTGCGCGCCGACGGCCTGCTGCCGCTGTTCGAACGCCACCGGCCCGAGGTGGTCTTCCATCTGGCCGCGCAATCGGGCGTGCGTCCCTCGCTCGACGATCCGACGCTCGATGCCTCGATCAACGTGATGGGCACGCTCAACGTGCTGGAGTGCGCGCGGAAGGTCGAGGCACGGAAGGTGGTCTACGCGGCCAGCGGCGGCACGATCTACGGTGAGCCCCGGCGTCTCCCGGTGAAGGAGACGAGCGCCCAGGGCTCGCACCCGCTGAGCCCCTACGGCATCTCGAAGAAGGTCGTCGTGGACTACCTCGGGTTCTTCCAGCGCTACCGCGGTCTCGACTACACGGCGCTCGCGCTCGGCAACGTCTACGGTCCCCGCCAGGATCCGCACGGGGAGGCGGGGGTGATCGCGATCTTCGCGTCGAAGATGCTCGCGGACGAGGCGGTGACGGTGTTCGGCGACGGGAACCAGACCCGTGACTACGTGTTCATCGACGACGTCGTGCACGCGTTCGTGCAGGCGAGCGATCGCGGCTCGGGCAAGCTGGTCAACGTCGGCACCGGGCTGGAGGCGAGCGTGAACCACATCTACCGGCTGCTGGCCGAGATCATCGGCTACGACCGCGAGCCGGAGTTCGGCCCGCTGCCGCCGGGTGAGCTCCGGCGCAGCGCCCTCGACATCGCGTCGGCGCCGAACGCGATCGCGTGGAAGCCGTGGACCCACCTCGAGGACGGTCTGGCCGAGACCGTCGCCTACCTGAAGGGCGTGTGAGGTCGGTGGAGCGCACGCCGAGGATGGGTCGTGGGTCGTTCTCGACCCGCGTCGCCGACGTGCCGCTGGTGGCGGCCGAGCTCGACCCCTCGCAGGTGATCGCCGGCTCGCCGGAGGTGACCGAGGCGGTGCTCTCCGAGTCCGGCGACGGATCGATCGTGCGCGGGGTGTGGCGGATCACGAAGGGAACCGTCACCGACGTCGAGGAGGACGAGATGTTCGTCGTGCTCGAGGGGCGCGCGACGATCGAGATCGAGGACGGACCGACCCTCGAGGTCGGTCCGGGCGACGTCTGCGTGTTGGAACGGGGCGCCCGCACGACCTGGACCGTGCACGAGCCCCTCCGCAAGGTGTTCCAGATCACGCTGCTCCCCGGCGAGGGCACCCCATCGCCCGCCGGGCCGTGACCGTCGATCGGTTCCGCGAGGCCTTCGCCGACGCCTCGCCGACACCGTTCTGGCTCGACCGAGAAGGCGCTCCCAAGCCGGTGGCGCCGCTCGCCGGCGCGGAGCAGGCCGACCTGGCGATCGTCGGCGGAGGATTCACGGGTCTGTGGGCGGCGATCCAGGCCAAGCAGGACGATCCCGGCCGGGACGTGCTGTTGCTCGAGCGGGACACGATCGCGTCCGGAGCCAGCGGACGCAACGGCGGATTCTGCGACGCCACGCTCACCCACGGCCTGCCCAACGGCATCGACCGGTTCCCCGACGAGATCGAGACGATCGAGCGGCTCGCGGCCGAGAGCTTCCGAGGCATCGAGGACACGATCGAGCGCTTCGGCATCGACTGCGACTGGAACCCTCAGGGCGAGGTGCTCGTCGCCAGGGAGCCGCACGAGATCGAGTGGATGCGCGAGGCCGTCGAGCAGGCGCGCCGGTTCGGACAGGATGCCGTTTTCCTCGATCGAGACGAGGTGCGTGCCGAGCTCGATTCCCCGACCTTCCTCGCCGGCATGTGGAAGCGGAGCGGATGCGCCATGGTCGATCCGGCGCGGCTCGCGTGGGGGCTCCGGCGGGCGGCCGGCGAACTCGGGGTGCGCGTGCACGAGCACACCCCGGTCACGGCGCTGTCGAAGACGGCGAGCGGCGTCACGCTCCGGGTTCCGCGGGGCACGGTCGACGCTCGGCGGGTGGTGCTGGCGACGAACGGGTTCCCTCCGCTCGTGCGGTCGATCCGTCGCTACGTCGTGCCGGTCTACGACTACGCTCTGATGACGGAGCCGCTCACGGCCGACCAGCGCGCGTCGATCGGCTGGGAGCGTCGGCAGGGGTTCGGCGACAGCGCCAACCGATTCCACTACTACCGCCCGTCCGACGACGGACGGATCCTCTGGGGCGGCTACGACGCGATCTACCACTGGCGGAACCGCGTGGCCCCCGAGCTCGAGCAACGGGAGGCCACCTTCTCGACGCTGGCCAGGCACTTCTTCGAGACGTTCCCGCAGCTCGAAGGGCTGCGGTTCTCGCACCGATGGGGCGGCGTGATCGACACCTGCAGCCGGTTCTCGGTCATGTTCGGCACCGCGCTGGACCGCCGGGTCGCCTACGCCGTGGGGTACACCGGCATGGGGGTGGCGGCCTCTCGGTTCGGCGCCCGCACGGCGCTCGACCTGGTCGACGGGCGTGACACCGAGCGCACCCGCCTGCGGCTCGTCCGGTCCAAGCCCGTCCCGTTCCCCCCGGAACCGCTGCGGTCCATGGGTATCCAGCTGACGACCAGGGCCCTGGCGAAGGCCGACGAGAACGCAGGACGCAGAGGGCCCTGGCTGCGTATGCTCGACTCGGTCGGGTTGGGCTTCGACAGCTGAGCATCGCGTACACCGGCGGTCGATTTCAGCCCGAACGGTCTAATACCGTTGCCGTAGCCAAGGGCTACGGCATCGGGTAGAACGAACGCGAGCAGCGGACGACACCATCCGGCCGGGGGTCCCCCCAGGGAACGCGAGACCGGTGGTTGCAAGGATCATCGCTACGGCGGGATCGGGTCGAACGAAGGGATCGAGAACGATGCAGAGGCGTGCGGTCGTCGGCGGGGCCGGCGGGTTCATCGGGCACCACATGGTCCGGTACCTGAAGGACAAGGGGTACTGGGTGCGCGGGGTCGACATCAAGGAGCCGGAGTACGAGGCCTCCGCGGCCGACGAGTTCCGGGTGCTCGATCTGCGGGAGTGGGAGAACTGCCTGGCGGCGACCGACGGGGTCGACGAGGTGTACCAGCTCGCCGCCGACATGGGCGGCATCGGCTACATCACCGGGAACCGTGTCGACATCGCGCGCAACAACGTGCTGATCAACGCGCACATGCTCGAGGCGGCCTACCGCAACGGCGTGCAGCGGCACTTCTACTCCTCGAGCGCGTGCATCTACCCGATGTACAAGCAGCACGACCCCGACGTCACGCCTCTGAAGGAAGCCGATGCGTATCCGGCCGACCCCGAGGAGGGGTACGGATGGGAGAAGCTCTACTCCGAGAAGCTCTGCCAGTACTACCAGGAGGAGGGCAAGCTCCAGACCCGGGTCGCGCGCTTCCACAACATCTACGGCCCGCTCGGAACGTACGAGGGCGGGCGTGAGAAGGCCCCGGCGGCGATCAGCCGCAAGGTCGCTCTCGCCAACGACGGCGACGACATCGAGATCTGGGGCGACGGCATGCAGACGCGGTCGTTCACCTACATCGACGACTGCGTCGAAGGCATCTACCGCATCGCGCAGAGCGACCACTGGGAGCCGCTGAACCTCGGCTCGGATCGGCTCGTCACGATCGACGGGTTGGTCGACCTCGTCAGCGAGGTCGCCGGCAAGTCGCTCGTGAAGCAGCACGACCTGACGAAGCCGCAGGGCGTGCGGGGCCGCAACAGCGACAACGACCTCTGCAAGGAGACGCTCGGATGGGCCCCGGAGGTCACGCTCGAGGAGGGCCTGCGATCCACCTACTCCTGGATCGAGGCTCAGCTCGAGGCGGCCGGCCGCCTGCCGATGAAGGTGAACTGAACGAGCGCGCAAGCACCAGGCACCACCGCAAAGGCCGAGGGGCCCCCTGACGGGGGCCCCTCGTGCGTCTCTGGGCCACAGCGGGTTCGCAGCGGACTCATCCGTCCGACGTAGCTTCGCTACCGCATCGGTCGGCGGCGGGCGCTACCCGCTCGGACTAGCGTTCCGACGGTCCCCGGTTCGTCGCTCGCCCGGAGGTGCCCCCGTGGTCACGACAGCGCCCGATCGAGATGCCCGCGGGTCGCCGCCGGCGACCGGCGACGTCGGCCGTCCGCTCGAGCTCGTGACGAGGCTGTGCCGTAGCCTCGACGACGCTCGGGTGCCGTACTGCCACTTCAAGAGCAACGAGGCGATCGAGCGATCGCTCGTCGGGGAGAACGACCTCGACCTGCTGATCGGCGCCGAGGGGGCCAGCCGGGCCCTCCGCGTGCTGACGGAGCTGGGGTTCACCGAAGGGGTCCCGGACCGGGTCCGGCGGATGCCGGGGGTCGCCCAGTACTACGGCCACGACGAGCCGACCGGACGACTCGTGCAGGTGCACGCGCATCGACGGCTCGTCTTCGGCGACGACATGACGAAGAACTTCTCGCTCGACATCGAGGACGACTACATCGCGGCGGCCGTGCGAGAGCCGGGCACGCTGGCCGTGGCATCGCCCGACCACGAGCTCCTGCTGTTCGCCTTCCGCATGGTCGCGAAGCACTGCACGGTCGACGCCATGCTGATGCGGCAAGGCCGGCTCACCGCCTCGGAGCGGCGCGAGCTGGACTGGCTCCTGGCCCGGGCCGACCTCGACCGGGTCGCGGCCGTGATCGGCGCGCGGCTTCCGTTCGTCGAGCCGGGGCTGTTCGACGCCTGCCTCGCCGCGATCCAGCCGCACGCCGGTGCGTGGCGGAAGGCCCGGACGGCGGGGCGTCTGCACCGCGCGTTCGCCGCTCACGGGAAGCGGGGCCGTGCGGCGGACGCCTTCCTGCGCATCGAACGGCGGATCGGGCGGGTGGCGCGGCGGGTCGTGCGAGGTCCGTCGAAGAAGCGGCTCGCCGGCGGGGGAGCGTTGATCGCCTTCGTCGGCGGCGACGGGGCGGGCAAGTCCACCGCCGCCCACGCGATCGCCGACTGGTTGTCGGGACCGTTCGAGGTCACGCGGATCCACCTCGGCAAGCCGCCGCCGTCGCTGACGACGATCGTGATCAAGGGCCCCATGTACGTGATGCGCGCGATGGGCCTGCTGCGCGCCACGCGCGTGCCCGCACACGTCCTCCGGGAATCGCACGCCCACCCGGGCCTCCCGTGGGTCGTGTGGCACGTGCTCACGGCGCGCGATCGGTGGCGCTGCTACCGCAGGGCCACCCGGGCGGTGCTACGAGGGTCGATCGTCGTGTCGGATCGCTTCCCGCTCGCCGAGGTGCGGACGATGGACGGGCAGAAGACCGACTGGCTGGCCGAGCACGAAGGATCGGGGGCCGCCGTCCGGTGGCTCGCGTCGCTCGAGCGCCGGTACTACGAGGCCTTCACGCGCCCGGACGCGCTGATCGTGTTGCGCGTGGATCCCGACGTCGCGGTGGAGCGCAAGCGCGATGAGGAGCAGCCGGGCTTCGTAAGGCCCAGGTCGGAGGAGATCTGGAGCGTGGACTGGGCCGCCACGTCCGCCCACGTGGTGGATGCCGGTCAGGATCTCCACGAGGTCGAACGCGTGCTCCGCCGGCTCGTGTGGGCTCGGTTGTGAGCGTCGACCCGCCGCCGCCACGTTCGGTCGTCGTCGAGCTGTGCGGGCTCCCCGGAGCCGGGAAGTCCTCGCTCGCGTCGGCGATCGGGGCCATGGGCGACCGGCTCGGCGTGGCGTTCCCGACCGCCGGCATCGCCCCCGACGTCCCGGCCGGCCGCCGCATCGCCCGCAAGCTCGGCCTGTGCTCGGTCGAAACGGCTCGGCGACCAGCGCTCGAAGCGACGATGATCCGGCAGATCGTCCGCTCCGGGCAGCCCTCGCCGGCGGGAGCGGTATCGCGCTGGGTGCAATGGGCGAGCACCCAATCGCTGATGGGCAGGGCCCGAGGCGTCGCCGGGGTGCACGTGTTCGACGAGGGCGTGCTGCAGGCGCTGTGGTCCCTCGGCCTTCGTGGCGATCCCGAGGCGACGCTCCGGACGCTCGCCGCATCGGTCGGGCGCTGGTCCTCGCCCGACCTCGTGATCGTGCTCGATCCGCCGGTGGAGCTGCTGGCCGGCCGGCTGCGCGATCGCCCGTCGTCGCACAGCCGACTGCAGCGAGTGTCCGACGATGCGGAGCTCCACGCCGAGCTCGTCGTGGGGCGTTCCCTGCTCGAGCGGCTCGCCGTCTGGTGGGAAGCGATCGCGCCCGTCGAGGCATCGCTCGTTCGGATGCGAGGGGAGCATGGAGATCCCGGCGTGGCGATGGACGCGATCGATGCGGCCGTCCGCCGGATCGAGGCGACGACGGCAGGTTCCTACGCCGTCGGCCGGCGCCGTGGGGGATCGAAGGCCGGGCCGTGATGATGCACTCGACGTAGATGAGCTACGTCGCCGACCGCGTGTATCCGCCGCCGTTGCCCGCCTAGATTGACGCACCCCGCGCCGTCCGGCCGCGCAGCACGTCGTGGCGAGGACGGAACGGGACCGCACCGCCGCCGACACTCCGTACCGACGGAGGTGGAAGGAGAGCGTGGACCTGAACGAGGCGTTCCGGCGCATCTTCTACGCCCATCGGCGGGCGATCGTCCTGTTCGTCATCGTGGGCGTGGCCGGGGGGGTGGCCCTGGCGACGATCAGCCCGCCTTCCTACACGGCGACCGCCAGGGTGACGATCGGCGATCGGCCCCCCGATGTGGCCGTGGACCCCGTCTCGGTCGCGGACGCGGTCGAGGCGATCGCGACCAGCCGGTCCGTGCTGGTGAGCGCGACGCAGGGGGCCGGGATCGAGGGTGACGTCGTCGTCGAGCCCTCCGCCGTGTCCGTCAAGCCCCTGGGTTCCTCGGAGTTCCTTCAGCTCTCGGTCACCGCCCACGACGCGGCGACCGCGACCGCCCTCGCGAACGGCCTGGCCGACGAGGTCGTCCAGCGGTGGGGGGAGGTGAGCGGCGGTCAGGGAGGGCAGGCGCTCGCGCTCGTCGAGGAGACGCTCACCGGGGTCCTCGAGCGAACCGCGGTGCTCGACGAGCAGATCACGCTGCTCGGGCTGAGGCTGAACCAGGGCGCTCCCGACCGAGCGCGGGTGCAGGCTCGCCGGGACGCCTTGGTCGCCGAGCGAGAGGCGCTGGACCGGCAGCGGGTGTCGTACGAGGCGCAGCTGAGCGCCCTGTTGGTCGACGCCGCCAGTCGCTCGGCCCCCCAGGTGATCGACCCGGCCGTGGTGCCCCCGACCGCGGACTCCCGGCACACGGTGCCGATGGCCGTGCTCGGGGCGCTCCTCGGGTTCCTGGTCGGCGCCGGCATGGCGGGGTTGATCGAGGCGGTCAACCCCACGCTCGTCGGCGCCTCGGCGGTCGGCGACGCCATCGGCGTGCCCGTGCTCGGGAAGCTGTCCAGGCCCAGCGATCGCACGAGCGAGGGATCGCGCCGGGCGGTCGTGAACACGAGGCTCGCCGCGTGGAGGGCGAAGGCGACGACGCTGGAGCTCGTCACCATGGGCGCGGCGATCGACCTGCAGACGCTCGCATCGGCCGTCGAGGGAGACGAAGGCCCGGGCGCCGCCGACCGTGCGGCGGGCAAACGCGGACGGGGGCAGCTGCTGGTCCGCACCTTCGGGGCCGACGTGGCGGTTCCCACCAGCCCGTCGAGGTCGCCGGCGCCCGCGGCGACAGCCCTGGTCGCGGTGGCGCCTTCGATGGTCAAGCGCTCCTTCGTGCGGGACATCCACGACGCGCACGCGGTCACCGGATGGGAGATCCTCGGCGTGCTCGTCTATGACCGCGCCGACGGGCGGTCCCTCCGGCACCGGAAGCCGCGAGCGCAGCGGGTTCCGGCCCGCGAGCTCGCCGCCAAGGCGAGCTGAGCGATGAGCTCGCAGGTCGTTCCTGCCATCCTCGCAACCGCGCGGCGAGAGCGGACGTCGATCGCCGAGCATCGGTGGGCGGCCACGGCGATCGGGGTCAGCGTCTGGCTCGTGCCGGTGCTCCGGCCCGGCCTCGGACCGGTGCGACCCGCAGACTTCGCGATCGTGGGGGCGAGCGCGGTCGTGTTCCTGTGGCTCGGCTGGAGCCGGGTGCCCGTCCGCGCCCCGTTCGCGGCGTCGACGACGCTCCTGTGCATCGCCGGGCTGACCGCCGCCCTCGCCAGCGGACATGCCGTAGTGGGCATCGTCGCCGTGACGCAGGATCTGGTCCTGCTCGGCTGGTGCCTCGCGATCGCGAACGTGTGCAGGACCCCGGAGACCCTCGGCATCGTCCTCAAGTCGTGTGCATGGAGCGCCACGGTCGCCGCGTCGATCGTGATCGTCGGAGGCGTCACCGGCATCGCGGCGCTGTCGGGCCAGGAGATCGAAGGAGGGCGGGCGTCGCTCGCGTTCGACAACCCGAACCAGGCGGGCGCCTACTTCGCGTGCGCGTTCTTCGTGATCCTGAGCTCTGGCCCGATCCTCCCCCGCCGCCGCAAGATCGTGATGGCGATCGTCGTCGCCGTGGGCGTGCTGCTCGCCGCGTCCAACGCGGCCATCGGGGGAGTGCTGCTCGGACTCCTCCTCGTCGCCATCCTCTCGATCGCCAGGAGGCGCGGCATCGTCACCGCGATCGCCGCCGCGTCGATCGCCGCGTTCGTCGTCGGAGGGGCGACCGTGGCGTTCGTGCGACTCGACGTCGCGGCGGCGGCTCAGGAGAGCGACATCAGGCTCCTGCGGAACACGCTCGGACGCGGGGAGGAGAGCGCCGGCGACCGCCTCGGCCGCTGGGAGAGCCTGGGCGACGCGTACCTGCGGTATCCGATCACCGGCTATGGAGCGGCCGCGACGAAGGCGGTGTTGGACGAAGGGCCGTTCAACGACGCCAAGGGTGCCCACAACGATTACGCGGCCGCCCTCGCCGAGCGGGGTCTGCTCGGATCGATCGCGCTCATCCTGCTGATCGGAGCGGTGGTCCACCGGATGGCGACGTTCGCGATCCGGCCGCTCGCCCCGGGGTACGCCGCCGTGATGGGGGCACCGCAGTTCCTGGCGGGTGCGTTGCTCGTCCTGGCGATCTCCTCGCTCACCCACGAGGTGCTCCACTTCCGCAACGTGTGGGTCTTGCTCGGGCTCGTCGCCGCCGTGTCCCTCTGGGCGCGGCCGGGCGTGTCGACGGAAACGACCGCCGACGGCTTCGAGGGGAGGGCCCGGCCGTGACGTCGTCGACGGATCCGTTCGGAGCCGGCCGGTCGGTCGGGCTCGTGCTGGCCTCGAACACGGGGTGGCGGCTGCTGGCGTTCGGCGCCAGGACGCTGGGCGGGCTCGTCGTGACCGTGTTGCTCGCCCACCTCGAGGGTCCCGCAGGCCTGGGTCGGTTCCAGTTCGCGCTCACGCTCACCCTGCTGCTGAGCTTCGCCGTGGCCTTCGGGCTGCCGAAGCTCCTCGTCCGCGAGCTCGCTCGCCGCCCCGACGAGATCGAAGACGTCGTGGAGACCGCCACGACCGTCGCCGTGATCGCGGGCACGGTCGTGACCCTGCTCATGTACTCGGTCGGTGCGCTCGTCGACGCCGACACCACGGTGCTGGTGCTGGCGGGGCTCGCCCTCATGGTCGATTCCGCGATGCGGATCACGATGACGCCGTTCTGGGCGCTCGAGAAGATGCGCTACGAGACGCTCGCCGTGGGCGTGCAGGAGGCCGCGTTCCTGGCCCTGGCGGCCGGTGCGCTGGTCGCGGGAACCGGCGCCGGCGGGGTCATGGCGGCCTACCTCGCGTCGCGGGTGGTCGGGTTCTGCACGGCCTGGCTGATCGTGGCCACGAAGTTCCGGGTCGTGATCAGGCCTCGATGGCGATCGCACGCGTTCGCGCCGCTGCTCAAGAGGTCCATGCCGTTCGCGCTCGACGACGCGCTGTCGCTGGCCTACATCCGGCTCGACACGATCCTGCTCGGGGTCATGGTGGGAGCGCACGCCGTCGGTCTGTATCAATCCGCCACGAACCTGGTCCTGTACCTCAACATCCTTCCCCGGATGCTCAACCTCTCGATGTACCCACGCATGAGTCGCGCGTGGCCGGACCAGGTGAAGGATCTCCGGCGGCTGCTGGACTCGTCGTTGTTGATCCTGGGCGCCATCGCGATGCCGATCACGATCGGGTCGGTGCTGCTCGCCCCCAGGATCTTCGACGTGATGTACGGGAGCCGGTTCGAGTCCGCCGTGCTCGCCTATCAGCTGCTCGTTCCGATCATCCCGATGCGCATGCTGGGGAACTCGCTCGGCACCGCGCTGACGGCGGCGGACCGTCAGACGCAGCGAACCGTCGCGGTGGCGGTCGCGGCCGTCGTGAACGTGAGCCTGAACCTCGCGTTGATCCCCCGGTGGTCGTTCTTCGGAGCGGTCGTCGCCACCATCGTGACGGAGACGGGCCTGTTCGCGACCTACGCCGTGATGCTCCGACGCGTCGCCGGAGCAACGTGCCTGCCGATGGCGATCGGAGTGCCCGGCCTCGCGTGCCTTCCCCTGGCCGGCGTCGTCGTGCTGCTCGGCGACCTGCCCCTGGCATTGGTCGTCGCGGTGGGCGGGTGCGCCTACGTCGCGGCGCTCTACGGTCTCGTCGCCCTCAGCGCTCGAGAGCGTACGATCCGTCCTCGTGCCGTGGCGTCGGCCTTCCTGCGGTTGTCACCGCGGATGACCTGAACGGCATCCCCCACGGGAGTCGGACACCGGATTATCCACGGCCATCGGAGGCCGCTTGGGGGCCTACGCAGGGGGCATCGAGCAGGTACGAACGCCTTTTTCCCCAGTACGCCTTTACAGCCGGGGGTTTCTCCAAATAGACTCCCCGTGCTGCAGGAGTCGTACGGCAGGTGCTGTACGACGTTTGGTGTTCAGGGCGGGGGGACACACGTGGTACGGATGGCGCAGGCGTCCCGCGAGGGACCCGTTCCGTTCGACGATACGGCGCTGTTGCTGGGCATGTGCCATGCGTTCGGTTCGGAGCCCGACGTCGACGAGCTCCTCGTCGCCTCCGGGCGCTGGATCTCGGCGGCCCTGCGAGGACAGGGGCTGGGGCTCAGGTTCATCGTGACCGACGTGGCCGGCCGGCTCCGTTCCGTCCACGAGGTCGGTGACGGCGCCTGGCACGATCCTGCGTTCCGGCGCGCGAAGGTCGCCATGGAGTCGAGATCGTCCCGGCGCGTGGACGGCTCCAGGTTCGGCGGCACGCGCATCATGACGGTGCCGCTCGTCTCTCGAGGCGTGGTGTTCGGCGCGGTCGAGGTCGCCACGGCCGTCACCCTCGACGCCGCTCGGTGGGACCTCGTCGAGGCGGTCGTCAGCCAGACCGCCGTGGCCCTGGCCAACGAGGCATCGCGCTCGGCCGCCGACCGAGGCCGCGATTCGATCCGGGCCGCCATCGAGCTCGGAGCGGCGATGGTGGGCGCGGCCTCGTGCGAAGGAGCGATCCGGCGACTCGTGCGCGGCCTGCACCGTGACCTCGGGGTCCGATCGGCGGGATGGGTCGCCCAGCCCGGGCGGGCGCCGCAGCTCGTCTCCGCCGGCGGGCTCGGTTCGCGCCGACGCGACCATCTGCGGAGCATCGCCGCTACCGACCCCGACGAGGCCATCGAGCAGGCTATGGGCGCGTTCGCATCGGTGATCGGGCACCATCGGATCGACGTGATCGACCGGGCCGGTGCCCTGGTGCTCATGGAGGCACCGAGCGATCCGGCGACGGCCGAGGCGACATCGTCCCTTCGCGCCTTCGCGGGTGAGTGGTTCGGCTGGTGGTCGGCGTTCGACGGTGCCAAGCGCCGAAGCGATCGGTTCGAGACGGCGCTCCTGGTGACGGCTCACGAGATCCGTGGGCCGATGCTGGCGGCGAGGGCCACGATCGACGCGATGCTGGAGCAAGGCGGGCACGCCCCCGAAGATCGCGCGAGGCTCCGACGGTCGCGTCAGCAGCTCGAGGAGCTGGCCGAGTCGGTGGACGTCCTGCTGCGCTGGTCGGGTCCGGCCGAGGAGATCCGTCGTCGCCGGACCGACCTGACACGCTTGATCGATGGCGCCATCACGTCGGTCGTCGCCGAGACCGGCGAGGATCGCGTGGTGTTCGAGCCGCCCCTGTACCGGGTCACGGCCTCCGTCTCCCGCCGGCATGTCTCGCTCGCCGTCGCGAACCTCGTCCGCAACGCGATCGCGTACTCGCCACCCGGGTCGCCCGTCGTCGTCGAGGCGGCCCTCGACAGCCGGTCGGCGAGGATCAGCGTCCGGGACCGAGGGGGCGGGATCGCGGCCGACGACGAACATGTCATCTTCCAGCCCTTCGTGCGCGGGCGCTCGGCCCGCGCCGACCAGGCCGCCGGGAGCGGTCTCGGGCTCTACGTCGTGAGGAAGGTGGCGGAGGCGCACGGAGGAAGCGTGTGGGTGGAACGGGGTCGGTCGAGCACCACGTTCCACCTGTCGCTGCCGCTCCGTGGCACCGCTCCGCACACGAAAGGAGAGCGCCATCCAGGCTCTGATCGTTGAGGATCATCGATTGTTCGCCGAGGCGATCCGCCCGACGCTGCAGCGTCTCGGCATGGAGGTCGAGATCGCGACCGATGGACGAGCGGCGCTCGAGGAAGCCGCCAGCCGGCCGATCGACGTCGCACTGGTCGATCTGGCCCTGCCCGACATGAGCGGTGAGGAGGTCGGCCGGCGGCTGATCGGGATCAGGCCGACGACCGTCGTCATGGCGCTGACGGCGACCGACGACGATCGCACCGTGAGGAGCGTGATGGCGGCGGGGTTCCGCGGCTTCCTCACGAAGGACCTGCGGGTCTCGATGCTCTCGCGTGCCATCGAGTCCGCCCTCGCGGGCGAGACGGTCACGCTCGCTCGAGGCACGACGTCACGCCTGCGTCCGGCCGCGGCATCCGATCGGTTCGTCGAGCTGCTGACGTCCAGCCTGACGTCCCGGGAACGCGAGGTCTTGGAGATGCTCGCCCGAGGGATCGGAGGCAAGGAGATCGCTCGCGAGTTGGCGATCAGCGTGAACACGGTTCGGACGCACGTGCAGAGCATCCTCACGAAGCTCCAGGTGCACTCGCGGCTCGAGGCGGCGGCCTTCGCGGTCCGCCACGGTCTGGTCGACCGTTCCGTCCGGGTCGGGCGGCAGCGCGTGGGATGAACCGCCTCGCGCGCTCGACGTAGCCGCCCTACGTCGGCTATCGCGTGTCCGGGAACGCGGCCTCGCGTAGCGTGCGAACGTCGGGGAGGGACCATGGGTGATGAGCAGCGTCGGGTCCGGGCGATCTTGGCCGATGGTCACGCGTTGTTCCGCGAGGCGATCACGTCGGCGCTCGAGGCGCACGACGAGATCGTCGTGGTCGCGGACGTCGGTGACGGGCCGGGGGCCATCGCCAAGGCCTTGCAGCTGCGGCCCGACTGCGTGTTCCTCGACGTGCAGCTCGCCGGCATCGACGGCATCGAAGCCACCCGCCGGATCAAGGAGCGTCTGCCCGAGTGCGCCGTGATCGTGCTGGCGCCGAGCGAGGACGATGCCCCGCTCGTCGCGGCGGTCGAGGCGGGCGCGAGCGGCTTCCTGACGAAGGACTGCCCGCTCACCGATCTCATCTCCGCCGCCCACGCCGTCGTGCGAGGGGAGATGGTCGTGCCTCCTCGCCTGCTCGCTCCGCTGCTGTCGGGGTTGATGCGGCACCGCAAGGAACAGGACGAGGCGATGCGCCGGCTCGCTCGACTGACCCGCCGCGAGCGCGAGGTCCTGGCGCTGCTCGCCCAGGGCGCCGGGAACGACCGCATCGCCCAGAGCCTCGTCATCAGCCCCCAGACCGCGCGCACCCACGTCCAGAACCTGATCACGAAGCTCGGGGTCCACTCGAGGCTGGAGGCGGCGATGTTCGCGGCACGCAACGACGTCATGCGCGACCTCGAAGCCGAGCAGCTGGCGCCGGTCGGCGGATGAGGTCGTGTCCCCGACGCAGCGACGCCCGCAGGTGCTCCACGTGGCCACCCGGTTCCTGCGGGGCGGGTCGGAGGCGAGGATCCGGGACATCGTTCGAGCCGTTCCGTCGGCCGACCATCACCTGATCGTCGGCGCCGACTCCGACCTCGACCTCGCGCGCGAACGCGTCGCGCCCGCGTCGCTGACGGTCATCCCCTCGCTGGTGCGCCCGCCGCACCCGGTGCGGGACCTCGCCGCCTTCCTGCAGCTCCGCCGCGTGCTCCACGCCGAACGACCCGACCTGTTGGTCACGCACCAGTCGAAGGCGGGGGTGCTGGGGAGGGCGGCGGCGGCGAGGCTGCGGCCGTCGCGGGTGGTGCATTCGTTGTCCATGGCGAGCTTCGGCTCGGGCTACCCGCGCGTGCACGACCGGCTGTTCCGCTCGTTGGAGGCGCGGCTGGGCGCTCATACCGACGCCTACATCGCGGTCGGCGCCGACCTCGTTCGCCGGTACACGGGGCTCGGGATCGAGCCCGCCAAGTTCCACGTCGTTCGATCCGACGCCCGCGTGTGCACTCCCTCCTCTCGCGACGCCACGCGCGCCCGACGGGAAGCCGGATTGCCCGCCGACCGACCCGTCGTGCTCTACCTGGGCAGCCTGGAGCCCCGCAAGAACGTGCTGCAGCTCGTCGACCTCCTGCAGCTCCTCGTCGATGCGGCCCTGCCGGCGCGACCGTTCCTCGCCGTGGCCGGGCAGGGGCCGCTCGAGGGCGACCTGGTGGAGGCGGTCGCGGCCCGCGGCCTCACCGACGATGCCGCGGTGCTGGGCTTCGTCGACGAGCCGGCCCCGGTGATCGCCGCCGTGGACGCGGTCGTCCTGCTCAGCAAGGTGGAGGGCCTGCCGCAGGTGTTGGTCCAAGCGGCCGCGGCCGGGACGCCGTTCGTCGCCTACGACGTCGACGGCGTGCGGGAGCTCCTCGGGCTGGGGGCGCTCGGCCACGTGGTGCCTCCCGGCGCGCTCGCGGACGCGGCGGAGGCGCTCGCATCGGTGATCGTGTCCGACCGCCGCCCCCCCGCGGCAGATCTGCGCTCCTGGTCGCCCGACGAGATCGCGCTCGGCTACCGGGAGGTGATCGAGCCGCTGATCGGCGCTCCGGCCGCCGTCGCGTCCAGCTCCTGATCGGAGCGGGCTCGCGCCGATCGAACGAGCGTCGCCCTAGCCTCGCCCCGCCGCGGCTCCCGACGTGGCGAGGGCCGGACGCTCCCGGCGTCGCTCGAGATGCCAGGAGACCTGCCGAGCGAGCCCGTCGCGCAGCGCGACGGCCGGCTCCCAGCCCAGGAGCGCAGCGGCTCGCTCGGCGGATCCGCCCGTGCGCACCACGTCGCCGGGGGCCTGCGGACGACGGTCGAGCGCGATCGTCGCGTCCGTCAGCTCCTCGACGATGCCGATGACCTCCGCCACGGTCGTGGCCGTGCCACCCGCGACGTTGAGCACGGTGCCGGGCGCCACGTCGGAGCCGGCGGCCGACACGTTCGCCTCGACGATGTCGCCCACGAACGTGAAGTCGCGGATCTGCCCGCCGTCGCCGAACAGCGGGAAGGTGTCTCCGCTGAGCGCCGCCTCGATCAGGCGATGCATGGCCATGTCGGGACGTTGCCTGGGACCGAAGACCGTGAAGTACCGCAACGACACGACGGGCAGCTCCCGTGTCCGCGCGTACACCCCGCACAGGTGCTCGGCGGCCAGCTTCGTCACGCCGTACGGGCTCTGAGGCCTCGGCAGATCGTCCTCGGACGTGGGGTAGGCCGGCGCGTTGCCGTAGACCGACGAGCTCGATGCGTACACGATGCGGGCGATGTTCGACTCGCTCGCGGCTTCGAGGAGCCGCTGGGTCACGAGGACGTTCTGCCGCAGGTAGGAGTCGAACCCCTCCTTCCAGGAAGCGCGGACGCCGGGCTGCCCGGCCTGATGGAAGACCGTGTCGA
>DASZOO010000208.1:0-8393 GCA_035550775.1 Actinomycetota bacterium | reverse complement strand
CGGCTCGCCTCGATGAACAGCACGTCGCCGCCGACGCCGGTCACCGCGAGACCCGTGGCCACGCCCGGCACGGCGGTGCGCTCGGCCGCCTCGAAGAAGAACTTCTGTCGACCGAGGTACTCACGCACGTCGTCGACGTCGATCACGATCGGGGTCTGCGCATCCTCGCCGGCGATCTTCGTCGCGACCTTGCGGAGGGCCTTCCCGAGCTCGCGCTCGAGGTTGCGAACGCCGGCCTCCCGCGTGTAGTCGCCCACGATCGTCCGCAGGGCGTCCTCGGTGAACGAGACCTCGTCCTCGCGCAGCCCGGCCCGCTCACGCTGGCGCCCCACCAGGTGGTGCCTGGCGATCGCGACCTTCTCGTCCTCGGTGTAGCCGTCGATGCGGATCACTTCCATGCGGTCGAACAGCGGGCCGGGGATCGTCTCGGCCACGTTCGCCGTGGTGATGAACAGCACCTCGCTCAGGTCGAGGTCGACGTCGAGGTAGTGGTCGCGGAACGTGTGGTTCTGCGCCGGGTCGAGCACCTCGAGCAGCGCGCTCGACGGGTCGCCCCGCCAGTCGGCGCCGACCTTGTCGATCTCGTCGAGCATCATCACCGGGTTCTTCGAGCCGGCGTCCTTCAGGGCCCGCACGATGCGCCCCGGCAGCGCCCCCACGTACGTGCGCCGGTGCCCGCGGATCTCCGCCTCGTCGTGGATGCCGCCGAGCGAGACCCGCACGAACTTCCGACCGAGCGCGCGCGCGACCGACTCGCCGAGCGAGGTCTTCCCCACGCCCGGAGGGCCGACCAGCGTGAGGATCGCGCCCGAACCACGACCCGTGGCCTCGCCCAGTTCGCGCTCCGCGCGGAGCTTGCGAACCGCGAGGTACTCGAGGATGCGGTCCTTCACGTCGTCGAGGCCCTCGTGGTCGGCGTCGAGCACCGCTCGCGCCTCGGCGATCTCGAGGTTGTCGTCGGTGCGGACCGACCACGGCACGTCGATCAGCCAGTCGAGGTAGGTCCGGATCCAGCCGTACTCAGGCGACTGCTCGCTCGTGCGCTCGAGCCTGCCGAGCTCCTTGTCGGCCTGCTCCCGGACCTCGTCGGGCATGCCGGCGTCCGCGATCTTCGACCGGTACTCCTCGACGACGTCCTCCTCGCCGTCCTCGCCGAGCTCCTTGCGGATCGCGCTCATCTGCTCGCGGAGCAGGAACTCGCGCTGGCGCTTCTCCATGCCCTCGCTGACGTCGGTGCGGATCTTGTCCTTCAGCTCGATCTCGGCCAGCGTCTCCTTGGCCCAGGCGGTCACGAGCTCCAACCGCGCCTCGACGTCGACGGTCTCGAGCACCTCGACCTTCTGCTCGAAGCTCAGGTCGGGGGAATAGCCGCTGGTGTCGGCGATCTGGCCCGGCTCCTCGATGCCACGCAGGAACTCCGCGACCTGCGGCACGCCCCGGGACTCGACGATGTTCTCGAGCACGGCGCGGTACTCACGAGCGAGCTCGCGGGCGCGGGGGCTGGGCTCGGGTTCATCGACGGGCTCCGCCTGCACCCACACCGCCTCGCCGGTGCCGGGAACGCCGACCCCGACGACCGCGCGCGAGAGCCCTCGGATCACGAGCGCCTCGACGCCCGAGCGCGTCTGGCCGAGCTCCTCGATCTTGGCGACCGTGCCCACACGGGCGTATCGACCGTCGACCCTGGGAACCAGCAACAACAGCGCGTCCTCGGTCGACGCCGCGGCCTCGGATGCCGCGTGGGCCTCGTCGGTCTCGAGCGTGAGCGTCACGACCATGCCGGGTAGCACGACGCCGGTGGTCAATGGCAGGAGCGGTAGGACGTGCTGGTCGATCTCTGGGGTCTCGATCTCGGGCATCTCGTGTCTCCGTCGGTTCGCGAAGGAAGCGGCCGGAGCCGCCTTGCAGGTGCAAGAACGACCGGCACCGCGAGGCTATTCCCGAGATGTAATCCTGATTACCCGACGGTCCCTCGCGAGGCGGACTCGTCCTCCTCGGGTAGGAGCCGCTCCGCCTCCACGCGAACCCGGTCGAGGGTGACGTCGTTCAGGCAGCCGAGGAAACGGCGCTCGTCGTTGCTCCCGGGACTCGGGCTGACACGCATGACGACGGTCTCCCCGTTCCCGGAGATCCTGAACTCGCTCCCCTCGTCGATGAGTGCCCGGCACGACGAGGTGAGCGTCTGGGTCGCCGCGACCGGATCGCCGACGTCGCGGAACTCCACCGTCAGCAGGTAGGTGGAGGCGCTCCCGGGCACCGCGGGCTCGTCCGCTCGATACTCCGTGAGCGCGGCGAGGCCGAGCACCGACGCGCCGAGCACGACGAAGGCCGCGACGACGACCGCCGCCGTCCTCACGCGATCGGATCGTCGGGGCACCGCCGCGGCTGAGGGCTCGCGGAGCGAGCCGGCCGGCCCCGATGCTCCGACGAGCGCGAGCCGGCGCTCGGTGGCGCGGCCGCTCGTCCAGGTTCCCGACAGCGCGGCGACTCGCTCCACCACGTAGGCGATCGCGGACAGGATGACGCCGATGCCCAGCAGCACCGGCACGAAGACGCCGAGCCCGTCCGGTTCCAGCCACGCGAAGGGGTGCTCGCGTGCGGCGGTCTCGTCATCCTCGGACGGCCGGCCCGCGGCAACGCGGCCTTGCGGGCCACCGTGGAGGTCGTCGATGCGGTGCTCGATGCGATCGAGCCGCTGCATCAACGCACCCGTCGCCAATGCGATCTCCGCCGCGACGAAGAAGAGCCCGGAGATCAGTGCCCGGTTCCACTCCCACCGGTAGAGGTAGACCAGCAGGTAGACGCCCGACGTCGCGAGCACCACCAGGCCGAGCAGCCGCGCCGCGAGCGACACGAGACGGCGGAGGGTCATGACGACGCCCCCTCGCCCTCGACCGTGACCTCTCCCGTGAGGCCGTCCACGACCACACGACTGCCGACGGGGAATCGCTCGATCGCGCCGGGGACGGCGACCACCGTCGGTACGTTGAGCTCCCTCGCGAGGATCGCGAGGTGGGACAGGGTGCTGCCCGTCTCCGAGACGAGGCCGGCGAGCCCCGGCAACCGTGGCGCGAGCGAGGGCGCCAGCACGTCGACCACGAGCACGGCACCCGGCCCCGCACAGGCGACGTGTCGGACCACGCCGGCCCCGCGCCCGCCGCCCGCGGCGACGCCGGCGGCGTCCGACCGTCCTTCGAGCTCGGGCACGACCGTGCCATCCGCCGCGAGCCGGAACGACGCGGGGAGCGGCGGGCCGGGCGCGGCCCCCGCTCGAACGTCGAGGTCGGCGGGTGCGGGTCCCCCGCGCACCATCTCCGCGAGCTCCTGCCGGGAGAGGAAGCGTACGTCGCCGGCCGACCGCAGACGGCCCGCCCGCTCGAGGCGATGGGCGAGGACCCACGTGGCACGCGCCGTCAGCTCGTCTACCCATCGAGCTCGGAGCCGCAGCGCCTCGCGGGGACCGAGCGACGATACGCTTGCCTGGCTGCACGGCGGCGATGTCGATGTCCTCACCGCCGCGGCCGGGAGCGCCGTCACCTCGCCGACCGCCGGAGGCACGACGGCGAGCGTCGAGGGCGTCCGAGCGACGATCTCCTCGTCCCTCATCCCCGCCGCTCGTCCTGCGGCGATCGCGTCGATCGCGAGCGCGCTCGCGCCGGGCCCGTGTTCCTCGGCGGGCACGAGCATCCCCGCCAGCACCTGGTGACCGTGGAGGCCGCGCAGCCGTTCCACCGCCTCGTCGAGCAGCGCGACCAGAGCGCCTTCGTCGAGGGAGCTGAGCGCGGGCACCGATGCGAGCCACGCGTCGGTCCACCGCAGCAGGTCGCGGGTCACCTGCGGCATCGCGAGCCGCAGACGCCCCGTGTGCCAAGCGGCTGCGAGCCGCCGTGCCCCGCGGCGGGGGTCGATCGCCCGCAACACCGTGTGACGACGGGGCGCGACGCCGAGGAGCTCGAGATCGGCCGCCACGCGACCGCCCACCGTGAGGGCGACCGGCGATGCAGCGATCCGTGAGGACACCACCGCGCCGATCGCACGCAGGGCGCCGACGATGCCGTCGCGCAGCGGCTCCAGGAACAGCTCCTCCTCGAGCGGCGAGAGGGGCTCGGGGAACGTCTCCGCGATCGGGCCGGGGCCGAGCACCGGGCCGCGGGTGGCCACCTGCCCGATCGCGGTCACCGGGCGGCTCTGCAGGAGCCAGAGATGGCCCGCCGCATCGATCGCCCATTCGATGTCCTGCGGGAACCCGAAGACACGCTCGGCCCGCCGTGTGAGTCCCGCGATCCGGAAGAGGTCGCGGCGCGTCAGGCGCTCGGCGCCTCGGCCCCGCCCAGGGCGGCGCAGGCGGAGGCCGCTACGCCGGACGGCGACGTGGGTCGCCGTCTCCACCCCGTCCACGAGCCGCTTCGGCGATCCCGCGACGCACTCGACCACGAACCGACGTCGGTCGCCCGTCACCGGGTCGACCCCGAAGGCGACTCCGCCCCGGACGGCATCGAGCATCGGTTGCACGAGCACGGCCATCGGAGCCTCGCTGCCGCGCTCGTCCGAGGCCGATACCCGCACCAGATCCACGGCCTCGATGAACGAAGGCCACCCCGACACACCACCCACGGAGCGGAAACGGCCCGCCATCGACGAGCGTTCGGCGTCCTCGACGGTCGAGGACGACCGCACGATCAACTGCCGGCCCCCGGCGCCCAACCGCGCCCACGCACGTTCGACGTCGGGCCGGTCACGCTCGAGGTCGGCCCACGTCGCCACGACGTACCCGGGCAGCACCGGGAATCCGGCCGACGCCGCTCTGGCGAGCGAGGCGGCCTTGGCTCCCGAGAACGCGGGATCGCGCGTCCGAGGATCGCCGAGCTCTGCCACGGCGGCCCTGCGCGTCGCGCGTTCCAGCTCGCTCTCGGCACGCATCGCCTGTGCTCCCGTCGTCCCTTCGCCTCCATCGTCGCGGGCCTGTTGCGCGACGGGTCGTGCTGCGCGACCCGACACCCACGGGTCGTTCGGCGTGATCCGCTGCGCGGTAGCAACGCACGATGGAGACGGAGGGCGAGATGCACGTCGGTACGAGCGCATCCGATGAGGCGCTGCGGGGATCGGCCGCGCGGCCGACACGGCGTCCTTGGTGGGTGTGGACGCTCGTCGTCCTGCTCTCGCTGACCGCCGCGGTCGGGCTGTACTACCGCCGGCAGATCGCTGCGCTGCTGACCCACCGCAAAGGCCCGCCGCCCACCAGCGTGGTCGTCGCTCCCTTCCCGCCCGGGGACCGACCCGATGTTCGCATCGCCGCGGTGGGCGACGTCGGCGAGGGCGAGGAGGAGGAATGGCGGACCGCGTACTCGATGACGATGCTCGAACGCGGGAACCCCGGATACGACGCGCTCCTGCTGCTGGGCGACAACGTCTATCCGAGCGGCGACCCCGAGCGCCTCCCGTACACCGTCTTCCGGCCGTTCGGCATCCTGCTGGACCGGGGTGTGCCGCTCTATGCGATCCTCGGCAACCACGACGTCGCCGGCGGATGGGGCGACGAGCAGTTGTCCGACCTCGGCATGCCGGGACGGTGGTGGACCGACGTGATCGGCGACGTTCGGCTGGTCGGTCTCGACGCCTACTCGCTCGGCGATCCCATGCAGATCGCGTTCCTCGAGCGGACCCTCCGAGAGGCGGCCGAACCCTGGACGATCGTGGCGATCCACGAGTCACCGTACTCGGCCGGCTACCAGGGTTCCAACCTCGAGGTGCGCCGACGCTACGCGCCGATCTTCGCTCGCTTCGGCGTGCAGCTCGTGCTGTCGGGTCACGACCACGACTACCAGCGGAGCCGGCCGATCGACGGCGTGACCTACATCGTCACGGGGGCTGGCGGGCTCACGAGGGGCACGGGCGAGGAATGGTTCACCGAGGTCTCGTGGTCCGTGCTGCATTTCCTCGACGTCAACGTCTTCGATGACCGCATGCTCGTGCGCGCGATCGACCAGGACGGCAAGGCGTTCGACGAGGTGGCGATCCCCTCGACGTGAGATCCCTCGGCCCGTCCTGCGCTCACCGGTCGGAGATCTCCGGCAGGCCAGCGGCCCGCCAGGCCGTCATGCCGCCGATGACCGTCCACGCCTCGCGCCCCTCGGCCGCCAGCAGGCTCGCGGCCACCGAGGAGCGGAATCCGTTGCCGCAGATCACCGCGACCGGCCGGTCGCTCGGGACCTCGCCGAGTCGGGCCGGCAGCTCCCCCGCCGTGAGGAACGTCGCCCCCTCGACGTGGTCCTCCCGCCACTCCCCCGGCTGACGCACGTCGAGCACGGCGATCGAGCCGTCGTCGATGCGATCCCGGGCCTCGTGCACGGTCAGCTGCCTCAGCGTCGCGACCTGGCGGCCCGAGGCCCGCCAGGCCGCCATGCCGCCGGCGAGCCAGCCGACGGGCGGGGCGTATCCGGTGCGCAGCAGCTGCCACGTCGCATCCCAGAGGTCGTCGGCCCGGTCGAGCACGAGCACCACCTCGGCGTCGTCGGGAACCACCGTGCCCGCCCACGTTGAGAACGAGGTGCCCAGGCCGACGTTGAGGGCGCCCGGCACGTGACATCCCGCGAATGCCTCCGGCTGGCGGGCGTCGAGCACGACCGCCCCACCCTCCTGCAGGGCGGCCACCCGATCGACGTCGAGCGCCGCCGGCTCCGCGAGGGTGCCGAGCAGCACGGGCCCGGCCAGGTTCTGGCCCCGCATCCGCTTCCAATAGGGAGGGACGGCGGGAAGGTCCTGCAGATCCACGCAGTCGCGCACCCCGTCGCCCTCGCTCGCGAGGCGCCGAAGCGTCGGGTTCGTCCGGCGCTCGTAGCCGATCGTCGTCGACAGGCGCGAACCGATGTTGCCGCCGCAGAGCGAGCCGGCCACGTGCGTCGGGAACACCTCGACGTGGTCGGGCAGCGCCAGGATCTTCGTCCGCAGCATCTCGCACATCGTGGCCACGCCCTCGCGGATCTCGGCCGCCCCCCCGAGCAGATCGGGACGGGCGACGTCGCCGACCAACAGCGCGCCGCCCGAGAGCAGCAGCGCCGGATCTGGGCCCACGGCCCGATCGTGCACCAGCAGGCTCACGTGCTCGGGCGTGTGACCCGGCGTGTGCATCACCTCGAAGGCGACGTCGCCCATCTCGATCACCTCGCCGTCCCTCACCCCGCGATGGTCGTAGCCGAACGCGCCGTCGGCCGAGGCGAAGACCGTGAGCCCGGGCGCCCGCGCCGCCACCTCCGAGATGCCCGAGACGTAGTCGTTGTGTCCGTGCGTGTCGATGGCGTAGGCGACTCGGCAGCCGTGCTCGCGCGCGACCTCGAAGTACCCACGGACGTCACGTTGCGGATCGAGCACGAGCGCCTCGCCGGTTCGTTCGTCCCCGACCAGGTACGACGCATGCCCGAGGCTCGCGAGATGGAATCGTCGGAGGAACATGACGGTTCCGAAGATATCCACCCGACGATGAGTTCGAACGGCCGACCAGGTCGTACCTGGTGACGCAGAACGACGAGGAGGAGGCGACATGCCGAGGATCGCGCGAGGGGCCGAGCCCGAGGGCAAGGAACCGCAACACGTGGCCGAGACGGTTGTCGGTCGCCGTCGCTAGGGTGGTGGGCTATGTCCTCTCCCATCATCAGAACCGAACAGCTGGTCAAGCACTTCGGCGAGGTGCAGGCGCTCAAGGGCATCGATCTCGAGGTGCAGAAGGGCACCGTCCTCGGCCTGCTCGGGCCCAACGGCGCCGGTAAGACCACGGCGGTGCGCATCCTCACCACGCTGCTGGGCCCGACCGCCGGGAGAGCCGAGGTCGACGGGCTCGACGTGGTCCGCGATGCGGAAGAGTTGCGGTTCCGCATCGGGCTCGCGGGCCAGAGCGCGGCCGTCGACGAGAACCTCACGGGGCTCGAGAACCTCGAGATGGTCGGACGCCTGTACCACCTGCCGGGCCGCAAGGCACGTCGGCGCGCCGGGGAGGTGCTCGAGCGCTTCGGCTTGTCCGAGGCGGGCGATCGACCCGCCAAGACGTACTCGGGCGGCATGCGCCGGCGACTCGACGTCGCGGCCAGCCTGGTGGGGCGGCCCGACGTGCTGTTCCTCGACGAGCCCACCACGGGGCTCGATCCCCGCAGCCGCATGGACGTCTGGGAGTTCATCCGCGAGATGCAGACCGAGGGCACGACGTTGCTGCTCACGACCCAGTACCTCGAGGAGGCCGACCAGCTCGCCGACCGCATCGCCGTGATCGACGTGGGCAGCGTGATCGCCGAAGGCACCGCCGACGAGCTGAAGGACCGCATCGGCGGCGAGGTGCTCGAGATCCACGTCGTCGAGCGTGACGACATCTCGAGGGTGGAGGAGCTGTTGAAGGGCCTCGGGTC
>DASZOO010000207.1:0-4211 GCA_035550775.1 Actinomycetota bacterium | reverse complement strand
CTGATCGCAACCGGAGGAGGGAGACCGATGGCGGAGACCGTGACGATCGAGGGGCAGTCGTACCTGAAAAGGAACCCGCTCGGGGTGCTGGGGCTCAGCTTCATCACGCTGGGGATCTACTTCCTGTACTGGTACTACAAGGTCAACGAGGAGCTCCAGCGGTTCGAGCACGACGAGTCGATCAGCCCCACGCGATCGCTCATGGCGATGCTGTTCGGCTGGATCGTCATCGTGCCTCCCTTCATCGCGATGTACAACACGGCCAAGCACGTGCAGGGCGTCGAGCAGCGGCTCGCCATCCAACCGCAGCTCGAGCCCGCTCTCACGATCGTCATCATGCTGTTCGTGGCCATCGGGAACGGCATCTACATCCAGGAGCACCTGAACCGCATCTGGGACCGCGCCGCCGGTTCACGGCCGGTCCCCGGGGCTCCCGAGGGTGCTTTGCCACCCGCCCCCGACTGAGAACGACGCTCCCGCCCACCCGGCTTGCCGCTGGCACGGCGACGGTGCAAGCCTGGGACCACGATCACGTTCCCTCGACGAGGAGGCCGGCATGTCCATGACCCTCGAGAGCACCAGCGTCGCCCACGACCAGCCGATCGACACCGTGCACGCCGTGGCGACGCCGACGGCCGATGGGAAGGCCGAGCTGGCCGGAGCCGACCGGAGTCCGCACCTGCGCTGGTCGGGAGAGCCGGCCGGCACGCGTTCGTTCGCGATCTCGGTCGTCGACCCCGATGTGCCCGCCGATCGATCCCGGATGGGCGTCGAGGGGCTCCCCCTCGGCGACGACGAGGTCCGCATCGACTTCGCCCACTGGCTCGTGGTCGATCTGCCATCCGATGTGCACGAGCTGCCCGAAGGCGCCGGCGGCGAGGGGTTCGTCGCCCACGGCCGCCCTCCTGCCGCCACCTCGATGGGCGGGGTTCAGGGCCAGAACGGTTACCGCGGCCTCTTCGAGGGCAACGCGGATCTCGAGGGCACCTACCACGGCTGGAACGGCCCCTTTCCGCCGTGGAACGACCAGCGCGTGCACCGCTACATCACGACGGTGTACGCGCTCGACGTCGAGACGCTCGGGCTCGAGCCGGGGTTCGACCTCGATGCGTTCCGAGCAGCGATCGAGGGTCACGTGCTAGCGTCGGCCGAGATCGTGCCGACCTACACGCTGAACCCGTCGCTCCGATAGCGCGCGTGCCTGCCGCCACGGACCACGAGGTCGTGCTCGAGTCCGAAGGTCTGCGCAAGTCGTTCGGTGAGCGTGTGGCCGTCGATGCCGTCGGGTTCACGGTCGCGGCCGGTGAGACCTACGGCCTGCTCGGCCCCAACGGCGCCGGCAAGACCACCACGATCTCGATGGTGTGCGGCTTGCTCAAGCGCGATGCCGGGCACGTGACCCTGCGGGGTCGCGAGCTCGACACCGCCACCGTCGACGTCAAGGCCGAGATCGGGTACGTGCCGCAGGAGGTCGCGATCTACCCGGACCTGACCGCGCGCGAGAACCTGCGGTTCTTCGGCAAGCTGTACGACCTCACCGGCCGCGATCTCGACGCGCGCATCGAGCACGTGCTCGAGACGATCGGGCTCGCCGACCGCGGGAACGAGCGCACCGACGCGTTCTCGGGCGGCATGAAGCGCCGGCTGAACATCGGACTCGGTCTGCTGAACGACCCGACCCTGCTCGTGCTCGACGAGCCGACCGTCGGGGTCGACCCGCAGAGTCGCAACGCCATCCTCGACTCCGTGGAATCCCTGGCACGCGAGGGCTTGGCCGTGCTCTACACCACCCACTACATGGAGGAGGCCGAGCGCCTCTGCGATCGCGTCGGCATCCTCGACGAGGGCGCGCTGAAGGCCGAGGGGACGCGACGCGAGCTGATCTCCCTCGTCGGAGAGCGGGACCGGCTGCACATCGACGCGCGCGGTGATCTCTCAGCCGCGGCGACCGCGGCGGCCGCGCTGCCCGGCGTCGAGGAGGCCGTGCCTCGTGACGGCGGCATCGACGTCCTGGCGCGTGATGTGCGTGCTTCCCTGGCCGAGATCGTTCGAGCCATCGACGGAAGCGGGGTCGGCATCATGTCGATGGAGGTGGACGAGCCCAACCTCGAGGCCGTGTTCCTGCACCTGACCGGCAAGGCGCTTCGCGACGAGGGGTGAGCCGATGCGGGACGCGTGGACGATCGCGGCGAAGGACATGCGTCGCCGGCTCCGCGACCGAACCGCGATCCTGGTCGCGCTCGTGCTCCCGTTCGGGCTCGCGTACATCTTCGACCTCACGCTCGGCGACATCGAGACGCAGGGCTTCGACGCCACGTACGCCGTCGTGAACCGTGACGTCGGCGGCCACCTGCCCGAGGAGTTCACGAGACTGCTCCAGGGGATCGACTTCATCACGTTGCGCGACGCGTCGTCGGTGCGGGAAGCCGACTCGCTCGCGAGCGACGGCACGATCGACGCCGCGGTGGTGTTCCCGCCGGGGTTCACGGAACGCGTGGAGGATGGGCGGGGGGGCGAGATCGTCGTGATCGGCTCCCCCGACGCCCAGATCTCGGCGCTGGTGGCCGAGTCGATCGCCACGTCGTTCGCCTCGGACCTCGACGCGATCGGACTCTCGGTCGGCACGGTCGCCGAACCGGGAGCGCCGGTCGACGAACGGCTGGTCGCCAGGGCACAGGACGTCACGCCGGGAGCCGAGATCCGGGGGACCGATGCCGAGGACCAGGCCGTCTCGCAGGCCACGTTCTTTGCGATCGGCATGGCGGTCTTCTTCATGTTCTTCGCGGTCGAGTTCGGCGTTCGAGGTCTGCTCGAGGAGCGGGAGGAGGGAACGCTCTCCCGGTTGCTCGTCGCCCCGATCTCGCCGGGCTCGGTGATCGGCGGGAAGGCGCTCGCGAGCCTGCTCGTCGGCCTGGTGAGCACGTCGCTGCTCGTGATCGCCACGACATGGCTGCTCGGTGCGTCGTGGGGCGAGCCCATCGGCGTCGTGCTCCTCGTCGTGGGTGGCGTGCTCGCGGCGGTCGGCGTGACCGCGCTCGTCTCCACGCTCGCGACGACCACCGCGCAGGCCGGGGCCTACGTGTCGGTGGTCGCCGTGGTCGGCGGGCTCCTGGGAGGCACGTTCTTCCCGATCTCCCAGGCGGGCCTCCTCGGCACGATCCGATTCCTGTCGCCGCAGGGCTGGTTGATGGAGGGCTTCCAGGAGCTCGCCTACGGGGGCGGGCTCGCCGATATCGCGTGGCCCCTCACCGGCGTGCTCGTGATCGCGACGGTGACCGGCGCCATCGCGTGGATGCGATCGAAGCGGATGGTGGCGCGATGAACGCCCGGAAGGCGGTCGCGATCGCCGGTGTGAACCTGCGGCGCCTGACGCGAGACAAGGTCGGGGCGTTCTTCGTCTTCGTCTTCCCGTTCTTGATCATCCTCGCGATCGGGGCGGCGTTCGGCTCGGGCTTCGAGCCACAGGTCGGCGTCGTCTCGGCGGGATCGGGGGCGATGGGACGTGACCTGCGGAGCCAGCTGGAAGCGACCGACGGCATCGCGGTGCACGCCTATCCCGACGAGGAGGCGCTACGCACGGCGGTCGAGCGCGGACTCCTGGAGGGAGGCGTGGTCATCCCCGACCGCTACGACGAACGCGTGCGGGCGGGCGAGACCGTGCCGATCACCGTCCTCGCGCGCCCGAGCGGCTCGAGCCAAGAGCTGCAGGCCACGCTCGGGGCGGTCGTCGACGAGCAGAACGTCGAGATCCGAGCCGCCCGCTTCGCCCTCGCCGAAGGCGCCGTCTCGACGTTCGACGAAGGGCTCGAGCGAGCCCAGCTCGTCGGGGCGTCGATGCCCGGGCTCGAGGTTTCGGGGCGCACGGCAGGCGGCGATACCGTCGGAACCTTCGAGGCCGGGGCGGCCCAGGAGCTGATCCTGTTCATCTTCCTCACGTCGCTCTCGGCGTCCGCGATGCTGATCGAGACCCGGCGGTTCGGGGTGAGCACCCGCATGCTCGCCTCGCCGACCCCGGTGCGAACGATCCTCGTCGGCGAGGCGCTCGGCCGCTTCGCGATCGCCCTCCTGCAGGCACTGCTGATCCTGGTCGGTACCGTGCTGCTGTTCCAGGTGGACTGGGGGAACCTGCTCACGACCGCGTCGGTCGTGCTGCTGTTCTCCGCCGCGGCCACGGGCGCCGCGATGCTGATGGGCTCGGTGCTCCACAACGA
>DASZOO010000206.1:0-47460 GCA_035550775.1 Actinomycetota bacterium | reverse complement strand
GGACCTCGTACCGCTCCTTGAGGCCACGAAGGATGCCAATGGTCTCCTCCACCGAGGGCGCGTCGACCAGAACCGGCTGGAAGCGACGCTCGAGAGCGGCGTCTTTCTCGATGTGCTTCCGGTATTCGTCGAGTGTGGTGGCACCGATCAGGCGAAGCTCGCCCCGAGCCAGCATCGGCTTGAGCATGTTGGAGGCGTCCATGGCGCCCTCGGCGGCACCGGCACCGACCAGGGTGTGCAGCTCGTCGAGGAACGTGATGATCTCCCCCTCGGAACTCTTGATCTCATCGAGGACCGCCTTCAGGCGCTCCTCGAACTCACCCCGATACTTGGCGCCGGCGACCATGGACCCGAGGTCGAGGGCAATGATGCGCTTGGTCTTCAGGCCCTCGGGCACGTCTCCGTCGGCGACTCTCCGGGCCAGTCCCTCGACGATGGCGGTCTTGCCGACACCGGGCTCTCCGATCAGCACCGGGTTGTTCTTCGTGCGCCGGGAGAGCACTTGGATCGTGCGCCGGATCTCCTCGTCCCTTCCGATCACGGGGTCGAGCTTGCCGGCGCGCGCCGCCTCGGTCAGGTCGCGCCCGTACTTCTCGAGCGATTGGAACGTGTCCTCCGGGTTCGGGCTGGTGACGCGCTGGCGTCCCCGCACCTCTGCGAGCGCCCCGAGGGCCGCGTCGCGCGTGAGCCCGGCCTCGAGCAAGACGCCTGCCGCCTTCGAGCCGGGCGTGGCCAGGATCGCGAGGAGCAGGTGCTCGGTGGAGATGTACTCGTCGGTGAGGGCCTCCGCCTCGGTGGCCGCCACCTCGAGCAGCTTGGCCGTGGCGGACGAGATGCGCACCTCGACGCCCTGGGCGTACACCTTCGGCATCGCGTCGAGCGCCTCGTCGACCTTCGCGCGAAGCTGCGCCGGATTCGCGCCGACGTGGTGGAGCAGGGGAAAGACCACCCCCTCCGAGTCGGCGAGCAGGGCGAAGAGCACGTGTTCGGGCTCGATCAGCTGGTGGTTCCGCGCCGTGGCCTGCTGGTGAGCCTCCTGCAGGGCGGCCTGCGACTTCATCGTGAGCTTGTTCAGATCCATGGTGCCTTCCGTTCCTCGTAATCACCGGCCGTCAGCGCGTACATCGCGTAGTCGTGCGGACCATCGGGCTCGGGCATGAACGAACGGAGCACGCCCTCGAACGTGAAGCCGAGCCGGTCGGCGACGCCGCGCATCGCCCCGTTGTCGACGTCGGTCGTGAGCTGCACCCGATGGGCGCCCTCGTCGTCGAACAGGTGCCGCGTGATCGAGGCGATCGCATCGGCCCCGAGGCCCCTGCCACGGTCGGCGTCGTCGAACACCTCGATGCCGAGCTCGAACACGCCGGGCGGAAGTCCGTTGATGGGTTGCCGAGCCTGGACCTCGCCCACGAGCCTGCCCTCGGATTCGACCGCGAAGATCACCACCCCGTCGATGAACGAGCCCGAGCGCCGGATGCGCTCGCGCACCCGCTCGGCGAGCTCTCTCGGGCTGGTCCCCTTCGGCGCGAACCAGTGCGCTTCGGCCCATGCGGACACGAGGATCGGCGCCTCGTCGTCGTGGTAGGCGCGCAGGGTCACGCGGGAGCCGGCCAGCCTCGTCATGTCCGGGCCTCCCACGGCGCCGCGAAGACGCTGCGCATCGGAACGATCTCCCCGGATCGGCGACCGGGCATCGCGATCGCACGCCGATGGGCGAGCTGGGAGCGGACCTCATCGAGCTGACGCTGCACCCGGGCGAGTTCGTCGCGCAGCTCCATGATCCGCTTCACCCCCGCGAGGTTCACCCCCTTCTCGGTGAGGGCCTGGATCTCGAGCAGCCGGTCGATGTCGGCTTGCGAGTACCGGCGGGTGTTGCCGGCGGTCCGCTTCGGCAGCACGAGGCCCTTGCGCTCGTAGATGCGCAGGGTCTGGGGATGCACGCCTGCGAGCTCGGCCGCCACGCTGATGATGAACACCGCGCGCTCATCGAGGGTGCCGTCGTGCTCCGACATCGTCGGATCCTCCCGATCCATCGCTCACACCACGCCGAGGGGCTTCCTCGGCGAGTCCTTCATCTCGTCCTGCAGCTGCCGAAGCAGCTCCTTCTGCTGCTTCGAGAGCTTGCCTGGAACGTCGACCAGCGTCGTCACGAGCAGGTCGCCCTGGCCGCCCTTGGCCTTCGGCGCCCCCTTCCCCTTGATGCGGAAGGTCTTCCCGCTCGGCGTGCCGGCCGGCACCTTCAGCGTGACCGGCCCGTTCAGCGTCGGCACCTGCACGTTCGCACCGAGCGCCGCCTCGGGGAAGGACACCGGCAGGGTGATCGTCAGGTTGTCGCCCTTGCGCCCGAAGACGTGGTGCTGGGCCACGTTCACTCGAACGAACAGATCGCCGGGCCCGCCACCTGCCGGCCCGGGCTCGCCTCGCCCGGCGAGCTTGATCCGTGCCCCGTTCTTCACTCCGGCGGGGATCTTCACCTGGAAGGTGCGCGTGCGGCTCACCGACCCGCCTCCCTTGCAGGTCGGGCACGGAGTCTCGACGATGCGGCCCGTCGCCCGGCACCGCCGACACGGCTGAGCCATCGAGAAGAAGCCTTGGTTGACGGCGATCTCGCCGCTCCCCCCGCACTCGGGGCAGGTGATGGGGCTCGTGCCCGGGGCGGCACCGGAACCGTGGCACGTCCGGCACACGGCGGGACCGGTGATCTTCACCGGCACCGTCGTGCCGCGCATCGCCTCGTCGAACGAGACTCGCACGTCGGTCTCGAGATCGGCGCCTCGTTGCGGCCGCGCCTGCGCGCGAACCCGGCCGCGGCCGCCCCCGCCGAACAGCCCGCCGAACAGATCGCCGATGTCCTCGACGTTCACATACTGGGCGCCGCCGGCCCCCCCGGGCCAGCCCCCTGGCCCCGCGGCACCCGCTCCGCCGGGGCCGAAGCCCCCGAAGCCTGATGCACCCATCTCGCGCACGCGATCGTAGGACGTGCGCCTCTCCTCGTCGCCGAGCACGTCGTAGGCGGCCGAGATCTCCTTGAATCGGTCCTCCGCGTCGGCATCGCCCGGGTTCGCGTCGGGGTGGTACCGCTGGGCGAGCTTCCGATACGCCTTCTTGATCTCCGAGGATGACGCGTTCTTGGGCACGCCGAGCACGCCGTAGTAGTCCTTCTCGAACCACTCGCGACGTACTTCCTCCGCCACCGGAACCTCCGATCCTCGTTCGTCGAGCCGGCCCCGCTCAGTCCGTGCGCTCGACACGTACGCCGGCGGGGCGGAGCACTCGGCCTCTCAACGTGTATCCGGGGCGGAGCACATCTGCCACGACCGGGTCGCCCTGCCCGTCACCGGTCTGCATCAGCGCCTCGTGCAGCTCCGGATCGAAGGGTGCCCCCTCGGCATGGACCCGTTCGAGCCCCTCGGCCTTGAGCGCGTCGAAGAGCTTGGCGTACACCAACTCGATGCCCTTCAGGAACCGCTCGAAGTCGGGTTGGTCCTCGGCGGACATCAATGCGAGCTCGAAGTCGTCGAGCACCTCGAGCAGCCGACGCATCACGGGCATCGCGCCCAGTTCGGCCAGCTCCGTCTGCTCCTTCACGACCCGCTTGCGGTAGTTGTCGAACTCCGCCTGCAATCGACGCAGGTGATCGAGGTACTGCTGTGCTTCCCCCTGCGCGGAGACCAGGTCACCCGCGACCCCGGCGGCTTCCTGTTCACTGGTGGCGTCCTGCTGATCGGAGCCGGGGGATGCCCCGGCCTGCTCGGCCGGGGCATCTCCCTCGCGCAGGTCGGCGAACCGCCGGCGGTCGGTGATCCGGACGCGCGGCTGCTCCTCGTCACGCTCGCGTTCGTCGGTCACTTGGCCTTGACCTCGATCGTCCGAGCCTTGGCCTCTTCCCGCTTCGGCACGAGCACGGTCAGCACGCCGTTGTCGAACGACGCCTCGATGCGCTCGGAGTCCGCGACTCGGGGCAACCGCACCGACCGCGCGAACGAGCCGTAGCTCCGCTCGATGCGGTGGTACTGGCCCTCCGTCTCGCGGGAGAACTCTCGCTGACCGCGCACGGTCAGGATGCCGTCCTCGAACGTGACCTCGACGTCGTCCGAGCTCATGCCCGGAAGATCGACCGTCACGTCGAAACGGTCCTCCGTCTCACGGATGTCCAGCGCCGGGACCCAGGCGTTCTTCGAGAACGCCTGACCGACCATGCGGTCGAACTCGGCCTCCGCGCCCTTGAGATCGCGGAACGGATCCCATCTGGTGAGCATCACGACGAACCTCCTTCCTCGATGATCTCGCCCTCGACGACGTCGTCGTCGCCTTCGGGCTCGGACTGCTCGGCGCCGGCCTCACCGCCGTCGCCGGCCGGCCCACCTGCAGGGGCCGACGCCTGCTGGTTCTGGACCATCGCCTGCCCGACGCGCTGATAGACCTGCATCACGGCGTCGTTCGCGGCGGTCAACGCCGCGGCGTCGGACGACTCGTCGTCCAGCACCTTCTTCAGCTCCTCGTTCTTGGCGACCAGCTCGTCCTTGTCCGGGGCCGGGATCGTCTCGGCGTTCTCCTCGACGAACTTCGCCACCTGGTAGTGCAGCTGGTCGGCGGTGTTCCGGGCCTCGGCGGTCTCGCGGCGCGCGTGGTCCTCGGCGGCGAACTTCTCCGCGTCGGCCACCATGCGGTCGATCTCCTCCTTCGACAGGCTCGTGCCGCCGGTGATCGTCATCGCCTGCTCCTTGCCGGTCGCGAGGTCCTTGGCGCTGACGTTCACGATGCCGTTCGCGTCGATGTCGAAGGCGACCTCGACCTGCGGCATGCCGCGGGGCGCGGGCGGGATGCCCATCAGGTGAAAGCGTCCCAGCGACTTGACCGCCGGATTCATCACCGTCTCGGCCTCACCCTGCAACACGTGGATCTCCACGGTCGTCTGGTTGTCGTCGGCCGTGGTGAAGATCTCCGACTTGCGGGTCGGGATCGTGGTGTTCCGCTCGATCAGCTTCGTGAAGATGCCGCCCTTGGTCTCGACGCCCAGCGTCAGCGGCGTCACGTCGAGCAGCAAGATGTCCTTGACGTCGCCCTTGAGCACCCCGGCCTGGATCGCGGCTCCGACGGCCACGACCTCGTCCGGGTTCACGCCCTTGTGCGGCTCCTTGCCTCCCGTGAGCTTCCTGACCAGCTCTTGGATCATGGGCATGCGCGTCGACCCGCCAACCAGGATGATGTGGTCGATCTGCTCGGCCGCCTTGCCCCAGTCGTCGATCGCCTGCTGGAACGGGACGCGGCAGCGCTCGACCAGGTCCTCGGTCATGCGCTCGAGCTCGCTGCGCGTGAGCTTCTGCTCCATGTGCAGGGGACCGTCGGCCGTCGCCGTGATGAAGGGCAGGTTGATCGTGGTCTCGGCCACCTGGCTGAGCTCGATCTTCGCCTTCTCGGCCGCCTCCTTCAGGCGCTGCAGTGCCATCCGATCCTTGCCGAGATCGACGCCGTGAGCGTTCTTGAACTCGGTGACGAGCCAGTCGATCACCCGCTGGTCCCAGTCGTCGCCACCCAGATGGGTGTCACCGTGGGTGGCCTTCACCTCGAAGACGCCCTCACCGATCTCCATGAGCGAGACGTCGAACGTGCCGCCACCGAGGTCGAACACCAGCACGGTCTGCTCCTCGTGCTGCTTGTCGAGCCCGTAGGCGAGCGCGGCTGCGGTCGGCTCGTTGATGATCCGGAGCACCTCGAGCCCCGCGACCTGACCCGCTTCCTTCGTGGCCTGTCGCTGGGCGTCGTCGAAGTACGCCGGCACAGTGATGACCGCTTGGGTGACGGTGTCACCGAGGTAGGCCTCGGCGTCGCGCTTGAGCTTCAGCAGGATCTGCGCACTGACCTCTTGCGCGGTCCAACCCTTGCCGTCGATGTCGACCGACCAGTCCTTGTCGCCCATGTGGCGCTTGACCGACCGGACGGTTCGATCGGGGTTGGTGATCGCCTGACGTTTGGCGACCTCGCCCACCAGGATCTCGTTGTTCTTCGAGAAGCCCACGACCGACGGTGTCGTGCGACTGCCCTCTGCGTTCGGTACGACGACGGGCTCGCCGGCTTCCAGCACGGCGACCACCGAGTTCGTGGTCCCGAGATCGATCCCCACTGCTCGTGCCATCTAGGGCTCTCCTCCTCGTCTTGGGAGCATCGCTCCGCGCTCCATGAGTCTGAACCGATGATAGAAGTTGAGTATTCCATTGGCAAGTTCGCTGCTATCGGCGATGCAGAGAGGTCATGGGACCAAGCGATGCAACGATTTGCGCGTTCCGGCGGCCCGTCGTAGGGTTCGCGGGTTCGCCCTCCAACATGGCCGATCACGGGAGCGGCGGACCGATCCGACACTTCTCTGAGGCGCGACCCCCGACCGCTGGACCGGGGGTCGTTCCTTTCTCTGACCCGTCTCCGACCGTTCCGGGGTCAAGGCGAGGACCTCCCGTGCCGAAAAGGCACTAGAACGAACGGCCCCGACCGAAAGGGACGGATCCAGCGGTGAGCGTTCCCCGAGAGCAGGCGTCCGTGTTCGGCCGCCACGATCCTTCCGCGACCACGTTCGCGGAGTCCGCCGTGCCCGCAGCGGTGGAGTCGATGCTGCTCGAGGAACGCACCCGGTGGGCGATGACGATCCATGACGGGCTGACCCAGTCGGTGACGAGCGCGATCTTGGAGTTGCAGGTGCTCCGCCATCGGATCGAGACCGATCCCGGCCACGCCGTCGAGACCCTGCGTGAGATCGAGGAGGCGATCCGTCACGACCTGAGCGAGATCCGTGAGGTCCTCTTCCAGCTCGATGCGGGGAGGCGGCCGAGCGACCCCGCGTTCGCCACGTTCGTCCGCGACCTCGTCGACCGCTGGAAGCTTCCTGCGCGAGTCACGATCGAGGGCGACCTCGACGCGGTGCCTCGAACCGTCCTGGAGGCCGCACACGGCGTCGTCGCCGAATCGCTGGCCAACGCCGCCAAGCACTCGGGATCCAAGGACGTGACGGTGAAGGTCGCGTGCGGGACCAGCGAGCTCCGGATCGAAGTCACCGACCGAGGCCGTGGTATCGCAGCGGTAACCGACGACGACCCGCACTTCGGGCTCCGTCTGTTGCATACGCGTGTACATGAGATCGGCGGCTCGATCGAGGTCGAGTCAACCCCCGGGCACGGCGTCCGTGTGATCGCCGTGCTCCCCGTCGGAGGAGAGAGCAGATGAGGATCATGATCGTGGACGACCACGCGCTCGTGCGCCGTGGCATGGGCTACGTGGTGAAGGAAGGCTTCCCGGAGGCGGACGTGGTCGAGGCGGAGAGCTCCGCGATCGCGCTGGACGTCTTGCGGGGGGGCACGAAGGTCGATCTCGCCCTCGTCGACGTGCGGATGCCCGATCTCGACGGACTCGAGCTCCTGCGCGCGGTCAAGGCCGAATGGCCGGACATGCCGGTGATCATGTTGTCGACCTACGAGAACGCCCCGTACGTGAAGCGGGCGCTCGCCGACGGCGCCGCCGGGTACCTGCTGAAGGACGCGACCCCCGAGGACCTCTCCCAGGCGATCAACGTCGCGTTGTCCGGCAGCGGCAACGTGCTCAGCCCCCGCGTGATCCAGAACCTGTTCGACGAGCAGCAGAGCGGCGGAACCGGCGAGAGCGGCCGGCGCAACGAGTACAGCCTGACCCAGCGCGAGAACGACATCCTTGCCCAGCTCGCCGAGGGTCGGTCGAACCGTGAGATCGCGCAGTCGCTGTTCCTGTCGGAGAAGACGGTCAAGGCGCACCTGGCGGCGATCTTCCGCAAGCTCGGTGTCACGAACCGCACGCAGGCGGCGATGATGGCCGTGCAGATGGGGGTCGGCCCGATCCCGGGCGCGCTCGCCGTCAACGACTAGTCGAAGTCGCGGAAGAACCGGCTCGGCGTCGGGCCTCGCTGGCCCTGGTACTTGTTGCCGGCCACTCCGTACGGCGTCTCGGCCTCGGTCGTGAGCCGGAAGAAGCTGATCTGCCCGATCTTCATGTTCGGGTACAGCGTGATCGGCAGGTTCGCGACGTTGCTGAGCTCGAGGGTCAGGTAGCCGTCCCAGCCCGGGTCGACGTAGCCCGCCGTCGAGTGGATCAACAGACCGAGTCGGCCGAGCGAGGACTTCCCCTCGAGACGGGCAACGAGATCGGTGGGAAGCGCGACGCGCTCCAGCGTCGAACCCAGCACGAACTCCCCCGGATGCAGGATGAACGCCTCGTCTGGCTTCGTCTCGACGAGCTCGGTGAGGTCGGGCTGCTCCTGCTTGACGTCGATGTACGGGTACCGGTTGTTCGCGAAGACCCGGAACTGGGCGTCGACGTGGAGGTCGACCGAGGACGGCTGGATGCATCGCTCGTCGAACGGATCGATCACGATGCGCCCTGCGGCGATCTCCTCGCGGATCGTGCGATCGGACAGGATCATCGGGCGCTGATGCTACTCGGTTCCGCCGGCGGCTCCGCTGGCCGCGACCCAGCGGTCGAGGGCGGCGGCCGCAGCCCCGGAGTCGATCGTCTCGGCCGCGAGCGCGATCCCCTCCCCGAGATCGGCGGCACGCCCGGCGACCTCGAGCGCAGCTCCGGCGTTCAGCAGCACCACGTCGCGCTTGGGACCGGTCTCGCCCGCGAGCAGCGCGCGAACGATCGCCGCCGAAGCCTCGGCGTCGCCGCCCTGCAGGGCCTCGACCATCGCCGGGGCGAACCCCAGCTCCGCCGGGTCGAGCATGGTTTCGTTGACCACTCCGTCGGCGACCTCGAAGACGATCGAGGGCCCCGTCGTGGTGAGCTCGTCGAGCCCATCCTCCCCCCGGAACAGCACCCCGCGGGTGCCGCGCCGTGCCAGCACCTCGGCCATCAACGGCAGCATGCGGGCGTCGGAGCACCCCACGGCCTGGGCGAACGGCCGGGCCGGGTTCGTCAGCGGACCCAGGAAGTTGAAGACGGTCGGCACGCGCAGCTCCCGCCGCACGGGACCGGCATGAGCCATCGCCGGATGGAACATCGGCGCGAACAGGAACGCGACACCCGCTTCGGCGAGACATGCTTCCACACCGGCCGCATCGAGATCGATCGTGACGCCGAGCGCTTCGAGCACGTCGGCCGATCCGCAGTTGGAGCTCGCGGCGCGGTTCCCGTGCTTGGCGACGGATACCCCTGCTCCCGCCACGACGATCGCCGATGCCGTGGAGATGTTGAACGTGCCGCTCCGGTCCCCACCGGTGCCGACGATGTCGACCACAGGCGCAGGCGTCTGCACCGGGTTGGCGAACTCGAGCATCGTGCGGGCGAAGCCCTCGACCTCGTCGGCGGTCTCTCCCTTCGAGCGCAGCGCCATCAACAAGCCGCCGACCTGGCCGGCCGTCGCCTCGCCCGCCATGACCCGGCGCATCGCCTCCGCGGCCTCGTCGGCGTCGAGCGCCTCGTGCCGCACCAGCCTCGTGAGGGTGCGCGGCCAGAAGTCGGGGTCGGGCTCGGCGGATCCGTCGGTCATGGCGTTCGACGCTAGCAGGTGATGCGAGGCTGCCCGGAGGCGGGTCGTCCTCCATGCTCGCGCTCGCTACACTGGCCCGCGCCGGGTCGTCGTCCGGCGAGCAGCGCGGGTGTGGTTCAATGGCAGAACGTGAGCTTCCCAAGCTCGAGACGGGGGTTCGATTCCCCTCACCCGCTCGGATCGATCGCGGCGTCGCGACCACGCGGCGCCGCTCGCTCGTTCAGGCGAGCCCGAGGTAGCGAGGAGCCGTCGGGCAGAGGTCTTTCAGCGGGCAGAGCCGACACCGTGGTATCGGGGCCTTGCAGATCTCACGGCCGAGCCTGATGAACCCGACGTGCATCGGGGTGCGCAACCCGTCGGGGATCAGCTCGTGCAGGAGCCTGTCGGCCCGCTCGGCGCTCGCTTTCGGCGGGATGAGGCCGAGCCGCTTCGTCACGCGGTGCACGTGGGTGTCGACCGGCATCGCGTCGCGACCGAGCGCGAAGCTCATGACGACGGCGGCTGTCTTCGGGCCGATGCCGGGCAACGACATCAGGTAGTCGCGAGCCTCGGCGTCCGGCATCGCCCGAAGGGCCGAGAGGTCGAACGCGCCCTCGCGGTCACGGACCTCCCGAAGGATCGCCTGGATGCGCGGCGCCTTGGAGTTCGCGAGCCCGCCGCGTCTGATCGAGTCGGCCACGGCCTCGGTCGGGGCGTCGACGATCTGCGGCCAGCCGCGAGGGAACGCCCGTCGCAGGGCCTCGAACGCACGCTCGGCGTTCAGGTCGCTCGTGTGTTGGCTCAGCACGGTCAGCACCAGTTCGTCGAGCGGATCGACCGCGCGGGGCGGCTCGAGCGGGCCGAACCGCTTCGCGAGGCGGTTGGCGATCGCACGGATCCGCCGGGGGCCGGGCGGCCGCCACGATTGCGGCGCGAGCGAGGGTGCGGCCCGTCTCGCCGGGCTCACTGCTGGCCGCGGGCGCCGTTGCGGAACTGGGTGAGCGATGGTTCGAACCCCAGCGGGATGTTGTCGGTGGGGCCGTTGCGGTGCTTGGCCACGATCAGCTCGGCCAGCTTCTTCTTCTCGGGGTCGGCGTCGTCGCGGTGGATGAACATCACGATGTCGGCGTCCTGCTCGATCGCGCCCGATTCCCGGAGATCGCTCAACTGCGGGCGCTTGTCGGCTCGAGCCTCGGGGTTGCGGTTCAGCTGACTGATCGCGATCACGGGGATCTCGAGCTCCTTCGCGAGCATCTTCAGCGACCGGCTGATCTCGGCGATCTCCTGCTGCCGCGAGTCGAGCCGGCGCCCGCCCATGCCCGGGTGCCCCATGAGCTGCAGGTAGTCGACGATGATCAGCGAGAGCCCGCGCTTCCCGGTGCGCATGCGGCGGGCCTTCGCCCGGATGTCGACGATGTTCGTGTTGCCCGAGTCGACGATCGACAGCGGGGCGTCGTGGAGCACCTCGGCGGCCTGCACCACGGCCTGCCAGTCGTTGGGCCCGACGCGCTTGTTGCGGATGCGATCCCAGGGTACGCGCGCCTCCGCGCAGAGCAGACGCATGCCGATCTCCCAGCGCGACATCTCGAGGGAGAAGATCGCGACGGAATTGTCCGCGACCGCGATGTTGCGCGCCATGTTCACGGCCAGTGAGCTCTTGCCGATGCCCGGCCGGGCCGCGAGCACGATCAGGTTGCCCGGCTGCAACCCCGAGGTGAGGTTGTCGACGTCGATGAATCCGGTCGGAAGCCCTGTGTAGGCGGATTCCCGCGTCTGGATCGACTCGAGGTCGAGCATCGCCTGGTCGACGAGGTCGCGCAGGACCGCCATCTCCTCGCGGTCCTCTCGACGCGCGACCTCGTAGATGCGCTGTTCCGCCTCGTCGGCGACCGCCTCGGCCTCGTCGGTCGAGGCGTAGGCGCGGTCCATGATGTCGGCGGCCGCTGAGATCAACCGGCGGCGGAGCGCGGCCTTCGAGACGATCTCGGCGTAGTACGCGGCCGACGCGGGGGTCGGCACCTCGTTGGCGAGGTCGGCGAGGTAGAGACGACCTCCGATGCCGTCGAGGGCGCCTTCCCGTTCGAGCGTCGCCGCCGCGGAGACGATGTCGACCGGTTCGCCGCGGGCGAACAGCGCCCGCAGCGCGGTGTAGATGCGCCCGTGCCCCGAGCGGTAGAAGTCCTCGGGCTGGAGGATCTCGACGACGTCGGCCACCGCCTCGGTCGACAGGAGCATCGCGCCGAGCACCGAGGCCTCGGCCTCCATGTTGTGGGGCGGCATCCGATGTCCCTCGCCCGTCGGCAGGCGTCGAACATCGTCGGCCGTACGCGCCATCTAGCCCTCCCCCTCGAGGCCCACGCCAATGGCGCCGGACCCGCTCCTCAACCCGGGGACGCTACGCCCGACGGCCTCCCGACGACAGTGGAGAACCGCTGTGGATTGTTCCGGCGCAGGTCGCGACCCGAGATTCCTTGTCACTCCGGCTCTGACCTGCGCTTTCCACATGTGGAGAACCATGTGGAACAGTGTGAATCACACGTGTGACATTCGTCGGCAGGTGTGACGACGTCCCTCCGTAGACTTCGGGCCATGTCGTCCGTCGTCAGCGCCGTGATCTTCGACATGGACGGCACGCTGTTCGACTCCATGGAACCGGTCACCGACGCCTTCATCTCCACGATCCTGGAGGCCGGTGGGGCGCGCTACACCCCCGATGAGATCGTCGAAGCGTTCACCGTGGGGCCGAGCGAGCGCATGCTCGAGCACCTGCTCGGCCGACCCGTCACGGCCGACGAGCATGCCTCGTATCACCGCCGACTCGACGCCGGAGCGTCGGTGATGCGCCCGTACCCGGGCATCGAGACCGCGCTCACCGCCCTGGCCGATGCCGGCGTCCGGCTCGCGTTGTTCACCGGCGCCGACGTGACCAGCCTCGACCTGCTGTTGACGAGAGCCGGCCTGCGCGAGCACTTCGAGGTGCGAACGGGCGGCGATGAAGCCGGCTCGGCCAAGCCCGATCCCGCAGGCATCACGCTGACGTGCGATCGGCTCGGTGTCGAGCCCTCGGCATCCGCCTACGTGGGCGACAGCGAGCAGGACATGCTCGCCGCGCGGGCCGCCGGCGCGCTGGCCGTCGGCGCCGGCTGGGGCAGCCTGTGGCGAGACGGTCACCCGGCCGACGTGGTCGTGTGGAAGCCCGACGACCTGACGACCACGCTGATCGCACCCTGAACGCCCGGAAGCCGGGCGAGCGCCCGGCTTCCCGACGTTGCTGTGGGCGGGTTCAACCCTGGGGCACGACCTCGATGGTGACGACGGGATCGACCTGGTGGAACAGGTGGACGCGCACCTCGTGGGTACCGAGCGAGCGGATCGGCTCGTCGAGGTGCACGTCGCGCTTGTCGACCGCCACCCCCTCGTGCTTGGCCGCGATCGCCTCGGCGACGTGCTCGGCGGTGACCGACCCGAAGAGCTTGCCTTCGTCGCCGGCGCGCGCCCGCACCTCGATCGGCCCGCCCGAGATGAGCCGCGAGGCGATGGCCTCGAACTCACCCTTGCGGGCGTACTGGCGCCGCTCGTGGGCGCGGCGGAGGTTCTCGGCCTGTTGAGTCGCTCCCTTGTGCGCCCTGACCGCGATCGAGCGAGGGATCAGGTAGTTGCGCGCGTAGCCGTCGGCGACCTCGACCACATCGCCCGGATCACCGAGCTTGTCGACGGGCTTCTGCAGGATGATCTTCATCGGCTCGAATACGGCAACAGGGCCATCTCGCGGGCGTTCTTCACGGCCGTGGCCACGTCACGCTGATGCTGGACGCAGTTGCCCGTGACCCGGCGGGCGCGGATCTTGCCCCGCTCGCTCACGAACTTCCGCAACATGACCGTGTCCTTGTAGTCGACGTAGTCGACGCGGTCCTTGCAGAAGACGCAGAACTTGCGCTTGCCCTTCTTCTGCCAGCCCTTGTCGTCCTTCTCGCGGCGGCGCTTGGGGCCTTCTCGCTTCTTCGGTGGCATTACAGCGGTGTCTCCTCCTGATCGGTGCCCCCGCCACCCACGGGCGCGGCGACACGCTCGCCCCAGTCGCCGCCGGACGAGCTGCTGCTCGAGCGGGACTGACGCTCGACGCGCGCCGTCGCCCATCGCAGGCTCGGGCCGACCTCGTCGGCCTCGATCTCGATGGCGGAGCGCTTGTCGCCGTCCTGGTTCTCCCAGGAGCGGTAGTTGAGCCGGCCGGCCACCACCACGCGCGTGCCGCGCGTGAGGGACTCGGCCGCGTTCTCCCCGAGGCTGCGCCAGCAGTTGACGGTGAAGTACGACGCCTCGGCGTCCTTCCAGCCGCCGGCGCCGTCGGGGATGCGGCGGTTCACGGCGATCCGGAACTTGCAGACCGCCGCCCCGTTGGGCGTGTACCGCAGCTCGGGGTCGTCGGTCAGGTTGCCGACCAGGGTCACCTGGTTGTCGCTCGCCATGTCACGTCACCACCTTGTCGGTGTCGCACCCGCCGCGCGTATGGCTCACGCGGGGGCGGGGGAAGCTTCGGCTTGTGTGTCGTCGGATGTCGCGGACGCCGGCGCGGCCGCCTCGGTCGAGGTCGATCGCGGTCGCTCGCCGCGAGCCTCGGCTCGCTTGGCGTGCCGACCCTTGGCCGGCAGCGCGATCACCTTGTGACGGATGACCTCGTCGGCCAGGTTCAGCACCCGGTCGAGCTCGGGCTGGACCGCGGGATCGGCCGAGAAGGCGGCCACCACGTAGTAGCCCTCGTTCTCGTGGTCGATCTCGAACGCGAACCGGCGGCGGCCCCAACGATCGATGCCGGCAACCTCACCACCGTTGGTGGACACCACCTTGGCGATGCGGTCGACCGCCGTCGAGACGACCTTCTCGTCGGCCTCGGCGGGCAGGATGAGCATGACTTCGTATTCCCTCAACCAGTCACCTCCTCTGGTCTGGACGGCCCCCTCACGAGAGGGAGCAGTAGGGACTTGAGGGTCGCCCAGCAGTGTACGAGAACGGCTCGAACGCTAGCACCGGCCTGTGACACGACCGTCCCGCGGGAAGCTCCGGCGCACTCGCGCCGTTAGACTTCGAGGACTGCCGTGCACTTGAAGGAGGCGCGAGCGATGCCCGACCGGACCGTCTCGATCCACGACCTCAGCGCGTGGAAGCGTGAGCAGCGACGCTGGGTCATGCTCACCGCGTACGACTTCCCGACCGCCCAGATCCTCGACCGAGCCGGCGTGCCGGCCTTGCTGGTGGGCGACTCGCTCGGTCGCAACGCCCTCGGCTACGACAACGAGCTGCCCGTCACGATGGAGGACATGCTCCACCACGTGAAGGCCGTCTCCCGAGCGGCCGAGCACGCGATGGTCGTGGGCGACCTCCCTTTCATGAGCTACCAGGCCTCGATCGAGGACGGGCTTCGCAACGCGGGCCGCCTCGTGAAGGAGGGCGGCGCGCAAGCGGTGAAGCTCGAGGGTCCGCACCTCGACCTGGTGCACCGGCTCTCCGACATCGGCATCCCGGCGATGGCGCACATCGGCCTCACGCCCCAGGCCGTGCACGGCCTCGGCGGCTACCGGGTGCAGGGTCGCGGCGAGGCCGCCCACAGGCTGCTCGATCAGGCCGTCCAGCTCGAGAAGGCGGGCGCGTTCTCGATCGTGCTGGAAGCGATGCCGGCCGAGCTCGGCGCCGAGATCACCCAGGCGGTGCAGATCCCGACGATCGGCATCGGCGCCGGGAACGGCACCGACGCCCAAGTGCTCGTGATCAATGACCTGCTGGGGCTGACCGAGCATCCACCGAAGCTGGCGAGGGCCTACGCGGACCTGCGCGGCACGATCACCGACGCCGTCACGACCTTCGTCTCCGACGTGGAAGCCGGCAGATTCCCCGACGAGGACCACTCGTACTCCTAGACTCGTCTCAGTGTCTCCGAGTGCCGACGACGCGAGGAAGCGGGCGGAGCTGGTCTCGACGATCTCGCACGAGCTGCGAGGGCCGATCTCCACGATCAAGGGCATCGCGGCGACCTCGCGATCCTTCTACGACCAGCTCCCTGACGACGAGAAGCGCGAGTTCCTGGAGCTGATCGAGCAGGAAGCCGATCGCATGCTCGAGATCGTCGGCGAAGCCTCGCTCGCGATGAAGCTCTCGGCCCGGGTCCTGCAGATGCAGATGGGGCCGGCGGACCTCGCCGCGATCGTGCGGGAAGGTGTCGGCGCGGCGGGGCTCGGCAACGACCGCCGGGTCGACCTGGTGCTCGAGGACATCATGATCGAGGGCGATCACGCGCGGCTGGTCGAGGTCGTCCGTCAGGTCGTGCGGAACGCCGGCGCCTTCTCCCCGCCCGGTGAGCCGATCGCGGTCACGCTCGCGGCCGAGGGTGACGAGGCGGTGCTCACGGTCGTCGACCACGGGCCCGGCATCCCCGATGAGCGGCGGGAACAGGTGTTCACGACGTTCCCGAACTGGCGTCCGGCCGGCTACGAGGAGGTGCAGGGAACCGGGCTCGGGCTCTTCATCTCTCGGGGTCTGGTTGCCGAACACCAGGGAGAGATGTCCGTCGAGGATGCGCCGGGCGGCGGTACCATGCTCCGGATCCGGCTTCCTGCTGGGAGGGACCAGGCACGTGGGTGAGGACGACACCGTCACGCTGCTGATCTGCGACGACCACAAGATCCTGACGGACGCGCTGGCGACGGTGGTGGGACTCGACGAGAGCCTCACGATGGTCGCGGACCCGGTGCACGACGCCGAGACGGCGATCGATGTCTCGAGCGAACACCTTCCCGACGTGGTGCTGATGGACATCGTGTTCAAGGGCGGAGGGCTCTCGGGCATCGACGCCACCCGCAAGATCAAGGAGGTCTCGCCGAGCACCAAGGTCGTGATCATGACCGCCCACGACGACGACCGGCTGCTCGTCGAGGCCGTGGAGGCCGGCGCGTCCGGCTTCCTTGGCAAGGACGAGGCTGCGCAGGAGCTGCTCTCGGCCGCCAAAGCCGCCGCCGACGGTGAGGTGCTGATCGACCCCGCCACGCTCACGCGTCTGCTCGCGCAGGTCGCTCGGGAGCGCGAGATCCAACGGGAAGCCACGATGCTGCTCGACGACCTCACCGAGCGGGAGCGCGAGATCCTCCAGCTGCTCGCCGAGGGCATGCGCAACGACGACATCGCCGCCAAGCTCTACATCAGTCCCCAGACCGTGCAGACCCACGTGCGGAACATCCTCGGCAAGCTGCGCGTGCACTCGAAGCTCGAAGCCGTGGCGTTCGCCGTGAAATACGGCGCGATCACCGTCTGACCCGCGCCGCAGTCACGAGCCGCCCCCTACCCGGACCTCGGTACGCAGGATTACCGGCACGCGAGCATGCAGACGCGAACCCCCCGGCGCCGATGAGTTGGGCAGACAACGCGAGCCGCCGCCCCCTCGGCGGCCCGCCACACAGCGAAGGGCCCGAGTCCACCCCTCCCGGACTCGGGCCCTTTTCCACTCAAGGGGTGGTGGCGGGGCAGGTCGACGTGGGAGTATCCGCGCAGGCTTCATCCCCCCATCGGGACTCCCGCCCGATACCGGAAGCGAAGGAAGGAACATCCATGCGCCGCACCACGATCCTGCTCGCGCTCGTCGTCTCGGTCACACTCGGCCTCGGCGCCGCGCCCGCACAGACGCTCGGCAGGTCCACGAAGTCGGAGCCGCTGCCGATGGTGCAGGGCTACGTCATCGAGAACGTGTGCGAGTTCCCGGTCGAGTACACCGACCGAGGCGGCCGGACGTTGACCACACGCTACGACCGCGCGGGCCGCATCGTGTCGCAGTCGATCACCGGTACGTCGACGGTCGAGCTGCGCAACCTCGCCACCGACGCCACGGAGTCGTTCCAGGTCGATGAGCGGACCACGATCACGCATCACCGTGACGGCACGGCCACGGTGATCCAGCTCGGGTCGTCGGGCATCGCGTTGGATCCGGGCACGAGCACGCGCTCGCCGGACCTCGTCTGGTACGGCGGCCTCGTGGTCAGCCGGGGCACGCTCGATCGCTCCTTGCTTCTCGTCGACGTCACCCGCCAGCAGCGTTTCGGCATCGAAGCCGACATCTGCGACATCCTCGTGTCGGGCCTGAAGCCCCGTCACTGACGCGCTCCATCAGAACGAATAGCCGGGCGGAGCGGGGTCGCAGAGCTGGCGGGTCCGCGCGAGGAGCTCTGCCTTGAGGCCGGCGAACGCCGGGGCGTCGTGCCGGCTCTCGAGCTCCCAGGGGTCGGCCACGAGGTCGTAGAGCTCCTCCTGGCCGTCGGCGTACCGGATGTACTTGTGCGTGCTGGTCCGCACCCCGCAGTAGGTCGGCGGAGCGGCGGTGTCGACGAGGTGCTCGAACACGAAGTCCTCGTGCACTGGTGCGGTCCCGGACGCCAGGAGCGACGCCACGGACTCACCCTCGGTCGCCGGCATCGACACGCCGGTCAGCGACTGCAGGGTCTCGGCGATGTCGACGTTGAGCACCATCTCTGAGCTGTGCGTACCGGGATCGATGCCGGGCCCCATCGCGATGAACGGCGTCCGCAACGCTTCGTCCCAGGGGCTCTTCTTCGGGCCCCAGCGATGGGAACCGCCGGACATGCCGTTGTCCGACGTGAAGATCACGATCGTGTCGTCGCCGCGGCCGGTCTCCTCGAGCGCGTCGAGCATGGCAGCGAGGGCGTCGTCGACGCTCATGAGCATCTCCATCTGTTTGCGCTTGGTGCCCTTCCACCCGGTGCCCTTCTTCGCGAGCTTGCGGACCCACGTGGGCTTGTCGGAGACATCGGCCTCGGCGACGTTCGGCGGCATGACCGGCGCATACGACGAGAACATCCCGGCGTGCCTGGGCGCCGGTGTGTACGGCGCGTGGGGCGAGTACGGGGTGAAGAACAGGAACAACGGCGTCACGGCGTTCGTCGACCGGATGAACTCGGTGGCATGCCCGGCCAGCACGTCGGTCGAGTAGTCGGCGGGAGCCGAGCGGTAGCTCCTGATCGCGCCGTCGACCGACAGCTTGTAGTTGTAGGGGCCGATCGTGCTCTGGATGAACGCCGCCCAGCGGTCCCAGCCATCGGGGATGTACGTCGCTTTGTTGTAGCCGTTGAGGTACTTCCCGACGAGCGCCGTCCGGTACCCGGCGGCATCGAACCACGTCGCCAGGGTCGACCCCTCGTTGGGCCGGAAGGACGCGAAGCCGCCACGCCCGAGCTGGTTCTGGTTGTTCCACACACCGGTGGTGTGCGAGTAGTTGCCCGTGAGGATCGATGCTCGGCTCGGACAGCAGAGCGAGTTCACGACGAACGCGTTGGATGCGTAGAACCCGTCGTCGACGAGCGAACCGATCGTCGGCAGGTAGTTCACCGGGAACGTCTCGGTGAGCGAGGTCGGAACGCCGGCCTCGTCCCAGCGCATGTCGTCGACGACCACCAGGATCACGTTCGGCCGGCTGGCTACCTGGCCGCCGACCGGCTGCGACGGCAGCGCGACCATCGTCGCGACGAGCATGCTCGCCGCGGGCAACTTCCTCATCGCTCCCCCCGGGTCAGCGTCTGCGTGCTCGCTCGCAGCATGGATCGGAGTCCATCAGGTCCGATCCTGCCGGGCCGATGACGACGAATCAACCTCGTCGCGCGATCAGGGTCCTCGTGCGGACGCGAGCGGTGTTCAGGCCAGCTCCGAGCGCTTGAGCTTGCCGCCGGGCGTGCGCGGCAGCTCGGCCACGAGGACGAGCTCGCGAGGGGTCTTGTGCCGCGCGATCACCTCGCTCGCGTGGTCACGGAGCTCCCCGAGCGTCGGAGGATCGTCGATCGTGCGGGGAACGACGAAGGCCACCACTTGCTGACCCCACTCCGGATGGGCACGGCCGGCGACGCCGACCTCGGCGACCTTCGGGTGACTCGCCAGCGCGCGTTCGACCTCGGCCGGCCAGACGGTCTCGGCACCAGTCCTGACCGCTTCGTCGAGCCGCCCCGTGACGCGGAGGCGTCCCGAATCGTCGATGTCGCCGGCATCGTTGGTGCGCAGCCACCCCCGCAGGTCGAATGCGGCGCCGGTGGCCGCACCGTCGTGCCGGTATCCCCTCATGACGGTCGGTCCACGCAGCTCGATGCGGCCGGCCTCCCCGATGCGGACCTGGGTTCCCTCGAACGGAACGCCGTCGTAGACGACGCCGCCACATGCCTCGGTGAGACCGTACGTCTCGACGATCGTCGCTCCCAGCGACTCCGCCTCCGCTCGCACGTCGTGGTCGAGCGGTCCGCCCCCGACGAGCAGCGGCCCCAGCCGGCCGAGATCGGCCCGGGTGCGCACGAGCCTCGACACCATCGCGGGCACGAGTGAGACCGACACCCCGGCCGGCGCCTCGCGCATCAACCGCTCGACATCGAACCGCTCGTGCACCACGACCGGGACGTCGGCGAGCTCGCCCCGCACGAGCACGAGCAGGCCACCGATGTGGGCCGGAGCGAGGCAGCACAACAACGGCGCACGAGCGTCGTGTCCGGCCGTCTCGAGTGCAGTGCGAGACCCGGCGACCGCCGCGATCACGGAGTCGCGGTCCAGCTCCACCAGGCGCGCCTGTCCACCGGTGCCCGACGTCGCCATCACGACGGCGACGGCTTCGTCGACGGGCGCCGCTCCCGAGTAGACCGTGAGCGCCCCCCCGCTCCCGAGCACCGCCGCCGGTCGAGCGAGGTCGAGCAACCGCGCACGCTCGGATGGAGTCAGGCGCTCGTCGAGCGGAAGGAACGCCACCCGTTGCGACCAGAGCCGGTGCACCAGCGGCACCCAGGCCGGCCCAGCCGGCACGTCGACCGCGAGCAGTTCACCGGGCGCGATGCCGAACCCGGTCCCCATGTCCGGAGACGACCGAGCGCTCATCCCCTCACCACGAACGGGACCGACGCGACCTGCCGGTAGACGTCGGTGAGCAGGTAGAAGGCCGTGTACCGACCAGGAGGCAGGGGTCGAGACCCTTTCCCCCGATCGTCGAAGGTGACCGAGCCTTCGACGACGGCGCCCGTGTATCGGTAGGCGAGATAGAGGTCGACGAGCGGATCGTCACCGCGCTCGTAGAGGCCGATCCAATCGAACCGGTTCCCCGGGGCCTTCGTGAACGAGATCGCGATCGGATCGCCGAGGTCGTGGCGCCAGGCGGTGTCGAGCTCGGGTGGCGCGCCGGCCTCCCGGACCCAGAACGCCGAGCGAGCGAGCTCCACATCGGCTCCGTCGATCAGCACGGCGTCGTAGGCGGTGGCTTCGAGTGCGTCGGTCGGGAAGGTCACGACGCCGTCGCTCGCCGCTCCCGGTGGTGTGCCGAGTGAATCCAGCGCGTCGGCCAGGGCATCGCCCCCACGGGGGACGATGCGGATGCGCTCCCCCGGCCCGCCGGGGGCATGGTAGGTCACCTCGAGCGGGTCCCCGATCTCGACCAGCAGGGGCGCGGGGGAGGCCATCACCGGCGGCGTGCCGGGCGTCACGTCGAACGTCGAGATCACCGCCCGGTGATCCGAGCCCCATGGACGCACCGAGACGCCAACCCCCGGCCCTCGGCGCTCGCCGACGAGCACGCTCGAGACGGCCGTCGCCGGCCCCGCCGACCAGATCTGGTCGATGCGATCGTGGGGAGCGTCGCGGCGAGGGTTCCAGCTCGTGGCCGAGCGAGGACGTCCGGCGGGCCACGTCAGTCCCTGGTGGGTCGTCGGGTCCGGATGCACGACACGCCACGAGTCGACGTAGCCCCTCCGCGCCAGCAGCCGGCTCACGGGCCATCGGACCGGGAAACGCATCTGGGGTCGCAGCCCCACGGTCGATCGGGTCCAGTCCTCGTGGGAGGGCGCATTGAAGTCACCGACCACGAGTGCCGGGATGCCGGCGTCGACCACTTCCCGGAGCGACGCGAGGAACGGTCGGAGATCGGGCACACGCGTCGCACGTTCCGTGCGCAGGACCTTCCGCCGGCTCCACCCGTCGAGCAACCGCCGAGGCCCGTAGTTGCTGGAGTCGAGGTGCACGTTCGCGATCGCGACGACCCGTCCGGCCGCCAGCTGAAGGAACTGGTACCGACCTCGGAACTCCGGCGCGTCGACGATCGGATAGCGCGAGATGAGGTCGAGCCGGCGACTCGCGTGATCGTAGCCGGTGAGTCGCGCGAGCCGGGCAACCTTGCCGTACGCCTCGTTGAACGCGACCACGTCGGCGTCGGCGCGACGGACGGCCGCGAGGATCGAGTCGAAGTCGACCACGGTGCCGCCGTACTCGATGTTGAACGTCATGACGCTCAGGTTCGCCGGCGCTCCGCCGGCCATCGCGTCGGCGCCCCGGCTCTGCTCCGTGACCGGCACGACGAGTGCGAGCGAGAGGACCGCGATGGTCACCGCAACTCGAAGGCGAGGCATCGCCGGAACCTAGCACCGTCAGCGATCGGTCCGATAGCCTCGCGGTTCGGCTAGCCTCTCCACGACGATACGAGCAACGACTCTCGGAGTGAACGGTCACATGGACGATATCGCCGCCCAGCCCGCCAGGACGATCGAGCCGGCGCTCGACTGGGTGCCAACCGGCGACTGGACCGACATTCGATACGAGTCCGCAGAGGGCATCGCCAAGATCACGATCGACCGTCCCGACGTGCGGAACGCATTCCGGCCGAAGACCACCGCCGAGCTGATCGCGGCGTTCGACCTCGCCCGCGACGACCCGGCGATCGGCGTCGTGGTCCTCACGGGAGAAGGATCGCTCGCATTCAGCTCCGGCGGCGACCAGGGCATCCGGGGCGACGACGGCTACGTCGACGAGCAGGGCATCGGGCGTCTGAACGTGCTCGATCTGCAGATCCAGATCCGCCGGCTCCCGAAGCCCGTGGTCGCGATGGTCGCCGGCTACGCGGTCGGAGGCGGCCACGTGCTGCACCTCTGCTGCGACCTGACGATCGCCGCCGACAACGCCCGCTTCGGACAGACCGGCCCCCGGGTGGGCTCGTTCGACGGCGGGTACGGCATCAACCTGCTCGCGAGGCAGATCGGCGAGAAGCGCGCGAAGGAGGTGTGGTTCCTCTGCCGGCGCTACGACGCCGAGACGGCGCTGGACTGGGGGCTCGTGAACGCGGTGGTCCCCGTCGAGGATCTGGAGCGGGTGACCGTCGAGTGGTGCCGGGAGATGCTCGAGCTCTCGCCACTCGCCCTGCGGCTGTTGAAGGCGGGGTCGAACGCCGGCACCGAGGGGCTGAGCGGCGTGCAGCAGCTCGCCGGCGACGCCACGCTCCTCTACTACATGAGCGAGGAGGCGCAGGAGGGCCGCGACGCCTTCAAGGAGAGGCGCCCGCCCGACTTCTCTCGGTTCCCGAAGCGGCCGTGACGTCCACGGCGTCGCGTCCGGGCACGCTCGCCGTCTGGTGGCAGGGGGCGCGGCCGCGGACGCTCGGCGCCGGCCTCGTGCCGGTCGTGCTCGGCACCGCGGCGGCCGGCGAGGTGATCGCGTGGAGGCTGGCCGCCGCGCTGCTGGTCGCCGCCGGCCTACAGATCGGCGTGAATTACGCGAACGACTACTTCGACGGCGTGCGAGGTGTCGACACACACGAGCGCCTCGGCCCTCCCCGGCTCACGTCGTCCGGCGCCGCGTCGCCCCGCGCCGTGCTCGCCGCCGCACTGGCCGCACTCGGCGTCGCGGCGGTCTGCGGACTCGCCCTCGCCATCGCAACAGAGCCGGCGTTGATCCTCTTCGTCGGCGCGCTCGCGCTGATCGCCGCGGTGCTCTACAGCGGGGGGCCGCGTCCCTACGCGGGGCTCGGGCTCGGCGAGCTGATGGTGTTCCTGTTCTTCGGGCTGATGGCCACGTGCGGCACCGCCTACGTGATGATCGAGACGGTGCCGGCCGCGGCGTGGTGGGGCGGGGCGTCGCTCGGGTACCTAGCGGTTGCGATCCTCGTGGCGAACAACCTGCGCGACATCCCGACCGACGAGGCGAGCGGCAAGCGCACCCTCGCGGTGCGCCTGGGCGACCGGACCACCCGTTTCCTGTACCGGCTGACCGTCGTGCTCGGGTTCGCGACGATCGTGGCCGGGGTGCTGGTCGGCCTCGCAGACGAGGCCCTGGGACTGCCGCAGTGGGCGCTGTTCGGCCTCGGGGGGTGGGTGCTCGCGATCCGTCCGATGGAAGCCGCCGGCTCGGCCACGGGCCGCGACCTGATCCCGGTGCTCACCGGCACCGCCGCGACCCACGCCGCGTGCGGGTTGCTCACCGCGCTCGGACTCGCCCTGGGGCACGGCGCCTGATGGAGAGCGGCGACCTCAACCTCGCGTGCGCGTGGGCGCTCGTCGACGGCCTGGTCGGCGGCGGCGTGCGACACGCGTGCGTCTCCCCCGGCTCCCGCTCCACCCCGCTCGCCCTCGCCCTCGCGCGGCACCCCGCTATCACCGTGCACGTTCACCTCGACGAGCGCTCCGCCGGGTTCTTCGCCGTGGGGCTCGCCCGTGCCTCGCGCGAGCCGGTCGTGATGGCCTGCACCAGCGGCACCGCGGCCGCCGAATACCTACCGGCCGTGGTCGAGGCCTCGCAGTCCAGGCTTCCCCTGCTCGTGCTGACCGCCGACCGGCCCCCGCGTCTGCGAGGCACCGGCGCCAACCAGACGATCGACCAGGTCGGCCTCTACGGCGGGTATGCGCGCGAGGACCTCGATCTGCCGGTGCCCGAGGCCGCCGGGCAGGAAGCCTGGTGGCGCCAGGCCGCGCGCGAGGCCCTCGAGGCCGCGTACGGGGATCAGGTCGGGCCCGTGCACGTGAACTGCCCGTTCGAGGAGCCGTTGAGCCCGTCGCCCGATGTATCGCTCCCCGATCCCAGCGGGGAGGCGTTCGCGCTGCCCGCCCGCGCCGACGCCGACGTGACGGCCGAGGAAGCCGACCGCCTCACCGAGATCGTCTCGGGCGCGCGCGGCGCCGTCGTGATCGGCAGCACACCCGACGACATCACCGGCGTGGCCGCCTGGTGGTCGGGAACGCTCGGTTGGCCGGTGCTGGCCGAGCCCCTCTCGAACGCCCGCGAGCCCGGAACCGCGCTCGTCGCCGGGCAGGCCCTGATCGGCGACGAAGCGTGGGTCGCCGGTCATCCCCCCGACGTCGTGATCCAGCTCGGGGCGTCCCCGACGACGCGGGCGACCCACGCGTTCGTGGCCTCCGCGGACCGGGTCGTCGTCGCCGACCGATGGCACCTCGACCCCGACCCGGACCGCCTCGCATCGTGGCGCATCGCGGTCGACGCCGACGCGCTCACGCACGCCCTGCACGATCGCCCGGTGCACGTGAAGGCCGCGCCGGACGACTGGGCCGGCGCATGGAGCGACGCCGACGGGAAGGCTCGCGCTGCGATCGACGGGTTCCTCGGCGGGATCGACGAACCGTTCGAGCCGCGGATCGCCCGCGACCTGGCCCGGTGCGTGCCCGACGGCGGCACGCTCTTCGTCGGCAACTCCACGCCGGTGCGTGACCTGGACCTCGCGATGGCTCCTCGCACGCGGCTGCGCCTGCTCGCGAACCGGGGCGCGAGCGGGATCGACGGGCTCGTCTCGACGGCGCTCGGCGTCGCGGCTGCCGGCACCGGGCCGGTCGTGGCGCTGCTCGGCGACCTCTCGTATGTGTACGACCTGGGGACGGTCGCATGGCACGCGCGCCGTGGCGCGGACGCGACACTCGTCGTCATATCCAACGGCGGGGGCGAGGTCTTCTCACTGCTGCCCCAGCGCGGCCTTCCCGAGCACCGCGACCTGTTCGTCACGCCGCACGGCGCCGACATCGGTGCTCTGACGCAAGCGGCGGGAGCGGGCCACACCCTCGTCGAGCGTGCCGACGAGCTCACGCCCTCGGTGCTCGCTGCGATCGGGTCGGATGGCCTGCAGATCGTGGAGGTGACGGTCGACGCCGAGCGTTCGCTGGTCCGCCGCGCCGAGCTCCGTGGCGCGATCGCCGCCGCCCTCGCCTGAGCCCCTCTGCGCCGGCACGACGCGGGGCACGCTCACCCGGCCTACGATGCGCGGGTCCAGACGTCCACGAGGTCGCCCGGAGGAAGCCGTGTCGCACCGCACGTCGCGAACGATCGACATCGTCCTGCTGCTCTGGCTCCTGATGTGGTGCCTGATCGGCTACGCGCTCGGACGCACCGTGAACGAGCTGAGCGGTCTGAGCGATGGCGTGATCGGGGCGGGCCAGGGGGTCTCCGACGCGGCGAGCGCCCTCGACGGATTCTCCGACGTCCCGGTGATCGGCGGCGGCATCGGGGCGATCGCCGATCGCATCGACGCGGTCGGACAGGGGGCCGTGCAGAAGGGTGAGGCGAGCAAGGACGCGATCTTCAACGTCTCGCTGCTCATCGGCCTCGTGATCGCCCTGGGACCGACGCTCCCGTTGATCGCGGTGTGGCTGGTGATCAGGGCGCCACTCGCCCGGGAACGGCGCGCGATCGGCCGAGCGCTCGACGCGAACGACGCAGAGCTCGAGGGCTACCTCGCCCTGCGGGCGGCGACGCGCTTCCCGTACACGAGGATCTCGAAGGTCACGAACGATCCCTGGGGTGACCTGCGATCGGGACGGCACGCCGCACTCGCCTCGCTGGAGCTGGGAAGGCTGGGGCTCACCCGACGGGCCGCGAAGGCCGCGCTGCCACCATGATGCCCGATCACGGGATAGGGATGTCGTCGTCGTCTCTGCCCCTCGCCCAGCGGATGGATCCGGGCATCAACGCGGTCGCGAGCACGATCACGCCGGACGCGGCGATAGGCATGCCCACGTAGACATTGCCGGGCGGGGTCCCCTGATCGCCCACAACCAGTCCAACGCCGGTGACGATGGCGATCACAGCGAGGAGCACGAGCACCAGATACGCCCAGCGATGTCCGACGATGATGGCCGCTCCGACGATCGTGAGGAACACACCGACGATCAGTGACAGGGTCCGCGAACGGTCGCTCACCGACGAGAACCACTCGAGGAACTGGGCCATGCCGACCAGCAGCACGAAGCCGGCCGACACGCGCAGGTACCAGGGCGCGTTTCCCATATGCGAAGGACCCATCGTCATCCCCAGCGCAACGAATCCAGGAACGCTCGGAACTTCCGGTCGGTCTCGTCGACCTCAGACGCCGGGTCGGAGCCCGCGACGATGCCGGCGCCCGCATAGAGGGTGGCGCGATCGCCTTCGAGGACGGCGCACCTGAGCGCGATCGCCCAGTCGCCGTCGCCACGAGCGTCGACCCACCCCACCGGCCCTGCGTACTCGCCCCGATCGAATCCTTCGAGCTCGGTGATACTTGCGAGCGCCAGCGCCTCCGGCGTTCCGCAGACGGCGGGCGTCGGGTGCAGCTCCGCCACCAGATCGAGCGCCGTGACGGAGGGGTCGCGCAACACCCCTTCGAATCGGGTCGCGAGATGCCACACGTTGGCGGTGGGCTCCAGCACGGGCTCGGCGTCGAACGAGAGCTCGTCGCAGAGCCCGCCGAGCACCTCGGCGACGGCATCGACGACGATCGCGTGCTCCTCCCGGTCCTTCGCGGAGGCGACGAGCGCCTGGGCGTTCGCGCGGTCCTCGTCGGGGTCACCGGAGCGCGGAGCGGTCCCGGCGAGCGGCGTCGACCGCACCCGGTCGCCGCGCCGGGACAGCAGCAGCTCGGGGCTCGCGCCGACGAGCGTGCCCGCGTCGGTCGGGGCGGCGAACGTGTAGCAGTGCGGCTCGACCGCCCGAAGCCGGTGCAGCAGCCTGCGGGCATCGAGGTGACGTCCCGCGTCGACGCGAACCGTCCGTGCCAACACGACCTTCTCGAGGCCCCCGGATCCGATGCGTTCCACGGCGTCCGCCACGGAGCGTGCGTACGCCTCGCTCGAGGGTTCCTCGCTGATCTGCTTGGGGCGGAACGCCTCGTGAGGAAGGTCGCCGAACACGCGCTCGGGCCGGAACGGCGAAGGCTCCGCAGCGAGATCAAGCAGCTCGACGAGCCACGTCTCCCCGTCGTCGCGCCGCACCACGGCGCGCCTCGGGAGGAACAGCGACGCCGGGCCGGCGGCGAACGGCAACGCTCCCACCGCGACGGGTGCGACGTCCTCCGTGGCGCCGAGACCATGTAACGCCGCCGACACCGCACCGGCCAGGGAACGCAGGTCGGGTGTCGGGCCGACACGCAGAGCCTGGGCGAGCGAGCCAGTCGCGACCCCGGAACCTTCCCGCTCGAAGAAGGCGCCGTCGGGGGCCTCGTAGGCGGCCACCAGGTCGAACGCGGCGCCCAGCGGCGTCGCGCGGATCGAGCCGGTCATGCTCGGGTGCCCACGAAGAGCTGCGTGAGCCCGCCGGAGAGCTGGCGGCGTGCAGTGCTCGGGAACCCCGCGCCAGCCAGCATCGACAGCATCTCACCGGCCGACGGCAGGTACGCCATCGACTTCGGCAGGTACGAATACGCGGTCTTGTTCGAGAGGGTGCCGCCGATCACCGGCACGATGCGGTTGAAGTACAACCCGTGCCCGGCGCGCAGGATCGGATTGTCTGGCTCGCTCGCGTCGAGCAGCGCGATGCGCCCGCCGGGGCGCACGACGCGCCCGAGCTCGCGGAAGAGCCCGCCGAGCGAGACCACGTTGCGCAGCGCGAACCCGCACGTGACGCCGTCCAGCGCCGCGTCGGTGACCGGCAGTTGCAGGACGTCGGCTTCGACGAGCGGAGCATCGGTGCGCGCGTTCACGAGCATGCCGTGGGAGAAGTCGAAGCCCACGGCCCGGTATCCGCGCCGTTCGAGCTCACGGCACAGGTCGCCCGTGCCGCAGGCGAGATCGGCCACGAGCGATCGTCCGGGCAGCCGCAGCGAGGCGACCGCCGCCCGCCGCCAGCCGACGTCCATGCCGAATGTCATCACCCTGTTCACCAGGTCGTACCGGGGCGAGATCGTGTCGAAGAGCCGGCGAACCGCACGCCGCTTCTCCTCACCCCGCGGAAGCTGCGCGCTCACGACGCGTCCTCGGTCGGAACGGCAGGTTCCTCGATGTGCTCCTCGGCGGCCTCGAGCAGCACACGCCGGAAGTGGTGCGAGACGAGCGTCGTCACGGCCGGCAGCAGCTCGCGGAAGGCCTCCACCATCTGCGCCGCCGCCACCTCGTCGTCGCCGGCCGTGTCGCGGATCGGCTTGCGCACATGCTCGTCGAACAGGTCGACGGCGCGCTCGGCCAACCCGCGCATCGCGACGTCGGCGTCGTGGGCGAGGGCCAGCAGGTCGGGCAGCGGCAAGCCGAACTCGAGCAACCGCAGCGCCGTGCGGACCACGTCGATGTCGGCGGCCGTGTAGCGGTTCTCGCCGTCCACGCGCCGGCCCAGGCGGATGCCCTCGCGTTCCACCGCCTGGATCAGGGACGCCGGAACTCCGCTCACGGCGGAGAACCCCTCGAGCGTGAAGGTCTCGGAACCGCCGGCGTCGGCGCCGTCGACGCCCGGCTCGTCGACATCGCCGCGGGCCGCGGCGACAGCGGCGGCGAGGTCGGCGTCCGCCGGCCCGAGCTCGCCCGTCACCACCCGCCGAATCGCGGCGAGCGTCAAGCCCTTACGCTGCAACGAACGGATCTCCGCGATGCGCTCCGCGTGTTCGGGGCCGTACCAGGCGAGGCGGCCCTCCCGCTCGGGCGCTTGGAGGAGCCCGCGGGACTGGTAGTAGCGCACGGTGTCGACCGAGACCTCGCACGCCGCAGCCAGCTGCTCGACCCGATACCTCACGACCGGACACTCTACGAGTCGGCACTCGTACGGACACGATGGCCGATGCTGGCGCGGCGGAGCCTCGACCTGACAGGATTCGGCGCGTGAGCCGTGCGGCGCGAACCGCTCCGAGTCTCGGTGTCGTGCTCGCCTGCGTCGTCGCGACGATGGCGCTCGGGGCAGCGTCGAAGGGCCCGTGCGCGTCGGGGCAGTGGGGCGACCTCCGCCAATACCGATTGCTCTGCTACACCGACGTCGTGCCGCTGCTCGACACGGAGCAGCTCCGGGGCTCCCGGCTGCCGTTCCTCGACGAGTGCACGCCGGTCGAGGGCCGCAACTGCGACGAATACCCGGTGCTCACGATGTACGTGATGCGACTGGCGTCGTGGATCTCGGGCGACGATTACGCCCCGTTCTACTGGGTGAACGCGCTGCTGCTGACCGGGTTCGCCGTCGCGACCGCCGTGATGCTCTACGTCGCGAACGGGTCCCGGGCGCTCTACTTCGCGCTCGCTCCCAGCTTGCTGGTCTACGGCACGGTGAACTGGGATCTGGTGGCCGTGGCCTTCGCGACCGCCGGGCTGCTGGCGTTCTTCCTGCGCCGCGACGGCGTCGCCGGAGCCTCGCTCGGCCTCGGCGCGGCGACGAAGCTCTACCCCGCGATGCTGGCTGTGCCGCTCGTGGCGCAGCGGGTGCGCGAGCGGCGAGCCGACGGGGCGATCGTGCTGGGCTGGACGACGATCGGCGCCTGGGTGGTGGTGAACCTGCCGTTCGCCGTGCTCGCGTTCACCGGGTGGCTCACGTTCTTCCGGTTCAACGGCGAGCGGGGATCGGACTTCGACAGCCTCTGGTACATCGCCTGCCGCCACCTCGACGTGTGTCCGTCGACGCGAGCGATCAACGTGATGTCACTCGCGATCTTCCTCGCCTCGGTCGCGCTGGTCTGGCGTCTGAAGTCCCGGCGCCACCCGGACTTTCCTCTGTGGACGCTCGGCCTGCCGCTGCTCGTGCTGTTCCTGCTCTCGAACAAGGTCTACTCGCCGCAGTACGGGCTCTGGTTGCTCCCGTGGTTCGCCCTGGCGCTGCCGCGGCTGTGGGTGTTCATCGCGTTCTCACTGGCCGACGTCGCCGTGTTCGTCACGCGGTTCACGTGGTTCGGGCGTCAGCAGGGCGCCGACGGCGCCTCCCAGGGCGTGTTCGAGGCGATGGTGCTGCTGCGCGCGGTGGTCCTCCTGTGGTGCGTCGCGTCATGGATCCGCCGTGAACCCGAGCCGATCGAGATCGAGCGGCGCGCCCGACCGGCGCCGCGAGAACCGGAGCCCGAGGCCGTGCCGGCGTGAGGGAACGGCCTTCGGGCGACCCGGTCCGCCTCCGCGACGGCGTTCGCGACTCGCTGCTCGTCTTCGTCGGGGTGCGGATCGGGTTCTCGGTGCTGGGTCTCGTGGCCGTGGGGCTGATCGCACCTCGCGAGGGACTGCCCGAGGTGGCGGGCTGGCCGATCGCCCCGGTGGCGCACGGATGGCACGCTCTGGTCACCGCGGCCGAACGACAGGACGCCGCGTGGTTCCTCGCGATCGCGACCCGCGGCTACGACCCGGTCGACGGGAGCGCCGCGTTCTTCCCCCTGTATCCCCTGGCGATCAGGACGGTGGCATGGCTCCCCGGTGTCGGGCCGCTGGGGGCTGCCCTGCTGGTGTCGAACGCGTGCTTCGCCGGTGCGCTCGTGATGCTGCACGGGCTCACCCGGCTCGAAGGCATGTCGACCCGGTGCGCGCGGCTCACCGTGCTGGCGGTCTCGATCTTCCCGACGGCGTTCTTTCTGCTGGCGCCCTACACGGAAGGACCGTTCCTGCTGGCGTCGGTCTCGGCGTTCTGGTTCGCTCGCCGCGACCGATGGGGCCTGGCGGCGCTCGCGGGGGCCCTCGCGGCGAGCACCCGAAGCGTCGGCGTCCTGCTCGTGCTCGCCCTGGGGGTCGAGGCGGTGGTCCGCTCACGCCAGGACGGACGTTCGGTGCTGCCCCGTCTCGCCGCCGCGCTGGCAGTGGGTCTCGGCCCGCTGCTGTACCTGGCATGGTGGCGCGTCGAGCACGGCGACGCCCTCGTGCCGTGGACCGCTCAACGGAACTGGCAGCGGGAGATGCAGCCCCCCTGGACGACCCTGTTCGAGGCCGTGAGCACCGCGTGGCGCTTCGGCGGGTACTGGCTGGTCGATCTCCTCGTGGTCGGCATCGTGGTCGTCGCGGTGGTGGCGGGTCTGCGATGGCTCCGCCCCTCCTACTCCGCGTACGCGCTGGCGAGCCTCGTCGTGCCGCTGGTCTACGTCTGGCCCACGAGACCGCTGCTGTCGATGCCCAGGTTCGTCACCGTGATCTTCCCGGCGTTCTGGGTGCTCGCCCGGGCCGTGGAACGCCGGCGCATCCCCGAGCCGGCCCTCGTGGCGGCGTTCGCGGGCAGCTACGCGCTGCTCGGCGCGCTGTTCGTGACCTGGTGGGACGTGTTCTGATGCCCGGCGGCCTCCGGCGGGAGGCGTTCCCATCGACCGGTGGCCCGAACCATTAGGATGAGCGGAACTCGGGGGGCCCTCAGGAGGGGGAACGTGACGATCAAGGTTGCGATCGCGGACGACCACTCGCTCGTACGCCAGGGCCTGCGCCGGTACCTCGACATGGCCGACGGCATCGAGGTGATCGGGGAAGCCGCCGACGGCAAGGAACTGCTCGAGCTGATCGGCGCCGAGAGCCCCGACATCGCGCTGATCGACATCCGCATGCCGGAGATGGACGGCCTCGAGGCGGCGCGCGAGATCCGCGACCAGTGGCCCGACATCGGCGTGATCATGCTGACCGCCTACGACGACCGCCAGTTCGTGGTGGAAGCCGTGCGCTCCGGCGCCCGGGGCTACGTGCTGAAGGCGCGAGACGCCGAGCACCTGATCCAGACGGTTCGGCTGGTCGCCGGCGGCAACATGGTGATCGATCCACAGCTCGTGGTGGCCCTCGCCGAGGAACTGTCCACCGCCAAGGAGCGCGATCGCAAGGCGGAGACGCTCACGGCCCGCGAGATCGAGGTGCTGCAGTTGCTCGCCTTCGGACACACGAACCGCGACATCGCCGAGCGCCTGTACATCTCCCCCGACACCGTGAAGACCCACCTCGAGCACATCTTCGAGAAGCTCGGTGCCTCCGATCGCACGGCGGCCGTGGCGGAGGCGCTCCGCCGCCGGCTGATCGAGTAGCGACCCGAGACGTGCCGTTCCAGCGAGTCCGGGTCCCCTCGACGGGCTAGTCCGTCCGGTTGGGAACCACCCCCGGTCGGGTGATGGAGTCGGGTGTCCTCACCAGGCATCATTGATCCACATGAGCGACGTCGCCGTTCGTCCCCGTGCCCGCATCGCCACGGGCTTGTTCCTCGGTGCCGCCGCGGGAGCCGCCGTGGTGACCTACCTGGCGTTCCCGAGCGGCTCTCAGGTGCAGGGCCGAGCGTCCGAGGTCATGGTGGCGGGCGTCTGCCTGCTGTCCGGAGGCATCATCCTGCGTGCCGTCGGCCGAGGCGAGGCATGGCGCGGCACGGTGCACCTGGCCTATGCGCTGTTCATGATCGGGGCGGTCAACGTGCTGCTCCTCGCTTCCGACCTGAACGGCGGCGGCGCCTACGAGCCGCGGGTGACCGACCTGGCGTTCGCCTTGTTCCTCGCACCCCTCATGCTCTTCGCGCGGGCCGAGTTCCGCGACCATTTCGACGAACGCGACGGCGTTGAGATCGGCACCGACGTGTTCCTGATCGCCGCGTCGATCACCGCGCTGATGTACGTGGTCGGGTTGCCGGCCGACCCGACGCCTCAGGCGTCGATGACCGTCGCGATCTTCAGCCTGCTCACGGCGACGCAGATCGCCGCGTTCGGCGCCTTGCTGCTGTGGGCTCCGTCGCGTCGTCACCTCGCCCTGTTCGGTCTGTTCATCGTGACGGCCGCCGCCACCGCCACGTTCGGGTGGCACTGGTCCCGCGGCACGTTCGACAACGCGATCCCCGCGATCGACCTGCCGTTCCTCCTCGCGCCCCTCGCGTTCGCCGCGTGGACGGTGTTGACCGGTGCTCCGGCCCAGCAGACGGCCATGACCCCACCGCGTCGCTGGGCTCGCCCCGTTCTCACGAGCGTCTCGGTCGTCACGGCGTGCGCGGCGCTCGCGGTGGTCGCGATCTTCGGCGACGTTCGCGGCATCCCTCCGGCGCAGTCGACCACCATCATCCTGCTCCTGGGGTTGAGCATCGCGGCGCGCATCCTCTCCAACCAGACGGCGAGCACCATCGCGCACCGCCAGACCAGCGAGGCGCTGACCGAGCGGGAACGGGCGCTCGCCGAGACCGACCAGGCGCTCGACCGCGTGCGCGAGGCCAACGAGACGCTCCGGCAGTCCGAGGAACACCTTCGACTGGTGTTCGAGACGGCGGAGGACGGCATCGTCGAGCTCGACGAGCGCGGTGTGGTGTTGCGGGCGAACGAGGCGTTCGTCGAGATGGTCGCCCTGCCCCGGGAGTCGATCGAGGATCAGCCGTGGACGGCGCTCGCGTCGGTCGTCGTCGGCGCCGACGAGTCCTTCGCCGGGCTGCGGTCCGGCGGGCAGTCGCAGATCTCACGGCCGGGCGGGCAGGTGCTGTACCTGGAATCGCGCACGTCCGCCGTTCCGACCGTGCCACCGAGGACCTTGTTGCTCGTTCGTGACGTCACGGCCGCGAGGGTGGCCGACCAGACGATCCGATCGCTCTTCCAGTTCCTGCAGGACCGTGACGAGGATCGCAGCCGCCTGCTCCGTCGCACCAACGCGGCGATCGAAGCCGAGCGCAACCGCATCGCCCGCGACCTGCACGACGGCCCCGTGCAAGGGGTATCGGCCGCCTCGCTCTCGCTCGAGGCCGCACTGCTGATGATCCGCGCCGGCGACATCGACGAGGGGGTCGAGGTCCTCATGAAGATCCGCGAGGAGCTGGCGGGAGAAGCCGACGCGCTGCGACGGCTGATGTCCGGTCTGCGTCCGCCGGTCCTGGAGGAACGGGGCCTGCTCCCGGCGCTCCGCGAGACCCTCGTTCGGTTCGGCACGGAGCAGGCCATCGAGACGGACTTCTCCGGCCGGCTCGAGGCGCCGTTGCCCGAGGACCTCGAGACGCTCGCGTTCCGGCTGGTGCAGGAGGCGCTCTCCAACGCGGCGAAGCACTCCAAGGCGTCGCAGGTGCTGGTCACGGTGCTGGCCAACGACACCCAGCTCCGAGTCGAGATCGAGGACGACGGACAGGGGTTCGACGCCGGGCTCGCCCGGGACTTCCTGCGCGAGGGGCGCGTCGGGCTCGCCTCGATGCGGGAACGGGTCGAGCTCGCCAGCGGCACGCTCGTGGTCCGCTCGTCGCCGGGGAGAGGCACCTCGATCGTCGCCACGCTCCCGCTCGACGAGCTCACGCCCACGCGCGGGGGCGAGAGCCTCCACGAGGCCTCCTAGGTCACTCCTCGGGTGGGGGTTCCTCGCTCGGCGGCGGCTCCTCGCTGGGCGAGGGTTCCTCGCTCGGTGGCGGCTCCTCGCTGGGCGAGGGTTCCTCGCTGGGCGAGGGTTCCTGGCTGGGTGAGGGCGACGGGCTCGGTGGCGTCGGCGAGGCCACCGGCGCCTCGGGGCCGCGCGTCCCGCTCAGCTCGAAATCGGTGGAGAACGGTGTCGGTTCCCACCCCCATCGGTCCTGGCCGTAGGCCATCGCCTCGAGCATGAAGTCGTGCCAGATCGCGGCGGGGATCGTGCCCCCGTAGACCACCGACACCGTGCCGTAGTCGGTCTCGACACCCAGGAGCTCCCGCTGTTCCTCCGGATAGCCCACCCACACGCAGGTCGACAGCTGCACCGTGTATCCGCAGAACCAGGCGTCGACGTTGTCCTGAGCACTGCCGGTCTTGCCCGCCGCCGGCCATGGATAGATCGACGCCGCCGATCCCGTGCCGCCCGAGATCACGCCTTGGAGCGCCGAGGTCACCGCCCTCGGCACGGCCGGGGACTCGAACCGCTCCTTGGGACGAGACGCGACCTTCCGATCCGCCGGGCGACCGTTGGCGCGGTTCACCTCCAGCAGCGGGTTCGCCCGATGGTAGACACCGTCGGCGGCGAGGGTGGAATACGCGTTGGTCATCTCGAGCGCGTTGATCTGCACGCTGCCCAGCGTGATCGAGCACACGATCGGCAGGTCCGACTCGATGCCGAGGCGGTGGGCCATGTCTGCGGCGTCGGCCGGACCACCGTCGAGGGCGGCGACGAGCTGCGCGAACACGGTGTTCACCGAGTTGACGGTGGCGCCGAACAGATCGACGGTGCCAGCCGAGCTGTCACCGGCGTTGGTCGGCGTCCACAGGCCGTCCGGCCCCGCGCACTGCTCGTCGGGGATCGTGATCGTCGACGGTCCGGACCAGTACTGGCCCCGCAAGGCGAACCCTTGATCGAGCGCGGCCGCGAGGGTGAACGGCTTGAACGCTGATCCGGCCTGGCGGCCGCAGCCCTCGCACGGAAGGGTCGCCAGGTTCAGTTTGGATCGCTCCCAGTCGCGACCGCCCACCATCGCGAGGACCTCGCCGGTGGCGTTGTCGATCGTGACCAGTGCCGCATCCGGATTGTCGGGGGTGTCGGGGAGGTTCGTGTCGACGGCATCCTCGGCCATGCGTTGCAGCCTGAGGTCCAGGGTCGTCGTGATCTGCAGACCGCCCCCGTACACCCGGGCGCTGCCGTATCGCTCGAACAGCTCCGAGCGGGTCCACTCGACGAAGTACTCGGAGTCGGCGCGGCTCGAGATGCGAGCCTGCGCCTCGCGCTGGGACTTCGGGATGCCGCAGCAAGGCTCGGCCTTCAGGCGGTTCGCTTCGTCCTGGGTGAGGTATCCGTACACGGCCATCTGGTCGAGCGTGTAGTCACGGCGGAACTTGTTGTCGTACTTGCTCTTGATGGGGTCGTAGAGGCTGGGTGCGTGCAGGACCGCAGCGAGCACGGCCGATTCACTGACCGTGAGGTCGGACGCCGGCTTGTCGAAGTAGGTCTGGGCGGCCGACTCCGCACCGTAAGCGCCGTGACCGAAGTACACGGTATTCAGGTACTTCGCGAGGATCTGATCCTTCGACAGCTCTTGCTCGACCTTGATCGCGAGCAGCGCCTCTCGGATCTTCTCCTTGATCGACCTCGGCGGCACGATGTACTCCTGCGTACCGTTCGGATGCTCGATGTACTGACCGGCGTAGACGTTCTTCACGAGCTGCTGGGTGATCGTCGACGCGCCCACGACCGTGTCTCGCTTCACGAGGTCGGTCCAGGCCGCCGAGGCGATGCCCTGGACGTCGATGCCGGGATGCTCGTAGAAGCCGGCGTCCTCGGTCGCGAGTACGGCGTGCTCGAGGTTGTCCGAGATCTGGTTCAGCCCGACGATCTTGCGGTCGACCGCCCCGTGCAGCGACGTGAGCTCCACGCCGTTGCGATCGAACAGGAAGCTCGTGCGGATCGGCGGCAGGGTCTCGGGCAGATCGATGCGGGCGTACGCGACGAAGAGCGAGCCGAACATCGCGGCGGCGACCAGGAGCGGCACGAGCAGGAACACCCACCAGTACCGGCGGAAGAACCCCTTCTTCCGCGTGCTGGGGGCGTGCTTGGGAACGTGCTTGGCCCCACCGGGGCGTGTAGGGGTACGGGTCGACACGACCTCCGATTGTATCCAGCGGGGTGCGCGCACACGCACGGTCTCATGTGACGGAGCGATGGAGTTCCGGTTGCGCCGCAGGCCTGGAGCGACCTACCCGGCGGCGCTCCGCCGAGCGGTGAACGCCTCTCGCAGGTGGTTCCACCGGCAGGCCGTGCATACCTCGACCACGTAGCAGCTGGCGCCCGGATGCGCCGCGGTCATCCGCAGGCCCGTATCGATCGACCAGACCCTGCCGTTCTGGTCGCGGAGGCCGTCGCCGTAGACATAGGCCAGCAGCACCAGCTTGACCTTGCCGCAGACCGGGCAGTCGTGCGTCGTGGGCTCGCCGACGTGCTTCGCGGCTCGCATCAGCTCCGGGTGCGCGTCGCAGAGGTCGGTCAGACCGAGCACCCCGACCTGGGCATCACGCAACAGGGCCCGCTTCGCGAGCGTGAAGTCGATCACGCCGAGCTCGGCTCGTCGGCCTCGCCCCAACGGCGTGCGTTTCGCCCGGCTGCCAGTTCGGTTCGGCATGGTCGGGCAAGCATACCCCCGGTCCATGTCACGGCGGACCCGTCGGAAGTCCTAGTCCCCGGTAGCCTTGCCCGGGGACCCGGTGCGGTGCCGGGCGGAGGACGGTGAGCGACATCGTGACGTTCTGGGTGATCCACGACGGATAGGCCCTACGACTCGCTCGATCCCCATGGTCTCGGGGACAACGGTCCCACGAACGACCGTCCCCCGGAACCTCCACCTCCGCGTAGCCGGGAGCCGGAGACGGCGCGGCGGCTCTCCCCCGAGTCCGGCACGTTCACCACGCTGCTGCGCGGAGCGCGGAGACGCTGCCCTCGATGTGGCGAGCCCGACACGTTCGTGTCGTGGTTCACGATGCGGACGGCCTGCCCCCGATGCGAGTGGCGGTTCGAGAAGGAGGAAGGCGGCTACCTCGGCGCCATGGTGCTGAACTACGTGGTGGGCATCGGCTCGTGGCTGATGGTGCTGGCCGTGGGGCTCGTGCTCACCGTACCCGACGTCCCCGTGCTGTGGCTCACCATCCTGAGCGTGGCCGTGCTGGTTCTGGTGCCGCTGGCGTTCTACCCGCGGTCGAAGACGATCTGGGCCGCCGTCGAGTACCTCGTGCTTCGAGCCGAGCCCGGCTACCGCTCTCCCACCCACCGCGATCCGAGGGCGAAGCATCTGGAGTGAGCGCTCGCAGGAGGATCTCGGCATGACCGACGCCGCGCTCGGGCTCATGACGGCGCTCGGCCTGTCGACCGCGACGGGCTTGAACGCCTACCTGCCGCTGTTGATCCTCGGCGGACTGGACCGATGGACCGGACTGGTCACGCTGGACGCCCCCTACGACGCGCTCGCGGAGCCCGGCGTCATGCTCGCGATCGCGGCGATCGCCGTCGTCGACTTCATCGGCGACAAGGTGCCCGCGATCGATTCCGTGCTCCACGCGATCGGCGTGGTCGTGGCGCCGGTGGCGGGAGCCCTGGTCGCGCTGGCCGCGAGCGGGAACGATGTCGACCCGGCGCTCGCCGTCGTGCTCGGGGTCGCCGCGGCCGGTGCGACCCACGGCGCCCGGTCCATGGTGCGCCCCGCGTCGACCGCGTTCACGGGTGGGGCAGGCAACCCGATGCTGTCGTTGGGGGAGGACACGATCTCGACGGTGCTGTCGTTCAGCGCGGTGATCGTGCCCGTCGTGGCGTTCCTGCTGGTGCTGGCGTTGTTCGCGGTGTTGGTCTGGGGCGTGCGGCGGGCATGGCGACGACGACGGGGCCGCGCGGTCTCGATCGACCCGTCGACCGCATCGTACGCCGAGCCGCCTCCCCGACCCGACGATCACCCTTCCACGTAGCGGCGCAACGACTCGAGCCGCGAATCCCAGTCGGCGCCGACGTCGACCATCCAGCCCATCGCCTCGGTCAGTGGGCCGGGGGTGAGCCGGTAGGTGCGGTTCCGGCCCTCGCTCGCGCTTACGAGTCCGGCCTGCTCGAGGGCGGCGAGGTGCTTGGCGACCGCCTGCCGAGTCACGGGGAGATCCTCGGCGAGCCGAGCGAGCGTGGTGGGCCCTCCGTCGGACAGGCGGGCGATCACCGACCGTCGGGTCGGGTCCGAGAGCGCCGAGAAGATGCGATCGACCCGGTCGTCGCTCATGCCGCCCCCCGTCCCGCGGATCGAGGGCTCGGTCTGGGCACCGCCACCGGGGGCGCCGGCAGCGGCGCGGGTGATTCGACGATGTCCACCCGAGTGCGACGGGGACCCAACGGCGTGAGCGTGATCTCCACCCGCGTCGGCTCGCCGGTCGACAGGGTGAGACCGATGCCCGCGATGCGCCGCCACCTGAACACGAACCGACGGTCCGGTTCGACGCGTTCCACGGCTCCCCGGCTCGTGGATCGATCGGGCCAGCGCACGAGCACGGGCCGGCCGGGGCGCGGATCGATCTCCACCTCGCCGCCGAGCCAGGCCTCCAACCCGTCGGGGGTCGAGATCGCGGGCCAGAGCTCGTCGACCGACGCACGGATCGTGAGCGTTCGGTCGACGCGGCCGGTGCCTGGCCGTTCGTCCGCCATGCCTGCCCCTTCCCGCTCGCCCGAGCCTCGACCTGGAGATGGCAACCGTTCGGTTGCCATCTCACTCGGCCTCCGGTACGGTCGATGGCAACCGTAGGGTTGCATCCTACCCGAAAGGAAGCCGGTCGTGTCCTACGCATCGTCCGCACCGCTCCAGACCCTCGTGCCGACCGTCGTCGAGCCCTCCGATCGCGGCGAGCGCGTCTTCGACATCTACTCTCGTCTGCTGCGAGAGCGGATCGTGTTCCTGGGGACGGCCATCGACGACGGCGTCGCCAACCTGATCGTGGCCCAGTTGTTGTTCCTGCGGTCGGAGGACCCCGGCGAGGAGATCGCGATGTACATCAACTCGCCGGGTGGGTCGACCACCGCGATGTTCGCGATCCACGACACGGTCCAGTTCCTGAACACGCCGGTCGCGACCTACTGCGTGGGACAGGCTGCCAGCGCCGGCGCATTCCTGCTCGCGACGGGATCGGCCGGGAGGCGGTTCGCGCTCCCGAACTCGCGCGTGCTCCTGCATCAGCCGCACGGCGGCATGGAAGGTCAGTCCGCCGACCTGGAGATCCATGCGCGCGAGATCGTGCGCATGCGTCGGCGGGCCGACGAGATCCTCGCGGAGCACACGGGCCAGCCGGTCGAGAAGATCGCGGCCGACACCGACCGGGACTTCATCCTGACGGCCGAGGAAGCCAGGGACTACGGCGTGGTCGACCAGGTGATCGAACGAGCGCAGCTGCCTGTGCTCGCGGCCGGCCACGACGCCGAGCTCGTTCCGTGACGCGACGGTCCGCAGACCGGCGTTCCGCGGCCCCCGTCATGCGACCCGTGGCTACGATGGCGGGGATCGCTCGAGGAGGTGCGCGAGGTGACCGAACGGAGCACGACCTCCGTGCTGCTGCCGGAGCTTCCGGTCGGCTCGTTGGAGGAGTACATCGCGCGAGGGGGCGGCCGCGCGCTCACGGTCGCGGCCGAGCGGGGCCCCGACTGGATCATCGACGAGGTCCGGCGAGCCGGCCTGCGAGGCCGAGGCGGCGCCGGCTTCCCGACCGGCATGAAGTGGCGCACGGTCCGCGACGATCCCTGCCCCACCACGTACGTCGTCTGCAACGCGGCCGAGGGCGAGCCCGGCGCGTTCAAGGACCGGTGGCTGCTGCGCCACGATCCCTACCAGGTGCTGGAGGGCCTGGCCATCGCCGCGCTCGCGGTCGGCGCGAGGGGTGCCTTCATCGCGATCAAGGCCGGCGCCGAGGCCGAGCTCGAGCGCGTGCGGGCAGCGCTGCAGGAGATGGGGACGGCGAGCCTGCTCGGTTCGGTGCCCATCGAGCTCGTCGCCGGCCCGGACGAGTACCTGTTCGGCGAGGAGAAGGCGCTGCTCGAGGTGATCGAAGGCAACCCGCCGATGCCACGGACCGTGCCCCCGTGGATGGAAGGGCTCTTCCGAACGCCCACCAGCCCGAACCCGACCGCGGTGAACAACCCGGAGACCCTCGCGAACGTGCCGCACATCGTGCGCGAGGGAGCCGATTGGTTCCGCTCGATCGGCACCGAGGACTCCCCGGGAACGATGCTGCTCACGCTGGGGGGCGACGTCCGATTCCCCGGCGTGTACGAGCTGCCCATGGGATTCACCCTCGGAGAGCTGATCCTTGGCATCGGCGGGGGACCACCCGAGGGCCGGGCGGTCAAGGCGGTGTTCCCGGGTGCGTCGAGCACGGTGCTGTCACCCGAGCAGTTCGATACGCCGATGACCTTCGACGCCATGACGCAGGTCGGCTCGGGCCTCGGCGCGGGCGCGTTCGTGGTCTACGACGACACCGCGTGCATCGTGCGGGCCACGCTCGCGTTCTCGCGCTTCCTCTACGTGGAATCGTGCGGGCAGTGTCCGGCGTGCAAACACGGAACGGGGCAGATCACGCAGCTCCTCGAGCGGATCGACCGGGGCGAGGGTTCGGAGGCCGATGTCGAGACGATCCTCGCCCGGGCACGAACGGTGACCGACGCGCAACGGTGCGCGCTGCCGACGGGTGAGACGCTGATCGCGCAGAGCGCGGTTCGGGTCTTCGCCGGGGAGTTCGCCGAGCACTTCGGGCAGCCCTGCCCGCGACCGCGCGAGATCTCCGTCCCGAAGATCGTCGACGTCGACGAGCACGGCGCGTTCGTCTACGACGAGCGCTACCACCTGAAGCAGCCCGACTGGACCTATGCGGCCGGGTGAGCGGATGTCCGCGGGCTCGGAACATGTCCGCGTGAAGCGCGTGTACGAACCGGCCGAGCCCTCCGACGGCACGCGCATCCTGGTCGACCGCCTGTGGCCCCGCGGCGTGCGGAAGCAGAACCTCGCGTTCGACGAGTGGCCGAAGGCCGTCGCCCCGAGCCCCGAGCTGCGCACGTGGTACGGGCACCGCCCCGAGCGATTCGAGGAGTTCCGCCGGCGGTATCGCGACGAGCTCGTCTCCGACGAGGCCCGCGAGGCGTTCCACGAGCTTCGACGGCGAGCCGATGTCGGGGTCGTGACGCTGCTCACGGCGACCCGCGACGTCGATCACTCGGGGGCGGCGGTGCTCGCGGAGGCGCTCGTCACGCCGCCAGATCGACCACGGCGCGAGCGCGCGCGCGGACGCTGAGCGAATCACCGGCGAGGAACATCGGCCCGACGGAGGTCTCGACCTCGACGACCGCATCGAGCGATCCGGAGGCGCAAGCGCACGCCGAGAGGACTGCCCCGTTCCGGGCGGCGTAGTCGGTCGCGAGTTCTGAGGGGTCACGCCCGGTCGGCAGGGCGAGCTCCTGGGCAGTGGCGAGGGCCGCGGCGTCAGCGGCGGCCCTCGCTCGTGCACGGGCCACCAACGCCTTCCCCACGTCGGCGACGCCGAGCGATGCCACCAGGGCGATGGCGACCACCCCGACGACGACGATCGAGACCGACCCTCGCTGCGACGGATCGCTCACGTGAACTCCTGTCGATCGGTGCCCTCGGATCGCATCGAGACGCCGGCCGGGAACAGCCACGAGACGAACGGCACCCGGATCGAGGCGACGTAGTCGACCGTGACGGTCACCGGCTCGCCTCGCGCGCCCACGCGCGATACCGACACCACGACCGCTGCCGGATCGAGGACCGGCGCCGCCCGAAGCACGGCGGTGCGCACCGCGTCGTCGCCCGGTTCGACGGCCGCGATGCGCGCCCCGGAGCGCACCGCGGATTCGACGAGCAGGCGGTCCCGCACGAGCAGGCCGACCTGCACCATCGCGAGGACGATCGCCAGCACGATCGGCAACACGAGCGCGAACTCCACGGCGGCGGTGCCGCGCTGGCCTCGCTCCGATCGCATCCGGCCGACGCTCCTACGCGCCGTTGGCGTCCCCGATCACCTGGTCGATCACCTGGTCGAAGAACGCCGGCAGCCTGCCCGACGAGCGCGCCCAGGCGATCAGCACCACCGCGACGGCGGCCGCCGCCAGGATCACGAGGGCGTACTCCGCCGTCGTCTGTCCTTCCTCACGACGGAGCCGGTCTCGCGATGCCCGGATCGCGGGATACCACAGCATGTTCAGCACCTGCATCGTGTACCTCCCTTGCCTGTCAGCCGATCGACCGCACGGTGGTGAGCAGCACGGGCACCACCGTGAGGAGGAGGAACGCGGGGAGGACGAGGAACACCAGGGGGAAGAGCATCTTCACCGGAGCGGTCCGAGCCCGCTCGGCGGTCGCCGCCCGCCGAGCCCGGCGGACCGAAGCAGCCAGCTCGGCGGTTCCTTCCGCCAGTGACGCACCCAGCGACTCGGTGCGGTTGAGCGTGGCGACGGTGCGGCGCAGGTCGGGGAGGTCTATGCGCTCGGCGAGCCGATCCAACTCGTCGCGCCACCGGGCGCCGAGATCCACCGCACGGACGGTCGCGCCGACCTCGTCGGCGAGCGGACCGGCGAGCCCGTCGACGGCTCGCCGGAGCGCGAGCGGCGCCGCGAGACCTGCGGAGGACCCCGCCGCGAGCAGGTCGAGCAGCTGTGGGATCTCGGCATCGACGGCGGCGCGCCGACGCCGGGTCGCTCGCGATCCGTCCGCGAACCAGGGCCGACTCCATCGCCCACGCGTGCGCGCGGCGCCCGTCCGCATCTGCTCGGAGCATCTGAGCGACGGTCGATCGCGACGGGATCGGTGGATGCCAACGCTCAGGAACAGCACGGCCGCGACGACGAGACACGACGCGATCACCGGGATCATCGAACCTCCAGCAGATGCCGGATCCAGAGGAACGCGAACCCCTCGAGCACCAGTCCGAGGCCGATCGCGGCGATCCCGGCCGGTGAGCGAAGGGCACCCTCGATCTCGTCCCGCGACGTGATCCACAGGAACGCGAAGAACCCGAACGGGAGCACCCCAAGGATCGTGCCCGACAGCCGAGCCTGGGCGGTCAACGCGCGAACCTCCCCCACGGCGGCTCGCCGCTCGCGCAGCGTGTCGGACACTTCGCGGAGAACGGCCGGAAGATCGCCCCCACTGCGTCGATGCAGGGTGAGGACCGCGGCGAGGAGACGGGCATCGTCGGTGTCGATCTCGCCGGCCCACGCGTCGACGGCGTCGTCGAGGGGCACGCCGAGGTCCAGCGCCGACTCGAGCCGGCGCAAGGAGTCGCCCAGCGGGGGACGCGCCTCGGAGGCCGCGTACGAGAGCGCCTGAGGTACCGATCGGCCGGCTCGGATCGCCGCCGCGATCGAGCCGACGGCGTCGACCAGCTGCTCGTCACGCTCGCTCGCTCGCGTTCGCGAGCGTCGTCGTGCGCGCACGCGGAACGCGACGACCCCCGCGGCGGCGCCCACGACCGAGCCGGCGGCTCCCGACAGCAACAAGCCCACCGCCCCGCCCGCCGCGCACCAGATCGGCAAGGCAGGCGCCGTGCGGGAGGCGCGGGTCCGACGGGGCGCGGCGAGGGCGAGACGGCGCTGGAGCCCGCCCCGCCGGGTCGCCATGGATCCGCGTTCGGCGAACCAGGCGGCGAGGCCCAGCAGGGTGAGCGCGAGCCCGCTCACGCGTCGTCCTCGGGGGCGAACATCCAATCGGCCATGTCCTCGCCACGATCGGCGAGGATCGTCGTGATCTGCGGGACCGTGCCGGTCGCCTCGAAATGGCCCTCGCTGCCCTCTCGCGACCGGAACCGGAAGACCGGGGTCACCACCGGCTCACCTCGCCGCGTGCCCTCGACCACGGCGATCTCCCACACGACGCGCCGGCCCCCTCGCAGCCTCGCGAGGTGAACCACCACATCGATCGCCGATGCGACCTGGTTCCGCACGTGGGCGGCCGGGAGGTCGACGTCGGACATCATCGCCATCGTCTCGAGTCGCCAGAGCAGATGTCGGCACGAGTTCGCATGGGCGGTCGACAACGACCCCTCGTGGCCGGTGTTCATCGCCTGCAGCATGTCGAGTGCCTCGCCGCCGCGGACCTCACCGACGATGATGCGGTCGGGTCGCATGCGAAGCGCGTTGCGGACCAGGTCGCGCACGGTGACCCGCCCCTTCCCCTCGACGTTGGCCGGACGCGCTTCGAGGGCCACCACGTGAGGCTTCGCGAGACGCAGCTCGGCCGCATCCTCGATCGTGATGAGCCGCTCGCCATCGGGGATGAACCCGCTCAGCACGCCGAGCAGGGTGGTCTTGCCGCTGCCGGCGCCTCCGCTCACGATGAGGTTCGCTTGACCGCGAACGCACGCGGCGAGGAACGCCAGCATGCGCGGACCCATGGTGCCGGTCGCGACCAGATCGTCGGCCGTGAACGGCACGCGTGAGAACGTGCGGATCGTGACCGCAGGGCCGCGGAGCGAGAGAGGCGGCACGATCGCGTGAACCCGCGAACCGTCCGGAAGTCGCGCATCCGCCCAAGGCGATGATTCGTCGACCCGGAGGCCCAAGGGCCCCACGATGCGTTCGATCAGGTGCAGGACAGCCTCCTCCCCCTCGAATAGACCGTCCGGCGCCCTCTCGATGCGCCCCCCTCGCTCCACGTATACGTCGTCGGGACCGTTGACCATGACCTCGGTCACCTCCGGGTCCTGCAGCAGGAACTCGATCGGACCGAACCCGACGACCTCATCGGAAACCTCGTTGACCATGCGCGTGAGCTCGCGTTGGGGCAGGATCGCCCCGCTCGCCCGCAGCAGGGCGAGCGCCTCGTCGCGCACGTGCACGCGCCGTTGGGTGCGCGGCGCGGTGGCGAGCCCGCGCGCGTCGACCCGTTCCCGCAACTCCTCGCGGAGTTGCCGGCGCACCGGAGCCAGCGGGTCGGCGCTCATGCCCCCTCCCCCTCGAGCACCCGATCGGCGAGCCTCGTGAAGGCGCGGCCCACGCGGCCGCGCGGCGGCACGAGCCGGCCGCGGTCCTGCGCCCGGGGCACGGAACGATCGGCCGGCACGACCGCCAGCGGTTGCGCCCCGAACACCCGCTCGACATCGCCGGGCGTGATCTCGCCTCGGGCGGCGCGATTGACGACGAACCCCACGCGCACCGGGAGGCCGAGCGGGGTCACCACGTCGACCGCACGCGTGGCAGCGCGGAACGACAGCACGTCGAGCGAGAGCACCTCGAGCAGCCGATCGGCGCTCGCGAGGCCGGCGAACGTGCGCTCGCCGAGCTCCCGCGGGAGGGAGACCACCACGGTATCGGACGCCGCGGCGGCCACCCGCACGATCGCGGAGAGGTCGTCACCGGTCACCTGCACGGCCAGCTCCGCGGCCGGGGCGACCAGCGCCCGGAACCCCTCAGGGTGCGCCCACAGGGCATCGTCGAGATGGGTGGCGGTCAGCTCCGGGACGAGAGGGAGCAGGTCGGCGATCGTGTGCACGTCGTCGGGGACCCCGAGCGCCGTCGAGATGTCGCCGTACGTAGGGTCGGCGTCCACGAGCACGCAGTCGAGATCCCGCCGCGCGAGCGCCTGAGCGAGATGCGTCGCGACGAACGTCGAGCCGACACCGCCCCGCGCACCGTGCACGGCGACCACGACGGCGCGCTTCTCGCCGAGGTGCTGCATCGTGGCGGCCGCCGCCGCCGCCCCGGCGAGCGCATCGCGCTCGCCCGGCCACAGGTAGAACCCGCGAGCCCCCGCCCGGATCGCCGCCCTCAGCGACGAGACGGACTCCCGGGTGTCGAGCGCGAGCAGCGTCGGCCCGCGAACGGCCGCAGGCTCGACCAGCGATGGATGTGCGACGACCGCGTCGGGCTCGAGCTGGCGGACCGCCTCGATCAGCTGACGATCGTCGGCGGCGGTGCCTACGACGCGGGCCGTGCCACTGCGATCGAGGAAGTGCATGACCTCCTCGGCGACGTCGCTGGCTTCGAGCGCCACGACGACCCGGGCGACTTCCTGCATCAGCGGCCCTCCAAACCCGGATACGAACACCGTCCGCACGACGCCAGCCGCGCGGAGGGAAGTGCGAGGGAGAGCCGGCAAGCCGGTCGCGGCCGGCGCGCCGAGGGGATGCGAACGCTACGCGCCATCGGGGCAGCGGTCGATCCCCGAGGCGGCCGATTTTCGTCACGGTGTCCAGGTGACGGGGTGACGGGCACCCGGGGGATACCGCCGTGATCGCCGTCACCACGTTCGTGGCATGCTCCGTGTGCCCGAGCACCCTGTCCGAAGGGAGCGTCGACACGGTGACGCAGTGCTCGACCTGCGGAGGATCGCCTCCCGCCGGCGCGCGGTTCTGCCCTGCTTGCGGCGCGCCCGTGGCCGAGCGGCCCGGCGACGGTTCCCGTCGCCAGGTGACGGTGGTCTTCACCGACGTGGTCGGCTCGACGTCGCTGGGCGCGGGCCTCGACGCCGAGACGCTCCGCGGAGTGATGACGCGCTACTACGAGGCGATGCGTGAGGTGGTCCGGCGCCACGGCGGCGCCGTCGAGAAGTTCATCGGCGATGCGGTGGTGGCGACGTTCGGCGTCCCCGACGTGCACGAGGACGACGCCCTGCGGGCGGTGCGG
>DASZOO010000205.1:0-3326 GCA_035550775.1 Actinomycetota bacterium | reverse complement strand
GCGTTGCTCGAGTCCTAGCCACGCAGACCGACGACGACCAACAGGACCGAGCAGTACTGGCACGCCGCTGCCGCGATCGTCGCCGCGTGCCACACCTCGTGATAGCCGAAGGTATGCGGCCACGGGTTCGGTCTGTTCGTCGCGAGCGCGAGGGCCCCGACCGAGTAGAGCAACCCGCCGACGACCACCAGCACGGTCTCGGGCATGTCGAGTCCCCGCAACAGCGCCGGCAGGCTCACGACGACGAGCCACCCGAGGCCGACGTACATGAAGCCCGACAGCACGTGCAGGTCGACGCGGTAGTACTTGGTCGCGACGCCGAGGGCCGCGCCCGTCCACACGGCGACCAACACGGCGGTCGCCAGCGTGCCCTGCAGCACCAGCAGACAGAACGGCGTGTAGGTGCCGGCGATCAGCACGAAGATCATCGAGTGGTCGAGCCGCCGCATGCGCGTGTACGCGGCTTCGGACCACTCCCCCAGGTGATAGGCGGCGCTCACGCCGAAGAGCCCGCACAGGGTGATCGCGTAGATCGACGTCGCGATCCGCGATCGGGCGTCGGGCGCGAGCAGCACCAGCAGCAACCCGGCCGGGATCGAAACGATGAAGGCGCCCTGATGCAGCCGGCCACGCAGACGCGGCTTCGGCCGCTCGTGGATCGGGATCGCGCGGAGCGTGCGCTTGTCGGCGAGCGGGTCGAGGTCGGCGGTGGCGCGTGGCATCACCGCCAGCGTACGGCACACATAGACTCGGGCCGACGACGACATGCGAGGTGGCTGATGGTCGAAGCGATGGAACGCGAAGGATCGGGCAAGGGGAAGTTCCCGAAGAAGGTGTACGAGCGGGAGCTGTTCCGGCTGCAGGAAGAGCTCGTGAAGATGGAGCAGTGGGTGGCCGACACCGGCTCCCGGGTCGTCGCGATCTTCGAGGGACGCGACGCGGCCGGCAAGGGCGGCGCGATCCAGCGGATCACCGAGCACACGAACCCCCGCATCACTCGGCACGTGGCGCTGCCCAAGCCGTCGGACCGCGAGCGCGGGCAGTGGTACTTCCAGCGGTACGTGGAACAGCTGCCCACCGCCGGCGAGATCGTGTTGTTCGACCGCAGCTGGTACAACCGAGCGGGCGTCGAGCGGGTGCTCGGGTTCTGCACGCAGGCCGAGTACTACCGCTTCCTCCGGCAGACCCCGATCTTCGAGCGCCTCCTCGTCGAGGAGGGCATCATCCTGATCAAGTACTGGTTCTCCGTGAGCGACGAGGAGCAGGAGCGGCGGTTCGCCAAGCGCATCGATGATCCGCTGCGACGCTGGAAGCTGAGCGGCACCGACCTGTACTCGCGGACGAAGTGGGTCGACTACTCACGCGCCAAGGACGAGATGTTCGTGCACACCGACATCCCCGAGGCGCCCTGGTACGTCGTCGATGCCGACAACAAGAAGAAGGCGCGCCTGAACTGCATCTCGCACCTGCTCTCGAAGATCCCCTACGAACCGCGGCCGGTGCCCGAGATCGAGATGCCGCCGCGCCAGCAGGACGAGGGCTACGTGCGCCCGCCTCGGGACATGTACACGTACGTTCCCGACCACGCCGACGCGACCCTGCAGGCATGGAAGCGCTCCAAGTAGTCTGAACTGGACTACTTGGGGGGTCACACCAGGTCGTCCAACGCCTCCGCGAACGACTTGCGGATGCCCGTGACGAACGGCGTCTCCACCTTCGTGTAGAGCCGAGCCTTCGTGTTCCGCAGCGCGCGGATCACGTCGACCAGTGACTCGGCCCGCTCGGCCTCGAACGCCAGGATCCACTCCCAGTCGCCGAGCCCGAACCCGCTCGTCGTGTTCGCGAGCACCTCGGGGAACTCCCGTCCGAGCAGGCCGTGCTCGCGCAGCAGCTCGCCCCGCTCCTCCGCCGGCAGCAGGTACCACTCGGGGGTGCGCACGAACGGGTAGACGCACAGGAACGTCTCGGGAGGGGTGCCCTTCACGAACGCCGGCCGGTGGTCGGGCGTGAACTCGGCGGGCTTGACCGCGCCCATGAACATCCACGACGGGCTCAGCAGACGCCCGGCGCGCGTGCGGCGGAACTCCACGAGGAACCGCTGCAGGTCCTGCGGGCTCTCGCCGACCAGCCAGCGCATCAGGTCGGCGTCGGCGCGGAACCCCACGGTCGAGTAGGTGCCGCGGACCTCGACGCGACCTTCCCAGGCCTTGTCGAGGTTCTCGACCTCCTGCACGGCATCGCGCCGGTCGTCGGCGTCCGCGAGCTCGTCGGCGAAGGTCGGCGAGGCCTCGAACACCGGGTACAGCGTGTAGATCGTCTCGGGCCCCTCGGTCATGGAACCGTCTCCTCGTGATCGGTCGGCGTGGTCGCGAGCTCGGTGGCGATGCGTTCCGCAGCCTGGTTCGCTGCCCGAACGCAGTCGGGAACCCCCACGCCGTCGTAGGCCTGTCCCACGACGACGATACCGGGAGGCAGCTCGTCGCGGATGCGAGCGACCCGCTCGGCGTGGCCCACCTCGTACTGCGGCATCGAGGCGGGCCAGCGCACGATCGTCGCGTGCTCCGGGGCCTCGGGCAGCCGCACGACGGCGGCGAGGTGCCGCGCGCACGCGTCGACGATGTCGGCGTCGTCGGCGTCGAGGACGTCGTCCTCCCCGGCCGCACCTACGTAGCAGCGCACGACCGCCCGCGAGCCGAACGCCTCGCTCGGCCATTTGCTGCTGAGCCACGTCGCGGCGGTCATCGGTGCCTTGCCGCGCGGGACCACGAACCCCGTGCCGTCGGGGAGCCCCGCCTGGGTCCCCTCTCCGTAGACCATGAGGAGCACCCCGGTCGAGACGGACGGGATCTCGACGAGACCGGCGGGCGCCAGATCGCCGAGCATGCGCGCGGTCTCGTGAGCCGGCGTCGTGAGCACCACGGTGTCGGCCTCGACCGCCGCCCCGTCCTCGAGCGCGACCCGGCCCGCTTCGACCCCCGTGACCGGCCGCCCGGTGTGGACGCGGTCGCCGAGATGCTCGGCCAGCACATCGGGGAGCCGGGCGACCCCCCCGCGCGGCCGCACGAACATCGGGCCGAGCTGTGATCGCCGGGCGAGCTTCGAGGTCGCCTGGGAGCCGCGGAACAGGCTTCCCTGGGCGCGCTCCCACGCGACGAGATCCGGGAACGTCGCCTGCACGCTCAGACGGTCGACGTCGCCCGCGTAGAGCCCCGCGAGGAGGGGCCCCACCGCGAGGTCGGTCGCCTCGTCGCCGAGCCGGCGGCGCAGCAGCGACCCCAGCGACTCGTCGCTCTCGTCCTTGCGCGCCCTGCGCACCAGGTCCTGGG
>DASZOO010000204.1:0-13261 GCA_035550775.1 Actinomycetota bacterium | reverse complement strand
GGCGGATCAGATGGAGCTCTTCCATCCGAGGCTCCTTCGCCCGCGTCGCGGCGGTCGCCGACGGACGGGTGTTCGTGACGGCGTGGCAGGGCGATCGGGGCGGCCGGGTCCTCGCGTACGGGCTCGGCCCAAGCAGGCCGTTCATCCGAGAAGATCGGTAAGGGGTATGGCATGGGCACGCGCGGTCGACCGCTCGCGCTAGGCATCGTGATCGCGCTGGTGGCGGCGGTCTGGTCCATCGCCGCGATCCGGCAGGAAGACGTCGCGACCGGCGGGGAATTCGTCCCGACGACTGCCGCCGAGGGATGGACGGTCGTATACCGATACCCGCGTGAGGGCAGCGCGCTTCTGGGCATCGATGCTCGCACATCGAGAGATGTCTGGGCTGTCGGCGGCGTAGGCCCGTTCGACAGATCGAGGGTCGTGGCCGTTCGGTGGGACGGGAGTCGCTGGCATCAGACTCCTTCGTGGCAGCCGTCGAGCGGGTACACGAGCCTCCATGACGTGCAGGCGTTCGCGCCCGACCTCGCCTGGTCGGTCGGGAGGGTTCGCAACGGCGCGCTCGCGCTGCGCTGGAACGGCGTCAGGTGGCAGAGGGTGCGCCTGACCCGCGCCGTTTCCGTCAGCGCCGAGCTGAGGGGGCTCGACGACATCGAGGGCCTGCGCGCGCTGTGGGCGGTCGGCCGGAGCCATCGCCAAGTACTGATCCTGCGCTGGAACGGCTCGAGGTGGCGTCGGATGAACGCCCCCGATCTGCCGAACTCCATCCTCTACGACGTCGTGTCGGTCTCTCGGACCACTGCGTTCGCGGTGGGTGAGGCCGGCGGCTCGAGCTTGATCATGCGCTGGCATCGCGGCGACGGCTGGCGCGTGGTTGCCGACCCAGTGTTCGCGGACGCCCGTCTCATGGGCGTCGCCGCGAGTCGGGGCCGGGTCGTGGCGGTTGGCTATCGCGAGGGACCTCTGCTGCTGGAGCGCACCGGGACCGGCTGGCGCGAGGTGCCGTGGGAGTGGCCCGGAGAGACCTTCTTCCTGACCGGCGTCGCCGGACGCCTGGACCGGTCCGGTAACGTAACGTTCTGGGTGGTCGGATCTCGGTACCTGGCCGACGGGCGGATCCGCCCGTTCGTGCTTCGCGGCCGGAGCGGCCGGTGGGCCGCGATGAAGGTCCCCTCGCCCGGCCCGTTCAGCGGACTCTCCGCCGTCACCGCGACGTCCGGGTGGGTGTGGGCCACGGGCGACGACGGCGAGGGCGACAGTGTCACCGGCCTCGTGATGCGCGGTCCCACGACCCTGACCACATCGCCCGACAGGGTCACCGTCTCTTCCGTCGGATGAAGGGCTCCCGCGTGGGGTCGAGCTGCTGATGGAGGGCTCGGTAGGAAGTGACGATGGGGTCAACGAAAGGGGTTCCGCTTCAGAGACGACTGCTCCTCGATCGTGACGTTCTCGGCCTGCGTCCTCTCCGGGCATCGAGGTCTACCGACCGCGGTCGGTCCCGGCCGTCGAGGGGAGTCCGGCCCCTCACGCCGCACCACCACCGGCGCACACTGAGGATGGAAGAAGGTGGGTCCTATGAGAACGCCTGTCTTGGAACCGATGGATGTCGTTCGTCCGCGCGAGCGGGAGCTCGTCGAGGGTCCACGCTTGGGGCCGCCGCGGGAGCGGCCTCGCCGTGGGTGGTTGTGGCTGGCGATCGGGACCTGTATCGCACTGGCGGCGGCGCTCGCCGCATGGGGCGTGCAACAGATGCGTCTGGACGACGCGAGGTCGTCGCTGGACGAGGCCCGATCGACGGTGATCGCCCAGAACCGCGAGATCGCGGCGCTGCAGGTGCGGCTCGACCACATGGCGGACAGGATGGCGACGCAGGGTTCGCAGATGCAGGACCGTGTCGCTCAGTTGAGGGCACGTGCCGACGCCCTACGTGGTGATCTAGCCGAGGCGCGAGCCAGCCTGGCCGATGCGCGCGCCGTGTTGGGGCCGCCGATCGCCGACGGGCGCTACACGGCCGAGTTGCGCATGGTTGGGGGCAACCAAGTGCCGCCGATGGTCGCGTTCGACCGGGTGCACATCTTCACCGGTGAGAAGGCGGTGGAGGCCGCGCTCGCCGACGGGGTGGACCCTGCCGACGTGCCGGAGGACCCTGAGTACTACCTCTACGTGCGCAACGAGAACCCGACCTGGAGGGTCGTGCCGGTGGCACCCGACGTCGGGGTCGTTCTGCAGAGCTGGAGGTTCCAGAAGGAGGGCGGGTACCACTCCGTCGAGGTGACCCTGGGCCAGTTCCACCGCATCTACAACGGCTCCGCCGAGTGGAACCACCACTTCCGGTGGCAGCGATACGCTCTGCGGATCGGCGACGGTGAGGTTACGGCGATCGAGGAACTGAACTTGTCGCCGTGAACGAGGCTTCATGAGTTGCCACGAGCATCTCCCGGCCGCGAGGGTACCGGCCGCGAGGGTAGAGGCAGGAGCCCTGGCCGATGAGAGCGGGCCGTGGGTGACCTGCTCCGGATCCGAGGCCACCACATCGGTGAGGCCGATCGCGATGCGGAGACCTCGAAGTGTGCGCAGAGTGGGGGTGGCCCTCCGTACCTCGTTCGCTGGGACGGGCAGGTCGGGCTGATGTTCCCGGAGTCCGACGCCGAGATCGTGTTCGTCGCCCGTGAGAGGAAGGAGACGTAGCGCGACGCCCGTGTTCTGTCGACGGGTACGATGGCTCGTCGACAGGGGGTCGCCGGCGAGGGCAGGGGCAACCTTCGCGTGGCGGACGTTTCGAGTTGAGCAGTGGAACGCTCGTGGCAGGGACGGGTTGGGTGAATCCGACCCCCCGGGTAGCATTTCAGTCGTGAGCATCGAAACGGTCCCCGAGACCACCTTCGACGGGCGTGCGCTGAGCCTGCTTCCCGAGGCCGCCGGGTTCACCGGCGACCTGAGGACCCGGGCGTTCCAGGCGTTCGAGGCCCTCCCCATGCCCTCGCAGGAGACCGAGGAATGGCGCTACACCGACCTGACGGGGCTCGACCTGACGTTCGCGCCGTACACGGCCGGCGGGCGCGCGGAGAACCTCGACGGCGTGCCGGGGGAGATCCTCGGCGCCGCCGGCGCCATCGGCGATCGCGCCGGGCTGCAGATCCAGCACGATTCCGACGTGATGGTGACCCATCTCGATCCGGCGCTCGCCGCCAGAGGCGTGATCTTCACCGATCTCGACGCCGCTGCGGCCGAGCACACCGACCTCGTCGAGCGCTACCTGCACGACCTCGTGCCCACGGAGCGCACGAGGTTCACAGCCCTGCACGCGGCGTTCCGCACCGGCGGGACGTTCCTGTACGTGCCCGCCGACACGAAGGTCGACCTGCCGCTGCAGACCCTGACCTACGTCGACGTCGACGGGGCGGCGGTCTTCCCGCACACGTTGATCGTCGTCGAAGCGGGCGCCGAGGTGACGTTCATCGAGCGGTACGCCTCGCCCGATCTGACTCGAGCGTTCAGCGACGCCGTCACCGAGATCCACGTCGGTGACGGCGCACACGTCCGCTACGCGGCGATCCAGGACTGGGGCGCCGGCATGACCCACCTCGCCGTCCAGCGCACGAGGACCGGCCGCGACGCCGACTTCCGTACCCTGAGCCTGGGCTTCGGCGCCGACCTCGCCCGGACCGAGACCGAGGTCGAGCTCGCCGAGCCGGGCGGGTTCAGCGAGCAGCTCGGGGTGTTCTTCGCGGACGGGCAGCAGCACTTCGATCACCGATCGAGCCAGGATCACGTGGCGCCGAATTGCACGAGCGACCTGCTGTACAAGGGGGCGCTCCGCGACCGCAGCCGGGCTGTCTACTCGGGGTGGGTCTACGTGCGTCCTGGGGCGCAGAAGACCGACGCGATGCAGACGAGCCGCAACGTCGTGCTCAGCGAGCACGCGAAGGCCGACGCGATCCCCAACCTCGAGATCGAGGCGAACGACGTGCGGTGCGGGCACGCCGCGAGCGTGGGCCCGGTCGAGGACGACGCGCTCTTCTACCTCGAGTCCCGCGGCATCCCGCGGGACGAGGCCGAGCGGCTGATCGTGTCCGGCTTCTTCCAGGAGGTGCTCGACCGCGTGCAGATCGACGAGGTGCGCGAGGGCGCGGAGGCCGCGATCGCCGACGAGCTGGCGGAGGGCATCCGCTGATGGCCGTGCGCGTGTGCGAGACGAAGGACGTTCCTCCCGGCGAGGCGCGCCGGTTCTCGCTCGACGGCCGCGAGGTCGCCGTGGTGAACCTCGGCGAGGAAGGCTTCCGCGCGCTCGACGCGGTGTGCAGCCACGCGCACTACCACCTGGACGAGGGCGAGGTCGACGTGGACTTCGAGACGATCGAGTGCCCGAAGCACGGGTCGACGTTCGACCTGAACAGCGGGAAGCCGAGGACGCTTCCGGCCACCCAACCCGTCGACGTCTTCCCGGTGACGGTCGACGGCGACGACGTGATGATCGAGGTGTGACGAGACGATGAGCGACACGACGAACGGCAACGGCGCGGGCGCCGCGACCCTCGAGGTCCGCGGCCTCGAGGCGACGGTCGAGGGCAAGCAGATCCTCAACGGCATCGACCTGGTCGTGCGCCAGGGGGAGACGCACGCGCTGATGGGCCCGAACGGATCGGGCAAGTCCACCCTCTCCAACGTGATCATGGGCCGGCCCGGCTACGTCATCACCGCCGGCACCGTGATCTTCAACGGCGAGGACATCACCGCGCTCACCCCCGACGAGCGCGCCAAGCGCGGGCTGTTCCTCGCGATGCAGTACCCGACCGAGGTGCCCGGCGTGAGCGTCGTGAACTTCCTGCGAACCGCCTACCAGGCGGTCAAGGGCGAGCAGGTGAGCGCCTTGGCGTTCCGCAAGCACATGAAGGAGCAGATGGACAGGCTCGGAATCGACGACGCCATGGTGAACCGGTACGTGAACCAGGGGTTCTCGGGCGGCGAGAAGAAGCGGAACGAGGTCTTGCAGCTCGCGGTGCTGCAGCCGCAGATCGCGATCCTCGACGAGACCGATTCGGGCCTCGACATCGATTCCCTGAAGCTGGTCGCCCAGGGCGTCAACGAGCTCGTCGGCCCGGGGCTCGGCGTGCTGCTGATCACGCACTACCAACGCATGCTCAACTACATCACGCCCGACCGTGTCCACGTCATGATGCGGGGGCGTATCGTGAGCTCGGGCGGGGCGGAGCTCGCGCACGAGCTGGAGGCGAAGGGGTACGAAGGCATCCGTCAGGAGCTCGGACTCGAGGCCGACGCAACCGTCGAGGTCGGGTAGCGGCAGCATCGTGAGGAGCTGGTCATGAGCGGAGGGACCGAGACCGAGCGACAGCGTGTGGGCGGGCTCGACGTCGAAGCGATCCGGCGCGACTTCCCCATCCTCGAGCGCACCGTCGGCGAGCGCCCGCTCGTGTACCTCGACAGCGCGGCCACCTCCCAGAAGCCCGACCGGGTGATCGACGCGGTGGCCGAGTTCAGCCGGCACCACAACGCGAACGCGCACCGCGGCATCCACATGCTCGGTGAGGAAGCCACGCACGCGTACGAGGGAGCGCGGGCGACCATGGCTCGGTTCCTCGGCGCCCCCGGGCCGGAGTGCATCGCGTTCACCCGTGGCGTGACCGAGTCGATGAACCTGGTGGCGCAGGGTTGGGGTCGCACCCATCTGAAGGAGGGCGACGAGATCCTGATCACCGAGATGGAGCACCATTCGAACATCGTCCCGTGGCAGATGACCGTGGCCGTGACGGGGGCGACGCTGCGCTACCTCCCGCTCACCGACGACGGCCTGCTCGACCTGTCCCAGCTCGGGTCGTTGCTGACCGAACGGACGAGGATCGTCAGCGTGACGGGCATGTCGAACGCCCTGGGCACGATCACGCCCCTGCGCCAGCTCGCCGACGCCGCCCACGACGTCGGCGCGGTGATCGCGGTCGATGCGGCCCAGCTCGCGCCCCACTCGCCGATCGACGTCCAGGCCCTCGACGTCGACCTGCTCGGCTTCACGGGGCACAAGATGCTCGGCCCGACCGCGAGCGGCGGTCTCTACGGCAAGACCGAGGTGCTCGAGTCGATGGAGCCGATGTTGGGCGGCGGGGAGATGATCCACGAGGTCTTCCACGACCGGAGCACGTACAAGTCGGCGCCGTTCAAGTTCGAGGCCGGCACGATGCCGATCGCGGAGCAGGTGGGGCTCGCCGCCGCGATCGACTACCTCGAGGCGCTCGGCATGGAGAACGTGCGGGCCCACGAGGAGGAGATCACCCGGTACGCCCTCGACCGTCTGCTCGACGCCGGGGCCACCGTGTACGGACCGAAGGACGCCAGCATCCGCGGCGGCGCGGTGAGCTTCTGGTACCGCGACGTCCACCCGCACGACCTCGCAACCGTGCTCAACGAGGAGGGCGTCGCGATCCGGGCGGGGCATCACTGCGCGCAACTCGTGATGCGCCGGTACGGCGTGCCGGCCACCGCGCGGGCCTCCTTCTACGTCTACAACACCAAGGAAGAAGTCGACGCGCTCATCGCGGCGCTCGACCGTGCACAGGCGATCTTCGGCTGACCGACCGACGCGAGAGAGGCGACCGTGGCGCTCGACGACATCTACAAGGAAGTGATCCTCGACCACTACAAGAACCCCCGGAACAAGCGGGAACTGCCGGGCGCGGAGCTGCAGTGTCACGCGAACAATCCGCTCTGTGGCGACGAGATCACGGTCTTCGCCCACGTCGAAGGTGACGACGTCGCCGAGGTGACGTTCCAAGGTGCCGGCTGCTCGATCAGCCAGTCGAGCGCGTCGATGATGACCGAGGCGGTCACGGGCGCGACCGTCGGCGACGCGAAGGGGCTCGTCGATCGGTTCCGTGGCATGATGGCCGGCGACGTCGAGCCCGACGAGGAGACGTTCGGCGACCTCGTGGCGCTCAAAGGCGTGGTGCAGTATCCGATCCGCATCAAGTGCGCCGTGCTGGCCTGGGATGTGCTGCAGGACGCGCTCGAGGGAGCCGGCAGCGCCAGCGGCGTCGAGCCGCACACCGTCTAAGCTTCGCGGCGTGACCGCCCCTTCCTTCCGTAGCGGCAGGCTGCTCGCGCTGCTCCTGCTCTCGCTCGGAGCGATGTCGGCCGCCGCGGCGCCGGCGGGCGCGCAGTCCGGCGAACGGATCGTCGACTACGACGTCGCGATCGACATCGGCGACGACGGCGTGCTCACGATCGTCGAGACGATCGTCTACGACTTCGGCACGAACCGGCGCCACGGCATCCTGCGCGACATCCCGACCAGACTCCGCTACGACGACACGTACGACCGGATCTATCCGCTCGAGGTGGTCCGCGTGCGCGCCTCGGCAGACACGCCCGCCGGCTATCAGGTCGAGTCCGTCGAGGGCGGCATCACGCGCATCCGCGTCGGCGATGCCGACGTCGAGATCACCGGGCGGCACACGTACGAGCTCACGTACACCGTGGAGGCTGCCCTGAACGGCTTCCGTGACCACGACGAGCTGTACTGGAACGCGATCGGCACGGAGTGGTCGGCTCCGATCGAGCGCGCGTCCATCACGGTCCGAGCGCCGGCCAGGATCGAGCAGGTCACGTGCTTCCAGGGGTACGAGGGTTCGACGTTGCCGTGCCAACGCTCGTCCGCCGACGGGCGCGGGGCGCGGTTCGCGCACAGCGGGCTCGCCCCCTACAACGGCGTGACGATCGTGGTCGGTCTGCCGAAGGGGGCCGTGCCGCCGCCGGCGCCGGTGCTGGAGGAACGCTGGAGCTTGGGCAGAGCGTTCGAGGCGACGCCCGCCACCGTCGGCGTCGGCGGCCTGCTCGCGGTGGCCGCGATCGGAGGGGTCACGATGTTGGTGTGGCGGCGTGGCCGCGACCGCCGGTTCCGCGGCTCGCAGGTCGACCAGGTGATGGGCAACCCCACCGGCGAGCATCAGGCGGTACCGCTCGGCGAGGCCGACGACAGCGCGCCGGTCGAGTTCGCGCCGCCGGGCGACATGCGCCCCGGCCAGATGGGCACCCTGATCGACGAGCAGGCCAACGTGCTCGATGTCTCGGCCACCCTGGTCGATCTCGCCGTGCGTGGCTACCTGTTGATCGAGGAGATCCCGAAGGAAGGATGGTTCGGCAAGCCCGACTGGCGGCTGATCCGTCTGGAGAAGCCCGATGACGACCTGCTCACGTACGAGCGCCGGCTGCTCGACGGGGTGTTCCGCGACGCCACCGAGGTGCAGATCTCCGAGCTGAAGAACACGTTCGTCGAGCGGCTCAAAGGGGTCCAGGAGTCGCTGTACGCCGATGCGGTGAAGCGGAAGTGGTTCAGCGAGCGCCCCGACAAGGTGCGCAACCGCTGGTACGCCCTCGGCGTGCTCGCGGTGATCGCCGCCGTCGGGGTCACGATCGCGCTCGCCGCGTTCACCCACTGGGGACTGCTGGGCATCCCGCTCGTGATCGGTGCGATCGGGCTGCTGGTGATGGCCGGACGCATGCCGGCCCGCACGGCCACGGGCACCGCCATGCTCCGGCGCGTTCGCGGCTTCCGCACCGTGATCGAGACCGCCGAGACCCACATGTCGCGATGGGCCGAGAAGGAGCTGGTCTTCACGCGGTTCTTGCCCTTCGCGATCGTGTTCGGCTGCACGGACAAGTGGGCGAAGGCGTTCGCGGCGCTCGGCGTCGAGCCCGACACGAGCTGGTACGTCTCGTCCCAGCCCTTCGTCTTCGCGCACTTCGCCGACTCGATGGAAGGCTTCGCCGTGACGACGGGCGGCACGATCGCTTCGACCCCCTCCGGCTCGGGCTCGAGCGGCTTCTCGGGCGGCGGGTTCTCGGGCGGCGGAGGGGGCGGGGGCGGCGGCGGCAGCTGGTGACGGACGGGCCGTGGCGGGACCGCGGGTTCCGTAGCATGGTCCGGACATGCGCATCGTGTTCAGCGACGACGGGCGAGACTTCCATCGTCGGGGGTGGGCCGAGCTCGTCGAAGCCGACCCGGCGGGGACGTTCTTCCACACTCCCGCCTACCTGAAGCTCTACTGGGAGGAGTTCGGGGACACGCCGGGGTCCTTGCTGCTCGCGTTCGCCGAGGAGGACGACGGCACGCAGGTCGGGGCGGTCGCCTTCGAACGGATCGGCGAGACGCTCCGGTTCCTCGGGGGCACGGAGGTCACCGACTACATGGGGCCGGTCGGTCTGTCCGACCGTCAGGACGCGATGGCCAAGGAGCTCTGGACGGCGCTGCTCGCCCGGGACGATTGGCGCGAGGCGGACCTCCGCGGGCTTCCCGAGGACCGATCCTGGCTCGGCCTGTTGCGCGACGCGGCGGCCGCCGCCGGCCTGTCGGTCGAGGAGACCGACGACCAGAACGGCGTGGCTCCGTTCCTTCCGCTGCCCGCATCGTGGGACGAGTACCTGGCAGGCCTCTCGTCGAAGCTGCGCCACGAGATCAAGCGGAAGGCTCGCAAGCTCGCCGAGGAGGCGGGGCCGTTTCGCATCGTCACCGCCCACGGCGAGACCCTGATCCCGCTGCTCGACCGGTTCGTGGAGCTCCACCACTCGTCGGAAGGGCCCAAAGGCGTGTTCCTGGTGCCGGGCATGGAGATCTTCTTCCGTCGTCTCGGCGAGGAGTTCAGCGCGGACGGCGTGTTCCGGCTCACGTTCATCGAGGTCGGTGGCGAGCTCGCCGCCGGCACGATCGGGTTCGTCTGGGGCGGCACGTCCTCCCTGTACAACTCCGCGTTCGATCGATCGTGGGGAACGCTCGCGCCCGGCATGGTGCTGGTGGCCGAGGACATCCGCCTCGCGATCGAGGAGGGCTGTACCGGGTTCGATCTGCTGAAGGGCGATTACGCGTACAAGTACCGGTTCGGCTCGGTCCCGAGGGCCGTGAAGCGTCTCGTCGTGACCCGCTGACGCTTACGGGTAGGCGCGCAGATGCCGCAGCACCGTGTCAGCGAGCTGTCGATCGCCGCCGAGCACCACGTTGCCGGAGAGCAAGACATCGTCGGGCTTGAGTCGCTGGCCGGCGACGAGCGCGATCTGCGGTCCACGGCCGGCGATCGTCGCGTCGGGCTCCTTGCGGGCCGAGGGCGCCTCACCCGAGCCGAGCCCCCAATGCCACAAGCCCTCGCCGGCCCCGCCGGCATCGATCCGCACGCTGAGCCCTGACAGCTCGTAGCCCGAGCGCCCGAGCGACCACGGCAGCATGCGCACCGCGAGATCGATCGTGAGGAAGATCGGCCAATGCTGGATCTGGGGGCCCAGCCCGTTGGTGGCCCGGACGTCCTCGCCGTGCAGCCACCACTCGACGACCCTCGACTGGACCAGGTACCGGGCGGCGATCGGCCCGGCGATGTAGTCGTAGCGCTTCGACGCTCGGTCCTCGTCGGTGATCTCGGCGCAATGGGCGAGGAACGAGTCGGCGGCCCGTCCCCAGAGCGTCAGCACCTCGCGCGTCTCGAGTCCCGAACGGCGGCCGACCGTCCAGGCGTTGAACGCGTCGATGTCGAAGGGACCGGGGTGGGCGGCGCGCCACTCCTCGAGCTCGAGAGGCGGCTCGCCCGCCACGAGTTGGGCGGCGATCGTGTCGCCCGCGGCGAGATGGGCGATCACGTCGCGGTTCCACCAGCCCTCGGCGGCGCTCGGCTGTTCCCAGGTGTCGGGCTCGGCGTACTGGATCGTGCGTCCGAGGCGTTGTCGCTCGGCGTGGGCGATACCCAGCAGCTGCTCGCGATCCAGGCTCAACGGCGCTCCCTCGGCCGGGGTCCTCGTATCGGGGGACGAGCCCCCCGGCGTCGGCCTCGGCTCGTGCCGACCCAGCCGGGCGGGATTGTACAGTCCCGGCCATGCGGGTCCTGGTCGCTCCGGACAAGTTCCGCGGCACGTTGACCGCCCGGCAAGCGGCGGAGGCCGTGGCGGCCGGCTGGCGCCGGGTCCGCCCCGACGACGAGCTCGACCTGGTGCCGATGGCCGACGGCGGGGAGGGCACGATGGACACCCTGGTCGAGGCGCTGGGGGGGCGGGTCCTGCACGCACGGGTCGCGGGACCGATGGGCGACCCGGTCGATGCGGCCTACGGGATCGCCGAGTCGCCCCACGGCCGGGTCGGCGTGGTCGAGATGGCCCGGGCGTCGGGGCTGACGCTGGTCGACGAAACGCGCCGTGATCCGCTGCGCGCCACGACCCGCGGCACCGGAGAGCTGATGGCGAGCGCGATCGACGCGGAGGTGGCGCGGCTCGTCGTCTGCATCGGGGGGAGCGCGACCAACGACGGCGGGGTCGGCATGGCGGCCGCGCTCGGGGCGCGGTTCCTCGACGGCGAAGGACGGCCGATCGCCGACGGCGGCGCCGCGCTGACGGACCTGTCGCGGATCGACCTCTCGACCATGCATCCCGGGCTCGCTCGCGTCGCGGTCGCGGGGGCCTGCGACGTCGACAACCCGCTGACCGGTGCGTCCGGCGCGAGCGCCGTCTACGGTCCGCAGAAGGGGGCGTCGCCCGATGACGTCGTGCGGCTCGACCGGGCGCTGGCTCACCTGGCGGCCGTCGTGGAACACGACCTCGGCGTGGCGCTCCACGACGAGCCGGGGGCCGGGGCCGCGGGTGGACTCGGGTTCGGACTGCTGGCATTCTGCGGCGCCCACCTGCGCCCCGGCGTGCAGGTGGTGATGGACGCGGTCGGCCTCTCCGAGCGCATCGAGGCGGCCGATCTCGTGATCACCGGGGAGGGTTCGCTCGACGCCCAGTCGCTGCACGGGAAGACCCCCGCGGGCGTGCTCGAAGCCTGCGCGCTCGCCCGCGTTCCGGTCGCGATCGTGTGCGGTCGTGCATCGATCGAGGTGCCCGGGGCGACCGTGCTCTCGCTCGTGGACCGGGTCGGGGAGCGCGACGCGCTCGGCGACGCCCGTTCGGCCCTGGTCGTGGTGGCCGAGGACCTCGCGTCGAGGGCGAGCGACGTCGTCGGGGCGACGCGATGAGCCGGGCGCTGGATCGTTTCACCGAGGCTGCGCGCGCGCTCGGGCTGCGTCCAGAGGCTCGCCGGTTCCCCGAAGGAACGAAGACCGCGGAGGATGCCGCCCGCGCGATCGGATGCGACGTCGGGCAGATCGTCAAGTCGCTGGTCTTCATGAGCGACGGGCGGACGCCCGTGCTCGCGCTGACCTCGGGATCCAACAGGGTCGACACGTCGAAGCTCGCTGCGGCGGCCGGCGCATCCGAGGTGCGTCGGGCTTCTCCCGACGAGGCTCGGACGGCCACCGGGTTCGCGGTCGGGGGCACGCCGCCCTTCGGCTTCCCGGAGCCGGTGCGGACCTTCGTCGACGTGTCGCTCCTCGCGTTCGAGGAAGTATGGGCAGCCGCGGGCACGCCCGACAGCGTGTTCCCCATCGATCCGGCTGAGCTCGTCCGGATGAGCGGGGGAGACCCGGTCGACCTCGCAGAGCGGTGATCCATCGGGCGACGAGGCCCGCGAAGAACCAGCGTGTCTCCAGTGCTGGTCTTGCGAAGGTGAGCCCTGAGGGCGGCGATGGGAAGGGCGATGTCGACTCGGAGCGAACTGCTTGACCTCGAACGTCGGTTCTGGTCCGCGACCGGTGACCCGGACCTCTGGCGAGACCGATTCGCCGACGACGGCATGGTCGTGTTGGAGAAGGGCTTGATGGACAAGGCCACCGTGATGTCGGACCCAGGAGGACACGGAACCCTGGGTCGAGTGCTCGATTGAGGATGCGAGGGTCGTCCAGCTCGGAGACCGTGCGGCCTCGATCCTGTATCGCGTCACCGCGCGCCGTCGGGACGAAGACGCGTACTCCGCCGTCGCGTCGAACTCCTACGGGCGACATGACGGCGCGTGACAGCTCGTGGTCCATCAACAGACCCCCGTGGCCTGACCATCCACGCGGCCACGGAGTCGAGCGCCGCGCCATGACATCGCTTCAATCGTTCGGTCGGGTTGTGGGCGTCGGCAGGTAGGATATGGAGGCTCACCCCCGACGATCGAGCCCGCTCAACCGGAGGAACGATGATCACGCTCACCGAGACCGCCGCCGGCAAGGTGAAGGAACTGCTGGCCGAGGAGGGCCGCGACGACATCGCGCTGCGGGTAGCCGTGCAGCCGGGTGGTTGCTCGGGCCTGCGCTACGCGATGTACCTCGACGACCAGGTCGGCGAGAAGGACCAGGCCGAGGAGCAGTTCGGCGTGCGGCTCGTGATCGACAAGATGAGCGTGCCCTACCTCTCACAGGCG
>DASZOO010000203.1:0-5994 GCA_035550775.1 Actinomycetota bacterium | reverse complement strand
GCGAGCCCGAAGCCTTCCTTGCCCGTTCCTCCGACGATCGCGACGTCCATGTCTCACGAAGCCTACGGGAACCCGTGAGTCACGCGATTCGTGCGGGCGGCGGCGTGGGCACGGTCACCCGGACGATCGTTGGCGCCGCTCAGCGAACCCAGGGCCGGTTTGTGGGCGCGTCGCTGCGGGAACCACTCCCCGACGACTCTTGGAGGGGATCGCATTGACCGTAGCCACCGCGAGACGACAGGGCGAGGACACCGCGCGCGCACGAGCGCGAAGCATCACGCTACCGAGCATCCTGCTCGGCATCGGGTTGGGAGGGTTCTTCGACGGGATCGTCCTGCACCAGATCCTCCAGTGGCACCACATGCTCACCTCGACCGGGGATCATCCGGCGACGACGGTCGCCGGGCTCGAGGTGAACACGCTGTGGGACGGCCTGTTCCACATGACCACGTATGTGTTCGTCGTGGTCGGGGTCTTCATGATCTGGGCTCGCGCGCGGGAGGGCGCGCTGGTCTGGTCGTGGCGGACCCTGCTCGGCTGGAGCCTGTTCGGGTGGGGGCTGTTCAACCTCGTCGAGGGGATCGTCGATCACCACATCCTTCAGATCCATCACGTCCGTCCCGGTCCCGACGAGCTCGCCTATGACCTCGGGTTCCTGGCATCCGGGGCCGTGCTGCTCCTGGTGGGCTGGTTGATCGCTCGGACCGATCGGGGCCTCACCCGGGCCTGAGCCGGCCGGTCCATCCGGGGGGTTCGACACCCCACCCACCGTCGGACCCCACGGTGCTAGGGTCGGCCGCCGTGGAGACCGCGATCTGGGTGATCGAGCTCGGTGTCGGCCTCGCGTGCCTCGTACTCGGCCTGTCGGCCCTCCGCGCCTCCCGCTACCGGCTGGTCGGGATCGTGCTGCTGATCGCCGGCGCGGCGGCGGCAGGTCACGCCCTCTTCCAGCTGTCGAAGGGCTGATCCGCGGTCCTGCTCCAGTGGTCGAAGCGACGAGTCTAGAGCGGACTAGTAGGCAGGACGGTGCTCCCCGAAGACCCCACGGAGCGTGTCGCTGACCTCTCCGAGCGTGGCTCGGGCGCGGAGCGACTCCTTCATCGGCGGGAGCAGGTTCCCGGTGCCGCGCGCCGTCGCGGCGACTTCGCCCAGCGCCGCATCGACCGTCGTCTGGTCACGCTCGGCACGCAGCGCCCTCACCCGTTCCACCTGCCTGCCGACCTCGGACTCGGAGATCCGCTGCAGCTCGACCGGCTGTTCATCGGCGTCAACGAAACGGTTCACGCCGACGACCACCCGCTCCCCCGACTCGATGCCCTGCTGGATGCGGAACGCGGCCTCGTGGATCTCGTCCTGATAGAACCCGGCCTCGATCGCATGAACCGCACCGCCCATCGCGTCGATCCTCCCGACGTATTCGGTCGCGAGCCGTTCGAGCTCGTCGGTGAGCGATTCCACATAGTACGAGCCCGCGACCGGGTCGGCGGTCTCGGTCACGCCGGTCTCGTAGCCGATCACCTGCTGGGTGCGGAGCGCGATCGTGGCGCTGTGCTCGGTCGGAAGGGCGAGGGCCTCGTCGAACGCGTTCGTGTGCAGCGACTGCGTGCCTCCGAGCACCGCTGCGAGCGCCTCGAGCGCGGTGCGCACGATGTTCACCTCGGGCTGTTGCGCCGTGAGCGTCGCGCCGCCCGTCTGCGTGTGGAACCGCAGCACCCAGCTCCTCGGATCGGTCGCACCGAAGCGCTCGCGCATGATGCGCGCCCACATGCGCCGGGCCGCCCGGAACTTGGCGATCTCCTCGAAGAAGTGCATGTGGCACGCGAAGAAGAACGACAGCCGCGGCGCGAAGTCGTCGACCGACAGACCGGCCTCGAGCGCCGCCTGCACGTACGCGATGCCGTCGGCGAGCGTGAACGCGATCTCCTGGGCCGCGGTCGAGCCGGCTTCCCGCATGTGGTACCCGCTGATCGAGATCGTGTTCCAGCGCGGCACACGCTCGCCGCAGTACGCGAACAGGTCGGTGATCAGGCGCATCGACGGCTCGGGCGGGTAGATGTAGGTGCCGCGGGCGGCGTACTCCTTGAGGATGTCGTTCTGCACCGTGCCGCTGATCTCGGTGCTCGCCACCCCGTGTTCTTCCGCGACGAGCTCGTAGAGCAGCAGCAGGATCGGCGCCGTCGCGTTGATCGTCATCGACGTCGAGACCTCGCGCAGCGGGATGCCGTCGAGCAGGCGGGCCATGTCGTCGACCGAGTCGATCGCGACGCCGGTCTTGCCGACCTCGCCCTCGGCGCGCGGATGGTCGGAGTCGAGCCCCATCTGGGTCGGCAGGTCGAACGCGACGCTCAGGCCCGTCTGTCCCTGATCGAGCAGGTACCGGAAGCGCGCGTTCGTCTCGTCGGCCGTGGCCATGCCCGCGTACTGACGCATCGTCCACAGGCGACTGCGGTACATCGTGGGGTAGGCGCCACGCGTGAACGGGTACGTGCCGGGTTCGCCGAGGTCACGCTCCGGGTCGAACCCGGCTGCATCGAGGTCCTTCGCCGTGTAGACGGGCTGCAGCTCGATGCCCGAGTCGGTGCGTCGCTCGTCGCCGGGAGCCATCGTCGGAGAGCCTACCGAGGCCGGCGCTCGCTAGTCTTGGCAGCCCATGGACATCGTCGACCCACGCATCGAGGCCTACACCGCGTCGCTGCACGCCCGCTACGACGAGCCCGTCCTGCTCGAGATGGAGGCCGAAGCGCACGAGCGCGGCTTCCCCATCGTGGGCAGGAACGTGGGCGTGACCCTGTGGGCCCTGGCGGCCTCGATCGACGCGAGGCGCGTCTTCGAGCTCGGGTCGGGCTACGGCTACTCCGCGTACTGGTTCGCGAAGGCCACCGGCGCCGAGGGCGAGATCCACCTCACCGACGGCGACGCCGCCAACGAGCGGAAGGCCGCCGACTACCTCGGGCGCGCCGGTGTCTGGGATCGCATGCGGTACCACGTCGGCGACGCCCTGACATCGTTCGCGGCCGTCGACGGCGAGTTCGACGTGGTCTACGACGACATCGACAAGCACGGCTACCCGGATGCGTGGCGCGCGGCACGCGAGCGGGTGCGCGTCGGCGGGCTCTACATCTGCGACAACACGCTCTGGTACGGGCGGGTGCCGCCGGACGGCGAACCGCCCGACGACGTCACCGACGCGATCCGGGAACACAACGCCTCGGTCGCGGCCGACGAGCGGTACGTGACGACGATCCTGCCGATCCGCGACGGCGTGCTCGTGGCGACGCGCATCGCATGAAGGCCTGGTCGGCGGGGCTCCGTGAGGCTGCGCCGGAACGGAGTAGACTCCGCGCCGTCCGCTGGACGTCCCGGCCGGCTCGCTCGCCGGGGCGCGAGTTAGCCTGAGGGTGATCAGCCGTGGCGACGAGAACCCGCAAGAAGCAGAAGGACGACTTCGGCTCCCCGTACCTGGGCCACGAGGGTCAGTGGTCCTGGATCTTCCATCGCATCACCGGCGTGGCCGTGATCCTGTTCCTGTTCGCACACGTGGTCGATACCGCGGTGATCGGCTGGGGCCCCGAGGCCTACGACCGCGTGACCGAGGCCTACAAGAACCCGGCCGTGCACGTGCTGGAGCTCGGGCTCGTGCTCGCGGTGCTCTTCCACTCGGTCAACGGCCTGAAAGTCACGTTGATCGACTTCTTCCCCAGCCTCGCGGGACACATCAAGCTCGTCGGACGGACGTCGGCGGCGATCTTCCTCGTCTCGGCGCTCGTGGTCACCGCGATCATGGGCAAGCAGATCATCGACCTGTTGTGAGGACGAGCTGATGGCCACCACGATCGAGCGTCCGTCGACCCCGTCGGGCGGCGCACCCAGCCCGCGCCGCGACTACACGCGAGGGCGCGAGCGGCCGGTGGGCGGCTTCGAACTGTGGATGTGGCTATTCATGCGCATCAGCGGCATCGTGCTGCTCGTGCTCGCGCTGGGACACACGCTGATCATGCACCTCCCAGCCGGCGGGGTCGATCGCGTGGACTTCGGCTTCGTCGCGGCCCGCTGGGCGAGCCCGTTCTGGCGCACCTGGGACTGGATGATGCTCACGCTCGCGTTGATCCACGGCATCAACGGCCTGCGGAACATCATCCTCGACTACGTGCGCAAGCCGGGCATCCGCTTCGCCTCGAACATGGTGTTCTACGTGCTCGGCTTCACCCTGTTCATCCTCGGCACGATCATCATCGTGACGTTCGACCCCAACAACTGGCCGCCGGTGGCCTGAGGCGTCGCGATGGCCACGACCAGGGACGCGTAGCGATGGCCACGACCAGGGACGCGTAGCGATGGCCACGACCCACACCTACGACGCGCTCGTGATCGGGGCGGGCGGGGCCGGCATGCGGGCCGCGATCGAGCTCAGCGACCAGGTCCGCACCGCGGTGATCTCGAAGCTCTACCCGACCCGGTCCCACACCGGCGCGGCGCAGGGCGGCGTGTGCGCGGCCCTCGGCAACACCGAGGAAGATCACCCGGAGTGGCACGCGTTCGACACGGTGAAGGGCGGTGACTACCTCGTCGACCAACCCGCGGCCATGTTGATGACCGAGGAAGCGATCGACGCGGTCTACCAGCTGGAGCGGTGGGGCCTGCCGTTCAACCGCACGCCCGACGGGCGCATCGACCAGCGGCGGTTCGGAGGGCACACCGCCGAGCACGGCGAGCGCCCGGTGCGCCGCGCGTGCTACGCGGCGGACCGCACGGGACACATGATCCTGCAGACGCTCTATCAGCAGTGCGTCAAGCGCGACGTGCGGTTCTTCAACGAGTTCTACTGCCTCGACCTGCTCCGCGACGCAGAGGGCGCCGCCTCGGGCGTGGTCGCCTACGAGCTCGCGACCGGCGAGCTCCACGTGTTCCGAGCGCGATCGATCGTCTTCGCGACCGGCGGCTACGGGCGCATGTTCAGCGTGACCTCGAACGCCCACGCGCTCACCGGCGACGGTCCCGCGGTCGTCTGGCGCCGGGGCGTGCCGCTCGAGGACATGGAGATGTACCAGTTCCATCCGACGGGCCTCGCCAAGCTCGGCGTGCTGCTCTCCGAGGCCGCTCGCGGCGAGGGCGGCATCGTGCTGAACAGGGACGGCGAGCGGTTCATGGAGCGGTACGCTCCCACGATCAAGGACCTCGCGCCGCGCGACATGGTGAGCCGCGCGATCTACCAGGAGATCAAGGAAGGCCGCGGGGGCGGCCCCAACGGCGACTGGGCCTTCCTCGACATCCGTCACCTCGACCCCGCGCTGATCGAGGAGAAGCTTCCCGACATCACCGAGTTCGCGCGCGTGTACCTGAAGGTGGAGCCGACGGCGGAGCCGGTGCCGGTGCAGCCGACGGCCCACTACGCGATGGGCGGCATCCCGACCGACATCGACGGGCGGGTCGTGACCGGGCCCGAGGAGACGCCGATCCCCGGCCTGTACGCGGCCGGTGAGTGCGCGTGCGTGAGCGTGCACGGCGCGAACCGCCTCGGCACGAACTCCCTGCTCGACATCGTGGTCTTCGGCCGGCGCGCGGGGGTCGACGCCGCCCGCCACGCGAAGGAAGCCCCGCTCGGCGACCTGCCGGGGCATCCGACCGAGCGGACGCTGTCGATGCTGAACGCGGTGCTGGAGCGCACCGAGGGCGAGAACGCAGCCGACATCCGCAAGGAGCTGCAGGACAGCATGTTCGACCTGGCGTTCGTGGTGCGGACCGAGGAGAGCCTCTCGAGGATGCAACAGATCCTCGATGGCCTCCGGGAGCGGTTCGACCGGGTCGCGATCGGCGACAAGGGCGCGCTCTACAACACCGATCTGATGGAGACCATCGAGCTCGGCTACCTGCTCGACTGCGCCGAGGCCCTCGTGGTGAGCGCCCGCGCCCGCACCGAGAGCCGCGGTGGCCACTACCGCGACGACCATCCGCTGCGCGACGACGCGAACTGGCTGAAGCACACGCTCGCCTACC
>DASZOO010000202.1:0-8435 GCA_035550775.1 Actinomycetota bacterium | reverse complement strand
CCCGGTGAAGCGGTTGCTGAACGCCGTCACGCGCGTGGCCGGCCCCATGAAGTAGTGGAAGGTGTCGACCGTGTGCACGCCGAGCGCCGTCATGCCTCCATGGGGGCACTCGGCCGGGTCGCTGCGCCACGGAGGCAGCTCCGGCTTGTGCCCCCCGGCCGCCGAGTGCATGCCGTCGAGCTGCAGCACCGTGCCGAGCTCGCCGCCGTCGATCATGGCCTTGATGCGCCGGTTCGCCGGCTGACGGCGCCGATTGTGCCCGACCTGGAGCACGACATCGGCATCGTCGGCCGCCTGGGCCGCGCGGCGTGCCCCGGCCACGGTCAGGGCGAGCGGCTTCTCGACGAAGACGTGCTTGCCGGCGCTCGCGGCGCGCTCGGCGAGCTCCACGTGGGTGGAATGCGGCGTGGCGACGAGCACCGCTTCCACCTCAGGGTCCCCCACCATCTCGTCGAGGTCGGCGACCGCCCGGCATCGGTGAGCGTCGGCGAAGGCCGCTCTGTTCTCGGGGGAACGGCTGTAGCAGGCCACGACCTCTGCGAGTCCTGAGGCGCGGGCCGCCTCGGCCAACACCCCACCGAACCAACCGAGCCCGACGACCCCGAGGCGGACGGTCTCCATGGCTGTTCCCCTTTCGATCGCATCGGCCCGCCCCCGACGTCGCGGTCGGCTCAGGCGGTGCCGCGCTCCTCCGGCATGGTCATCTCGATCGGCATCGCGGCGTGACCGCGCATCACCTCGGCGGCTCGTTTCGCGTCACGCGCGCGGAACGCCTCGATCAAGGCCTGGTGCTCGTCGTCGGCGCGCCGCCGGATCTCCGGGTGCCACCGCTGGGCCTGCGCGACGTAGATCGCCGAAGACTCCTCGAAGCCCTTCAGGATGGAGGCCAGCCGTTGCAGTCCGGTCGATTCGTGGAAGACCAGGTGAAACTGGGTGTTCAGCTCGGCCCAGTTGCCCAGGTCGCGCTCCTTGGACATCCGCTGTCGCAGCCGGTCGGCTTCCGCGAGCTCGTCATCGGTGATGCGTTCGATGCCGAGCCGCACCGCGAGCGGCTCGAGCTGCTGTCGGATCACCCTGATCTCTTCCATCTCCGACCAGTCGGGCTCGCGGACGACGCCCCCCCGGTGCCGGTCGAGCGTGATCAACCCCTCGGTCGCGAGATCACGCAGCGCCTCCCGCACCGGGGTCGTGCTGACGTGCAGCGCGGTCGCGAGATCGGACTGGATCAGTCGTGCTCCGCCGCTCAGGTCGCCTCGCAGGATCGCCCGCCGCAGGCTCTCCTTCACGAACTCGTGCGCGGTGCGCCGGCCCTGCGCGTTCGCGGCGATCGCCCAGGTCACGCCGCCCCCCGTGTTCGTCGTGACCATGCGCTCCCCTCGACGTGCCCGCAGCGGGCGGCGGTTTCACTTCCGACAAGATGTATGATACATGTCCGCGCGACCGGACCCGTCCGGGCTCGGGGGCGACGTCGTGCCGTTCACCCCGGAGCCTGATCGCGCCCGCTCGAGAGGGGTGTCTCATGACCGGCTACGCACGCGGCCCGCAGAACGTCGACTGGGAGGATCGGATCGACTTCGATCGTCTCCGGGCAACGAGGGTATCGGCCGTCCAGGACGCGTTGCGAGCCTCCGATCTCGATGCCTTGCTCCTCTGGAAGGACGAGAACGTCCGGTACCTGACGTCACTGCGCGCGCAGCTGATCGCGGGCAAGATGAGCTCGCTGAACGGCGTGCTCCTCACCGCCGACACGGGGCCGGTGCTGCTGTGCTCGGGAGGGGAGATCGACAAGGCCTCGATGGGCATGTCGTGGCTCACCGCAGCTCATCCCGTCCCGATCATGGAGCAGCGCGAGCTCGTCGAGGGGTTCGTGAAGGTCACGCTCGCGCCGCTGCTGAGCGATCTCGGGGTGGACGCCGGGCGCGTCGGTGTCGATCAGGTGAACTACTCCCTCGTCGAGGCGATGCGGGTGCACGTGCCCGACGTCGTGCCCGCCGACGGTGACCACCTGATGCAGCAGGTGCGGTTGATCAAGTCCGGCGACGAGATCGCCATCATCGAGGAAGCCTGCGCGATCGGCGACGCCGTGACCCAGCGAGCGATCGACTCGACGCGCGCCGGCCGCCGGGAGAACGAGGTGGCGGGCGACGCCATGCAGACGCTCTACTACTTGGGCGGAGAGATGGCGCACGTCATCACGCCGTTCGTCGCCTCGGGCGAGCACATGTCGCCACCCCATCGCATCTGCACCGACAAGATCATCCGCAACCGCGACCTGTGCTTCATCGACATCGGCGCGATGTGGAACGGCTACTTCGCCGACATCGGCCGGACCACGATCGTCGGGAGGCCCTCGGCGATGCAGAAGAAGGTGTACACGGCCGTGTACGAGGGGCTGATGGCGGGGGTCGACCAGATGCGGCCGGGGCGGACGAACCAGGACGTCGCCGACGCGGTCATCGCGAAGGTCAGCGACCACGGCTTCGGCGAGAACCTGTTCAGCCTGTTCATCGGCCACGGCATCGGCATCGGTGCGAACGAGCCGCCCTACATCGGGGAGACGCTTCCCGGTTCGACCGTCTTCGACCTGAAGCCGGGCATGGTCTTCGCGGTGGAGCCGTTGGTGTGGGTCGCCGACGTGCCGGGCGGGGGCGGGGTCCGCATCGAGGACATGGTCCTCGTCACCGACGACGATCCGCGCATCCTGTCCCGCGTCGAGTACGAGGAACGGCTCCTCGACTGAGCGGATCGGACCTCACGCTCGAGCGGCGCCTCCACGACCGCATCTGGGCGCAGACCGCGAGCGCCGAGCCGCCGCTGATGCGGCGCCCGGCCGTGTACGTGCTCGCGGCGGCGACCGTCACGGTGTTGGGACTGAACTGGCCCATCATGTCGGCGGGGGTCGACCTCGTGCCCCCGCTGTGGCTCGCGTCGTTCCGGATGGCCGGCGCCGCGGCGGTGATCGCGATCGGGCTCGCAACCAAGGGAGAGCTCCGACGGCCCGATCGGGCGGATCGGCCGATCCTGTTGAGCGTCGGGCTCGGCCGGCTCGGCCTCGTCACCGCTCTCGTGTTCGTCGCGCTCAGCTGGGTACCCCCGGGACGCTCGTCGATCGTCGTCTACACCTCGGCGCTGTGGACCGCTCCGCTCGCGATGGTGTTCCTCCACGAGCGCCTCACGGGTCTGCGGGTGATCGGGGTGTCGGCCGGTGTGCTGGGCATCGTGCTGCTCCTCGAGCCGTGGACGCTGGACTGGGGGGACACCCAGCTGCTGCTCGGCCTCGGCATGCTCCTGACCGCCGCGGTGGTCAATGCGGCGTCGACCGTGCACATCCGAGGTCATCGATGGAACGCGACCCCGCTCGAGCTGATGCCGTGGCAGCTCGCGCTCGCGGCGGCCCCGATCACGCTCCTGGCCCTGATGGGCGAGGGGATGCCGGACGTCGAGTGGTCCCCCGACACGATCGGGATCGTGGCCTACCAGATCGCGCTGGGCTCGGCGTTCGGGTTCTGGGGCCTGCTCACGATCAGTCGCAGCCTGCCCGCGATCACGGCGAACCTGCTGCTGATGGCGGTGCCCGTGGTCGGACTGCTCTCGTCGGTCGTGCTCGTCGACGAGCCCCTCACCCCGACGGTCGTGTGCAGCCTCGCGCTGGTGCTCACCGGGGTCGGCCTCGGCATCGCCTCCGACCGCCGCGTGGTCACAGCGATGCCATGAGCTCGATGGCCTCTCGTTCGTCGGGCGTGACGAGCGCGTCCTCGGTCACCCAGCGATGCCGGATCACCCCGTCGCGATCGACCACGAACAACGATCGCTTGGCGAGCCCGTCGTGCTCCTTCCAGACGTCGTATCGCACACCGTAGGCGCCACACGTCTCCCGTCCCCAGTCCGAGAGCAATGGGAAGGGCACGCCGAGATGCCTCGCGAACGCCATCTGCGAGAACGTCGCCGTGACCGCCACGGCCGCGATCGACCCGCCGATCGCCTCGACCCGAGGCGCCGCCTGCCCCAACTGGGACAGCTCGGTGCTTCAGACCGATCCGAAGTCGAAGACGTAGAAGGCGAGTAGGAGCGGTCCTCGCTCGAGCAGCTGGTCGAGCGAGAGCTTCTCCTCGAACGTCTTGCGCAGCGTGAACGAGGGAGCCCTGTCCCCCACACCGGGCCGGTCAGTCATCGAGCACCGCCACGGCCCGGGTCGGTCCCCCGTGAGCGCCTTTGAGCTTGAGCGGGAGCCCGATGAACGTGAATCGACGGCCCGACACCTGGTCGAGGTTCGTCAGGTTCTCGTAGTGCGTGATGTGGTGCGCCCTGCCCATCATGTGGATGGGATAGGAACGGCTCGACGGGTTGTCGGGGGTGCACGTGTCGATGCCGAACGACTTCACGCCTCGCTCCACGATCCAGTCCGCGACGTCGGCTCCGAGGCCCGGGAACTCGCTCACGTACTCGGGGGTGCCGCCGTACGTCGTGGCCGTGCCCGTGTGGAACAGGACGATGTCATCAAGACGAACCTGTTGCCCGGCGTCGGCGAGTCCGGCCTCCACCCGGTCGACGCCGATGTCGGTGCGTGGCTCGGCTCCCGTGACGTCGATGCACACGGCCTCGCCGTAGAACAGCTCCAGGGGCATCTCGTCGATCGTCTGCGCGGAGGGGTCGGGGTCGAGGTGGCTGAACGAGTCGACGTGCGTCGGCCCGTTGTCGTTCATCAGGAATCCCTTGGTCTGGAACGAGAAGCCGCTGTCGAACCTGGGCGCGGTCTCCGCATGCGAGGCGTGATCGAACAGGACGGTCTTGAGGTGCCCCGGGTAGACCATCATGCCCGTGTAGATCTCCTGGGACAGGTCGACGATCCGAGTCATCGGGCCTCCCTTCTTCGGCTGTTTAGTATATTATGTATGGTCGGGGTAGGGGTGGCCGGACGGCCGCGCCGACCGGAACCACTGCCGGTGTCCCATCAGTGGGTCGAGGCCGATGTCGTCGGGAAGGAGTCGCCCTGCGAGCCATGGTGCTTGAGGCGCCGGAGCGGATCGAGCTCCGGAAGATGGTCGCTCCCACGCCGGCTCCGGGGCACACGTCGCTCGCCGTTCGGACGGTGGGCATCTGCGGGACCGACCTGAGCATCTTCCACGGCACGATCCCCGTCGCCTACCCGCGCATCATCGGACATGAGATCGTCGGGCTCGTCGAGGAGAGCTCCGACGATCTGCCGCTCGGCACTCGGGTGCTCGTCAACCCCAACGTCGCCTGCGGCTCGTGCGACCGCTGCCGAGAGGGACGGGAGAACCTCTGTACGCAGGGCTGGCTCCTGGGCCGGGACCGCGACGGCGGACTCGGGGAGACCCTCGTGGTCCCGAGCGAGAACGTGTTCGTCGTACCCGACGCCGTCTCCGACCACGCGGCGCCGTCGATCCAGATGCTCTCGACCTGCATGCACGGGCAGGCGATGGTCGACTTCGGCGCCGGCGACCCCGTGGTGGTGATCGGCCTCGGGGTGACCGGGCTGATGCACGTGCAGTTGGCGTCGGCTGCCGGGGCTTCCCCGATCGTGGGCATCACCCGATCGGCGGCCAAGCGCGCGCTCGCCGAACGCATGGGCGCGACCCACACCCTCGCGGCCGACGACGCGGCGGCCGTCACGGCTGCACAGGAGATCACGGGCGGCGGGGGCGCGGTCGTGATCGAGTGCGCTGGAACCGTCGCGACGCTCGCCGTGGCGGTGCACGTCGCGCGACCGGGCGGACGCATCCTCGCGTACGGCACGATCACCGAGGACGGTGGGCCCTTCCCGTACTACCAGCTCTACTACAAGGAGCTCGCCGTGCTGAGCCCGCGGGCGGCCACGGACGACGACGTCGGGGCGGCGGTCGGTGCGGTCGCGGCCGGCGCCGTCGACCTCGAGCCGCTCGTGACCGATCGCGTGCCCTTGGAGCGCGTGGGCGACGTGCTCGCTCGCGGCGGCGGTCCGGCGACCCTGAAGGTCGTGGTCGAGGTCTCGGAGGCGGCCTGATGCGAGCCATGGCGGTCACGGCCTACGACGAACCCCTGGCGCCGATCGACGTCGCCGCGCCGGAACTTCCCCACGGATACGCGCTGCTCGAGGTCATGGCATGCGGCGTGTGCTTCAGCGACATGAAGACGGCTCGAGGCCTCATGCCCTACAGCGCCGAGCTCGAGCTCCCGCACGTGCCGGGGCACGAGATCGCCGGGCGGGTGGTCGAGACCAACCCGCCGGGGCTCATGCGCACCGGCGAACTCGTCACGGTCTACCACTACTGGCCGTGCGGGCGCTGCGCCGCGTGCCGTCGAGGCGACGAGACGCTCTGCTCCGACCTGGAGTCGTGGGTGGGCTTCACCCATCCCGGCGGGTTCCAGGAACGCATCGCGGTGCCGCTCGGCCGGCTGATCACGGTGCCCGACTCCGTGGACCCGGTGGAGGCGGCCCCGATGTCGTGCGCACTGGGCACGGCGTACCGATCGGTGGTCACCAGGGGGGGCGTGCGACCCGGCATGCGCGTCGCCGTGCTCGGGCTCGGGGGTGTCGGCATCCATGCCGCACAGATCGCGGTGAGCGCCGGTGCCCGGGTGGCCGGGTACGACCTGCACGAGCCGACCTTGGAGCGCGCGAGCGAGCTGGGCATCGACGCGCGGCGAGGCGACGACCCCGATGCCGTGCAGGAGGCGCTCGACGGAACCGGTGGGGAAGGGCTGGACCTCGTGATCGATACCGTCGGCCACGAGCCCACGCTGACGATGGCCGAGAGGCTCCTGCGCCCCGGTGGACGTCTCGTCGGCGTCGGCTACGCGCCCGATACCGCGCTGACCGTGCCCACGCCGCGGCTCGTCCTCGGAGAGCTCGAGCTGGTGGGCTCACGGTTCGCGCACCGTGACGACCTGGAGAACGCCGTGCGATTGGTCGCCGTCGGCCAGGTGCGCCCGGTCATCGGGCTCGTCGCTGCGCTCGAAGACGTCAACGACGTCTTCGACGCGCTGGAGCGAGGAGAGGTGGTGGGCCGTGCGGTGCTCGACGTCGCGGGCGCTCGGAGCCCGCGACCGGTTCCCGGAGATCGATGATGCATCCGATAACGTACGCGCGAGGCTGACATGGGAGCGAAAACGAAGACCGTGCTGGGCCGGAACACGACCGCGAAGGTCGTCGCCGGCATGCTGCGTGACCAGATCCAGGAGGGTGGCCTCGCACCCGGCACCCGGCTCCGGCAGAACGAGGTGGCCGAGCGGTTCGGGGTGAGCACCACCCCCGTGCGCGAGGCGTTCGCGCAGCTCCAAGCCGAGGGACTGGTGCGCATCGACCCGCATCGTGGGGCCGTGGTCTTCCACCCCACGGCCGAGGACCTGCTCGAGTACTACGAGATCCGAGAGGTGCTCGAATCGCTCGCCGTCACGCATGCGATCACGGGGCTGACGCCCGAGATCGCGAAGGGGCTCGACGAGCTGATCGATCGCATGCGACGGACGTCGGACGCCCGCCGCTGGCTCCGGTTGAACGACGAGTTCCACCTGCGCCTGTATGAATGCGCGCGCCGGCCTCACCTGAGCTCGCTGATCGACAACCTGCGCGACGCGTCCAACCCGTACATCTACATGTTCGTCGCGAGCCGTAAGCCCTCGGACCAAGCCAACGGCGAGCATCAGGCGATCCTGGACGCGTGCGTGCGAGGTGACGCCAAGGCGGCCCGGCGAGCGATCCACGATCACCTGAGCCACGCGTCGGGGGAGTTGGCCGCGCAGCTGGGCGAGAGGGTCGACGAGCGAACCGGCGACGCCGGCGATGGGGCCGGGAGCTGAACCGGTTCGCCCCCCACCACATGACGCACACGCAGGATCCGGTGGTCGAGCTCCATGACGTGGTCGTGCGCATCGGGGGCGCACCCGTGCTGGGGCCGGTGTCGCTCACGATCGAGTCCGGCCAACGGTGGGCGCTGCTCGGTCCCAACGGCGGCGGGAAGACGACCCTGCTGACGATCATCGGCGCCCGGCGCCAGCCGTCGTCGGGTTCGGCACGGGTCATGGGGCTCACGTTCGGTCGCGGCGACATCCGGGCCCTGCATCCCGACATCGGGCACACGAGCCACGCGCTGGCCGAGCTCTTCCCACCGCACCTCCGGGTGATCGACGTGGTGCTCACGGGCAAGCGATCAGCGCTGTCTCCATGGTTCCAGGACTACGACACACGAGACCGGGAACGCGCGGTCGAGCGGCTCGCGGACGTCGGATGCGAGCACCTTCGTGACCGTGTCTTCGAGACCTGCAGCCAGGGAGAGCGCCAGCGGGTGCTGCTGGCGAGGGCCATGTTCGGCGAGCCACGCATGCTCGTGCTCGACGAACCGTCGGCCGGGCTCGATCTGCCGGCACGCGAGGCGCTGATCGCGGCGGTCGAGCGGTCGGTGAGCCGTGACGAGCGCCTGGCCGTGGTGATCGCC
>DASZOO010000201.1:0-4372 GCA_035550775.1 Actinomycetota bacterium | reverse complement strand
AAAGCGGGTGCGATCGGACAACCGCGTCATCCGAGAAAGGGCGTTGGCCACCCCGCAGAATTCAGGCGAGAGATCGATGCCTGTCACGTCGCAACCCAAAGTTGCGGCGAGGTAACGCGCCGGGCCGCCCAACCCGCTGCCTACGTCGAGCACTCGCGATCCTGGCGGAATCTTTGCAAGCTCCACCAATGCGCGCGTGGCCGAACGTCCCGCGGAGTGAAACTCGTCGGCCGGCGCGAGATCTTCGTGCGTGACCGAGTCCAGGTCCTTGCCGAAAGCTTGCAACCCCGCCACGATTCGCGGCAGAAGTCCGCCCGGCTCGTAGTGACGAAGCATTTCCTCGTGCGCCTCGCCCATGGACGCAAATCCTGCGCGGATTTCGGGGAGCCGTCAATTAAGCGCTTGCTCCCACCACCCCGTCACCTGCCCTCCTCCAGCAGGAGGGGATTTTCTTAAGCGGCGGCGCGGGAGGCGCGTTTGCGCTCGTGCTCGAGGCACGCGCTGGTACGTCGCGACGATCGACGACGACGGCACCGAACACGCGCACGGCGGGTACACCCGAGAGCGCGACGCGAAAGCCGCCGCCGCCGCTCTCGTGACCGATGCGAGCCGAGGCAGCTACGCGCGGCCCCTCGAGGCTCACGCTCGCCGACTACCTGCTCGACGAATGGCTGCCGGCTCGCGAGCTTGCCGATCTGTCGCCGAACACGCGCGACACCGACTACACCTACGTTCGCACCTACGTCGTGCCGCACGTCGGCGACGTGCCGCTACAGCGCGTCACGGCCCGCACGCTCGATCGCCTGTACGCCACGCTGCGCGCTTCCGGGGGTCGCGGCGGCAAGCCGCTCCGGGGGAAGACGGTGCGGAACGTGCACGTGCTGCTGCACAAGGCCCTCGGCGACGCGGTGCGCCGTCGGCACATCGCGACGAATCCCGCCGATGCCGTCGATCCGCCGGCCCGCGACGATTCGATCGAGCGCACGGCATGGTCGAGCGACGAGCTGCGCCGATTCCTCGACGCGGCAGCATCCGACCGGCTCGCCGGCGTGTGGCGCCTCGCCCTCGCGACCGGCCTGCGACGCGGTGAGCTGGTCGGCCTCAGGTGGTCCGACCTCGACGCCGGCGCCGTCACGGTCGCGCGGCAGGTGCTCGTGCGACCTCGAGCCGTGCAGGGCACGCCGAGGATCTACGTGCGCCCGACCACGAAATCGCGCCGGCGTCGCGTCGTGCGATTCGATCGGACCACGGCGGCCGCTCTGCGACGGTGGAAGGCCGATCAGGATGCCGAGCGGCTGCGATTCGGGCCGGCGTGGCGCACCGACGGCGGCCTCGGCGAGGTGGCCGCGTGGGTCGTGACAGAGGCCGACGGCGCCGTGATCTCGCCCGAAACGCTGCTCGGCCGGTGGAAACGGCTCGTGCGCACGGTGGAAGTGCCGCCCATCACGATCCACGGCGCTCGGCATTCCTACGCCGAGGCCGCGCTCGGGGCCGGCGCCCGGCTCGACGTTGTATCGCGGCAGCTCGGGCACGCCTCGATCTCGACGACGGCGAACATCTACCTGCACGACGCCGACGCATCCGGGGCCGAGGCCGCCGAGCTGATCGCCGGCGTGCTCGACGGCCGTTCCGAGGCCGTTCCCCCACGGGACGGGGGAATTTCGGGGGAATCCGCCCGAAATGCAGAGGGTGCCGGCTAGGCCGACACCCTCTCTGAGCTGCGGTTTCTCTCGTCGCGGGGGTAGGATTTGAACCTACGACCTCTGGGTTATGAGCCCAGCGAGCTACCGGACTGCTCCACCCCGCAGGACGATGCTAGCAAACGCTTCGAGGACGCCCAATGCCGCGGAAGACCGAGAGGGAGCCCGACCCCTATGTCCGGCTCGAGGTGGTTCTCGGTCAAGCGAGTGAGGTCGCGACGTCCTCCAGCCGGTCGAGCGACTCCTGCATGCCGGCTTCCATGCCGGACTCCATGATCATGTCGCGGACCTCGGCGCTGGGGCAGTCGGCGACCTGCGTGAACACCGTGCGACCCCCCGCCTCGGAGAACGTCGTCGTGATCACCGGCGCCATGGACTCGTCGGCGTGCTCCGAGCCGGGGCCGGTGTCGTAGACCTCCGTCGTGACGAGGCGCTCGTTCGGGAGGACCTCCCGGAACTCGCCGTGGAAGGCGACCTCGAAGCCTTCGTTCGCCGTCATCACGTACCGCCACGTGCCGCCCACCCGCAGGTCGACCTCGGCACTCGTGACGACGCCACGCTCGCCGGCCCACCAGCGCTCGATGAGCTCGGGGGTCGTGTAGGCCTTCCAGACCAGATGCTTCGGCGCATCGAACGTCCGAGTGATCACGATCTGGGTCGGCGTCGGGAGCGTGACCACGGCCGGGCCGCTATGCCTCATCGCCATCTGCTTCCTCCTCGTCCTCGAGTTCTTCCAGCACCTCGTCGATCAGGGCGAAGCGCTCCTCCCACAGGCGTTCGAACGGCTTCACCCAGTCGTGGATGGGCTTGAGCGAGCGTCCGTCGAGCCGGTAGATCCGCTGCCTGCCCGAACCGCGCACATCCACCAATCCCACGTCCCGCAGCACACGGAGGTGCTTGGACACCGCCGGTTGCGGGAGACCGAGCCGGGTCACGAGGTCGTTCACGGGTCGCTCGCCGGTCGCGAGCACGTCGAGGATCTGCCGCCGCCGGGGCTCGGCCACGGCGTTGAACGCATCGGTCGTCGTCGCGGCGCGTGCCATGCGAGGACCATATATGTCTATATCGGCATGTGTCAAGCGCGCCTGTCGGCGGGGATGGCTAGTCTGGCCTTCATGGTGGACTTCAAGCTGGAACTCGTGAACGTGCCCGTTTCCGACGTCGACCGCGCGAAGGACTTCTACGTCGAGCGAGCGGGCTTCCATCTCGACCACGACCACACGGTCAGCGACGACCTACGGTTCGTGCAGGTCACCCCTCCCGGATCGGCCTGCTCGATCGCGTTCGGCACCGGGCTGTCCGACAAGCAGCCGGGGTCGGTCGGCGGCCTGCAGCTCGTGGTCGACGACATCGAGGCAGCCCGATCCGAGCTCGCGGGGCGCGGGGTCGACGTGACCGACGTGCAGGACTTCGACTGGGGGTCGTTCGTCTTCTTCAGCGACCCCGACGGCAACGGCTGGGCCGTGCAACAGATCCAACCACGCGTGTAAGGCTCGGACTCAGCGCGCACCCCAGCACACGACGCGGCCGGTCGAGGCCGGCACCGCGAGCAGCGTGCCGCCCGGGCACCGGGTCGCGTCGTCCGCCGAAGCGGTCACGACGCCGTCGGCTCGCTCGTCGGCGCACGACAGCGGCGCGTGCACGTGCTGGTCGTGGACGTCGCCGCACGTTCCCGCGACGAGCTCCGGCTCCGTGGCGGTCGCTTCGAGGAGGTCGGGGGCGCCACGATCGCGCGATGGACCGCCCCCGATGGGCACCCAGCACACGTACAGCGATCCCACGCCGGCGGAGGTCGCGAGCACGGTTCTGCGGTCGTAGAGCGGGCAGGTGGCGGTCGGGTCGCCCAGTGCCTTCCGGGCCCCGACCTCGACGTTGGCCCGGCGGTCCGAGCACGGCACGGACTCGACGCCCTCACCGTCGTAGGCGCCGCAGTCGCCGTACCGGGGCACACTGCGCGTGACGATCGGCACAGACGCTGCCGTCTCACTCGGGGGGTTCTCCGATCCTGTCGGTGGTCCGGCCCGGGTGATCGTCGTGAACGCGCCGACCGCCCCGGCGGCGGCGATGAGCACGCAGGCGAGTCCGGCCGTGAGCTTCGGGTTCCCCATGACGGAGGCATCGGAACGAGCACGAGGCCGGTTGACCGTGCGGTACGCGGGCGTGGCGCGTCGTAGCATCGCCCCATGCGCACGATCCGGTCGTTGGTGGGCGGCGCGCCCGTCGAGGGCGCACCGGGCGGCACCCTCACGATCGCGAACCCGGCCGCGCTCGACGACGTGATCGGCGAGGCGGCGCTCGGTGACGCCGACACGCTCGTGCACGCATGCGAGGTCGCCGGGCGGGCCCAGCCCGGGTGGGCTTCTACCCCTGCGCCCACCCGCGGCCGGGTCGTCCAGCGGTTCGGCCGGCTCGTCGAGGAGAACCTCGAGCGGCTCTCGCTCCTGATCACGAGGGAGATCGGCAAGCCGATCCGTGAGTCACGGGGCGAGGTGCAGGAGGTCGTCGACACCTGCTCGTTCTTCCTGTCGGAGGGTCGGCGGCTCTACGGCCAGACCGTGCCGAGCGAGCTGCCCGACAAGCAGCTGTTCACGTTCCGCGTGCCGGTCGGCGTGGCGGCGATCGTGACGGCGGGGAACTTCCCGGTGGCGGTGCCGAGCTGGTACATCGTGCCG